>JAFZLC010000046.1 GCA_017551675.1 Paludibacteraceae bacterium | reverse complement strand
GATGCAGGAAGCTTGTTATAGTTGT
Source organism: Paludibacteraceae bacterium (assembly GCA_017551675.1). GTDB lineage: Bacteria > Bacteroidota > Bacteroidia > Bacteroidales > Paludibacteraceae > UBA1181. The sequence continues at coordinate 37,294 of JAFZLC010000046.1, read as the reverse complement.
ATGTTCCGCAAGTGTACCAACCTAACCAAAGCACCCGAATTGCCTGCTACGCAATTGGCGGATGGTTGTTACGAAATGATGTTTTGGGAATGTAGTAATCTCTCCGAGATTAAAGTCAATTTCACAAATTGGGGAAAATACAGACAATTATACTCCCGCAAGTGGGATCCTAGATCCTGCCCATTATTGTTTTCTTCCAATGATCCTCGTTCTAAAGTGATTTCCGCCATGATTTCAATGCATTTCCCACATGAAGGATTGGATACTACTCTTTGGCTCGAAGGCGTCGCCCCAACCGGCACCTTCATCTGCCCGAAAGGGTTGCCGAAGGAGTTCGGAGAGAACAAAATACCCTATAGGTGGAAGGTGATTGAGAATTAAGAAACGTCAGTTCGACGAAGTCAATTTTGAATTAAGAATTATGCTTTCATCGAGGGGGGCGCATAGGCCTGAAAGGCCTTAACAGATATAGCCCGGGGCATCGCCCTGGGTTAGGAAATTCATCGGATACGGTGCATTATAGGCCTGAAGGGCCTAAACAGATTTACGATTTGACAATTTACGATTTACGATTTAAATGCACGCACATTCATGATTGAGGAGGGTGTGCGTGTAGGGTGCAGGTCGCGTGTAGAGACGCACGGCCGTGCGTCTCTACGATGGGATGGTCTCAAAACGGATGATTTTCCCATTAATTTTTATCGAAAAAATTTATATTTGTACAATCAACAATTGAACACATGACAAAGAAACTCCTCATCTTGCTCTTTTTGTGCGTCACCAGCGCCCTGCATGCCGCCAACTACCTCACCTTCACGGCAGAGGCGGATAGTTCTGCGTTCGGTATCATAAACGTAGGGAGCAACAACCCTAATGTTCAATACTCTTTGGACAAGGGGAAGAGATGGATGACGCTCGACACCAACACGGTAGTTATATTGGCAAAGAAAGGGGACATGGCTTTGTTGAAAGGGAATAATCCCAGTGGGTTCTCCCATGGTAGATATATATACACCTCATTCACCATGACTGGTTCCATCGCCGCCAGCGGAAGCGTGATGAGTCTGATAGACAACAAAGGGGATAGTAAGGTTATTCCTTGCAAATGGTGTTTTAATAGACTATTCGCGGAATGCACTAGCCTTGTCAAGGCGCCCCGATTGTCTGCCACCCAACTGGACGTGGAGTGTTACCTCGATATGTTTTGGAAATGCACCAACCTGACCAAAGCGCCTGAACTACCCGCCACGAAACTATCTATAGGTTGCTATTGGGCAATGTTCGCCAGTTGCACCAACCTGATTCAGGCACCTGAACTACCTGCCGATTCAATGAAAAGTGGATGCTACTACGCCATGTTCGCAGGTTGCACCAACCTCACCCAAGCGCCGAAACTACCCGCCACCAAACTGGCAGATGCTTGCTATCGTAGTATGTTCTCGAACTGCACAAGTCTGACCGATGTACCAGATCTGTACGCCAAAGAAATGGACTGGGGAAGTTGTTCGCACATGTTCGCAGGCTGCACTAGTCTCACCCAAGCACCTGCACTACCAGTCACACGGTTTGGAGAAGGGTCCTGCTGGCGGATGTTCGCCAATTGCACGAGCTTGACAGAGGTACCAGATTTGTACGCCGAATCAATGCTCGGAGAAAGCTGTGCAGAGATGTTCGCAGGTTGCACCAGTCTTGTCAAAGCGCCCTCACTATATTGTACAAACATATCTTATCGTTGCTATAAAAGAATGTTCAAGGGTTGTACTAGCTTGGAACTAGCGCCCGAGCTACCCGCCACGGAGTTGTACGCAGATTGTTACACAGAGATGTTCGATAGTTGCATCAGTCTGAAAGAAGCCCCCGAATTGCCTGCCACGGAGTTCTCCGAATATTGTTATACAAGAATGTTCAAAGATTGTATCAACCTTTGCTCCATAAAGGTTTGCTTCGATAGCTGGTATAGGTATCATCAAACTATGTTAGATTGTTTTAATCCTTCATTTACGGATGGTTGGCTCTCCAATGTTGCTCCGACTGGCACCTTCATCTGTCCCGAATCCCTTATAGAATTGTTTGAAGAGGACAAAATACCTATTGGGTGGAGAGTGATGCACACTGAGGAATAGTAAATAAAAGCCTCTGGCACCGCTGTAGGGAGGTGGCGTGCCGCGTCTGTCTTGGCATGTCGCATCCGTAGTCTGTCGTGCGCATTAATGAAACAATTTTGGGACAACGAACTCCCAATCCGTAACGCGATGCCGCCAACCCCAAGGGGGTGGTATATCACAGGCACGGGTGTTAACCCGTGTATGAAAATGGATCGTGCGGTAATGGAACCCCAGAGGGGTGACACATAATTCCTGCAGTGTCGCCCCGCCGGGGCTAACATTCATCATCGGTCATCCATTACGCAGGGGTTAACACCCCTGCCTATAGCGTTACATTCCTTCGGAATTTGGGTGGTGCATCATTCAATAGATTTGATGATTAATAAAAATCGGATTACGTGGCAATGTACCGTAACGTTCCGCCACCAACCCCAAAGGGGTGGTATATCATAGGCACGGCATGTAAACACACGTATGATTTATTGAAAAAAAATTTATTTTTGTAAATTCAACAATTGAATATATAACAAAATAAAAATTCCTTATTGCATATCAATTGGGGATGGAACGGGAATAATAACGGATATTTTGCCGAAGGTTGCTTTAATGTCGTAGATGCAGTCCAGTTTGATTCACAGAAAGGCACATCCATTAGTAATTATAAGTATAATCATAAAATTCACATAGCATGGAAATAATGCGCAAACTCACCATATCAAAAGTATTGTTGTTGATCTTCACAACTATAATTATACAATCATGTAAGAATCAGGAAGAACCAGAAGCAACATGGTATTCCAATCATGCCATTCAAAAATACATAATGCCTGACTCTATTATAGGTTTATCATGGAATTTTATCGGAGAGGATTCCATTTTGGTGGGATTCTGTTTGGATGGAGAATATGTGTTGTCTGGAGAAGCACCGAACGACAATGAAAACAAACATCCAATGTACGACTATTTTGTAAAGAAATACCATGACACTACATGGTGGGGGAAAACATACTATTTGGGCTATGCTATTGCATATCCTATAGAAAACATTTCAATTATTGCCGACAAGGATTATGACGAAGCCCATCATGCAGGTGATGACTTAAGTGATGTGTTATTTGTCGGAATACAATCATGGGGCGAGTTTGTATTAAATGATTACCCTAAAAATATGGAACACTGTCAATATGTAGAGAAACCATTTAAAGATTTTTCAAAAAATGAAAAAAGTCTTTGGTATGGTGGTATAGGCTTCTATCTGCCCAAACCGACTCTCACCCACAATTTCAATCTAACAATTTCAATAACCTTTGACGAAGGAGGTACTATATCAGCAACAAAGCATATAGAATTTTGATGAAATATTTATAGGTGGGTTTTTATCACCCCACCTATATTTTAGCCACAAAAACTATCAACCAATAAACGAGAGTTCAGCCCCCTCCTCTCTCACCTTCAGTTCCACTGGCGCTCCATGCATAAGCGCACGATTATCCGTCACATGACCGAATGGGAAACCGAACGCAATAGGAATATCTCTATCTCCCACTGCCGCCAAAAAGATCTCTTCCAACGTTTGATTCATAGAACGATCTGGTTCGATATCGGCAAACTGTCCTAACACCAAACCCTTTATTCCATCAAAAACACCTGCCAAACGCAAATTCTGAACCATACGATCAATATGATATAGACGTTCACTCAGGTCCTCGATAAACAAGATTTTACCCTCCGGACGTATAGCATACGAAGTTCCTGTCAAAGCATATAATAGAGAGAGGTTTCCTCCCACCAACTCACCAGAAGCTACACCGATTCGGTTGTATTTCTTTCCTTTGGCAACTTTGTAAGAGACCTCCTTTCCAAACAACATGTTTTTCAGTGTCGAAACCGCTTTTTTGTTATCATTCTGATGAGCCAAGGCCTTTGCCATGACACCATGAATAGAGGCGAATCCTTCTTTCTCAAAACGTGAATGCAGAGTTGTGATATCACTGAAGCCAATCAACCATTTAGGACGTTGAGCAAAGCCCTTGAAACAGAGTTTGTCAACTATACGAAGAGCCCCATAACCACCACGTCCGCAAAGGATAGCAGCAATAGAAGGATCATCCATCGCTTGTTGCAAATCAAACAAACGTTGTTCATCTGTACCAGCATAACGTCCATATTTACCTTTTGCATAGGCTCCCACAACAGGAACCAATCCCCAGGAGATCAACGTAGCACAAGCACCATCAATCAATGCAGGATCCACTGCACCTGCAGGCGAAACAATAGCCACCTTGTCTTTCGGACGCAGGAAGGCTGGTTTGATACAATCTTTTACTGCCATAATTTAATTACAGGGTTATATTAAGCCAATAAGCTCTTCACCTTATCAGAGATAGCTTTTCCTTCAGCCTTACCAGCTAATTTCTTAGAAGCCACACCCATCACTTTACCCATCTCTTTAGCAGATGTAGCACCCACCTCAGCAATGATCTCTTTGATGGCAGCGGTCAACTCCTCGTCAGACATCTGAGCAGGGAGATATTTCTCAATTACAGCAGCCTCAGCCAACTCGCCTTCAGCAAGTTCAGGACGGTTCTGCTCTGTGAAGATGGCAGCCGATTCTTTTCTTTGTTTCACCATCTTTTGAAGGATCTTGATAGCTGTTTCATCAGAAAGCTGATCGTTAGCTCCCTTTGCTGTTTTTGCCTCTAAAAACTCTTTTTTTATACCACGCAATGCCTCTAAAGAGACTTTGTCTCTTGCTAGCATAGCCTTTTTAATGTCGTCATTTACTTGATCAAATAAAGCCATATCTGTACGAATTAATAAGTTATTTTCTACTAGTTATAAAACACACCTTTAATCTACATTTGAATGAAGGAAATCATTCTTATCATTCAATCCATTCTCGTCTGTCAAAGAGAAGCGAGAAGACTCGTAGGAAGATGAAGAACTGTTCAAGTTTGAGATCGGACCATCATCGTTATCCTCATCCTCAAACATGATAGGTTGTTGTGGAAGCGACTCAACTGTTTCCGTAGTCGGTTTATTCATCTTTTGAGTCGCAGGAGAATCATAATACTTTGAATACAATCCATCGGATGGATTGTTAGCTGCAGGCGCACTCACATAGGATTGAGCACCCACTTGTCTTAAATCTGGGTTACCGTATGATTGCGCAGGATTGCCGTATGTCTGACCGTATGATTGACCTGGGTTTCCGTATGGTTGTGATTGTGGCACACCATTCTGCCACTGACCACCTCCATTCATATTTGGTCTACCATCAGAATGGCTGTCATCCAAACTGATTGTTCTGATTTTGCCTCCGTAAGTTGCTGCATTATCATTTTTAGAACCAATGATAGCTGCATCGATCTCGCTCTCAGGGAAGCCTGTTGCCACGATTGTAATACACAACTCGTCATCCTGCAACTTAGGATCTTTAGTGGCACCCCAGATAATTTGGTTTTCATCAAATTGAACCTCATCCTGCAAATAATCTGTGATTGTCATCAACTCATCCACCAAGATACCATTTGCACCATACGCAATGTTTAACAAGATATCTTTAGCTCCATTCAAATTGGTAGAAAGCAACAATGGAGAATCCAATGAGTTTTGGATAGCCGACAATGCTCTATCTTTTCCTGAAGCCTTGGCTGAACCCATCACGGCAGATCCACTATTAGTCATGACGGTCTTCACATCCTCTAAGTCAACGTTAATATAACCAGGCAATGTGATAATCTCTGCAATACCTTTTGCCGCAGTTGCCAAAATATCATCTGCAAAGGCAAAAGCCTTTTCCAATGTGAAGTCTGGATATATTTTGCTAATACGTTCCGTGCTAATCACCAAAATGGAATCGACACACTTACGCATCTCCTCCACTCCCTTTAAGGCTTGGTTGATACGACGTTTTCCCTCAAACTTAAATGGAATTGTGACAATACCAATCGTAAGGATACCCATATCCTTTGCTGTCTTGGCGATAAGCGGAGCAGCACCTGTTCCCGTACCACCACCCATTCCAGCGGTTACGAACACCATCTTGGTAGAGTCTTGTAATAAATCCTTGATTCTCTCCAAAGAGTAGCTAGCTGCCTCACGTCCTTTTTCAGGCGCATTACCAGCACCAAGTCCGTCCATACCCAACTGTATCTTAGTAGGTACAGGAGAGTTGAGCAACGACTGATTGTCTGTATTACAAACAACGAAGTCGACATTATTGATACCTAAATCATACATGTGATTAGCCGCATTGGTACCACCTCCACCAACGCCAATCACCTTTATCACTGGTTTTTCGGCTGTAATCTCTCCGATTCCCATGCCTATGTGTATTACGTCATCCATAACCTATATTTTTAATTTCTTGTTAATTTTATTTTCAATTCAAATAAAAAGCGATGCTTTATGAGGTAAGGCATTACATCTTATCGCTATCCTGTGCTCCTGGGTCTTTGAAAAGATCATCCATGAAAGAACCAACCGTTGCTTTTACCTTCTGAGCGAAAGACTTTCCTCCTACCGTTTGTTTCTTCTCTGGTTTCGTAACTGTTTGTTCGATTTCTTCCAAAACGACAGAACCGCCTTGTGCATTATAGAGTGTACCCAACACAGCTGCGAAAGGAAGTATTCTAGTATCATCTCCCATATCAATCACAGAACCCAATCGAGTGGAAATACCCAAGGTTGCCTCTACCTTTTCCTTCAAAAACTGTTGTTTTGAGCCTCCACCGACCAATACGATCTGATTGATATCTTGGAGGGACATCACATACGATATCACCGCCTCAACCTGAGAAAGTATCTTATTCAAACGATCCTCTACTATACGAGAGACCACTTCGCTTTCGAAATAGCGCTCCTCACCACATACCATCATGGTGAAATAGCATGGTTCCTTAAATCCTGGTGCCGCACATACATTGTGTTTAATCGTTTGAGCTTTATCTTCTGGCACCTTCAATTCTTGGAGATCTTTTGTGATATGGTTGCTTCCTTTAGGTAGAATATATACATATTTCAGCGTTTTGTTTTGGAACAATGAGACAGAGGTATCCATAGCACCAAAATCAATCAGTGCCGAACCATCCATTCTCTCTTGTTCAGTCAAGACAACATTCGCCATGGACAATGGAGAAAGGCAGAACTCCACATTCGGATAACCTGCTCTCTCAAAGCATGTTTTTATATTGTAAAGCAAATCCTTCTTCACCAATATATTCTGTATCACAACAGACAACTGATTACATACACATCCCACAGGAGTCTCTTCTTCAAAACCATCCAAAATATAACGTTGTGGAATGGACATCAGATAGTCCATATTGTTACTATAGGCTTTTTTCGCAGACTTCTCGTTCTCTTCCAACATGCTTTGGATCAAATCCTCTGTCACCTCCTCGTGCGGCAAATTACGCACGATTGTTTTGAAAACGCCTTGTGTGTCAGCTGCAGAAATAGAGACATAAACTTTATCTATTGTCAGTCTATACCCCTCTGGCAAATAATCCTCTTTCTTAGCCCAATTAATCAATCTGTTTTTCAGCTTGGTCATTAAATTTTTCACACGGCCAGCCGCTTCACTAATGTTTTTTACATAGCCTCGGCAAATTCCTGAAGACTGCTCTGTATCGGATGTGATGCAGACGAACCGACCTGCCTCATTAACATAACCGATGGCGCCCTTCACTTTGGAACTCCCCAAATCGATCGCAACCGATAATTTACTAAAATCCATATTCTCCATAAAGCTCAATATTTATATTTGAATTGCAATTCATTTTTTCGTACATACCACCTGTCCTTCATACATAAGGTTAATCTCCTTATAGCAATTCCAGCCCAGTTTATTAAATCCGTTTTTATAAACCTGAAACAACTTGTCCAGTTTCTTTTGATAACCTTCCAACTTGCCAAGCTTGACTATTTGGTTTCCAACGCGAGGAACAATAATCAACTCCTCTCGTTCGTTCACATCAATCTGCTCTACAAACGCATTCCAAAATGCATCATCATGCAAGAAGAGTGCAAATTCATACAATTCGCCCTTCGCAAATTTCTCTGTCACACATCCTGTCACAACAGGAACGTATGCTGCAAAGTTCTCTGCAATGCGCATTACCTCACCGTCTCGATCCACATAATAATTCGATTTCTCAGTCATCACACGCAGGATCGGTTCACGTTGATAAATCGATATGTTCACCCTACCTGAAGGTGTAATGTAACAATCTGCCTTCTTGATACGTGACTTATTCTCCAACGACTTCTCTATCTTAGCAGGGTCTATCATCTCTCCTCGTACACCCAACGGACTCAACTTATCCTGCTCCAAGAACGAAAGCACCTCTTTTTTCGAAACAAAGCGTAATGTCAAACTATCCTCTATCGTCACCCGACAAGAGCTACATATCCGTTCGTCTGAACGGAGAGCAAAAACTGAAATGGATGCAGACAAATAAGCAACAATCAATATAAAGACTGTTACATGTCCTACTTTTCTCCAATTAATTTTTGTTGCCATACGCTTCTAATTTGACATTTAAGAATTATATCACCTGAAGTCTCTTTCTCAAGCGGTGCTCGATCTCTGGAATCAGAAGGTCCAGATCGCCAGCTCCCACCATCAGCATAACATCATAGTCATGATAGTCTGCCGAAGCCACCAACTCATCTTTTGTAAACAGTTTCTTATTTGTTACCGATACCTTATCCAACAACATTTGTGATGTGACCCCTGGAATAGGCTTCTCTCTGGCTGGATAGATATCCAATAAGATTAACTCATCTGCCAACGAAAGTACCGATGCGAAATCATCCGCCAAGTCTCTCGTTCTCGTATACAAATGTGGTTGAAAAACAACCGTCAACTTTCTGCCTTCATACAAGCGACGAACGGACTCTATGCTTGACTTCAACTCATTTGGATGGTGTGCATAGTCATCCAAAAGAACTATCTTATCGGATTTGATATGAAAATCAAAACGACGTTTCACACCCGAATAAGAGAGCATGCCTGCACGCAACTCATCTGCTGTCACACCATTCATCCATGCTATTGCCATAGCTGCCACACCATTCTCGATATTCACATAAACTGGAACACCCAATTGAATATCTTTAATCACCTCTGATGGCGTCACAAAGTCGAAAAAGATTTCGCCGTTTCCAATACGAATATTGGTAGCGTGGAAATCACCCTTATCCACTGAATAGGTGTAACGCTTCACACCCTTTTGCAACTGAGGATGGATGGGAAGTCCCTCTTTAATCAACAGGACTCCATCAGGACGAATCAATGAGGTGAACTCCTCAAAACCTGCTCTATAGGCCTCTACGGTTCCATAGATATCCAAATGGTCGGCATCCACTGCCGTGACAACAGCCATATAAGGAGACAGCGTCAAAAAAGAGTGGTCAAACTCATCTGCCTCGATAACCACCAAATCACTCTTATCCGAAAGCAACAGATTCGTCTCATAGTTCTTAGATATACCACCTAAGAAGGCGTTGCAATCCACAGACGACTGATGAAGCAAATGAGAAAGTATGGTTGATGTAGTGGTCTTTCCATGCGTACCAGAGACACACAATCCCTTCTGCATTCGAGTGATCTCACCTAATATCTGAGAACGTTTCTGAACAATAAACTGATGTTCCTTAAACCAAACCATCTCCGACATCGTTGCAGGTACAGCAGGGGTAAACACCACCACTGTCTCATCTGGCGTACGGAAGTCTGAAGGGATCTTATTGACATCATCCTCATAATGAATAAGAATACCCTCTTGTTCCAACGCTTTTGTCAAAGCAGAGGGAGTACGGTCGTAGCCAGCCACTGAAAACCCTTTCGCCTTAAAATAGCGAGCCAGGGCACTCATACCGATACCACCGATACCCAAGAAATATATGTTCTTTTTTAATATCATTCTTTTACTAATTTAAGTACCTCATCCGCTATACGATCAGCAGAGTCCAATTGAGCTAAAGATTTAGCTCCTTTAGCCAATGATTCAAGTTGATCTGTGTCTTGTATCAAAGCAAGTGCTTCGTCCACCATCTTAGCTGGAGCATCAGCATCAGCAATCATCACTGCAGCACCGACTGAAGATAAAGCTTGTGCATTCTTCGTCTGATGATCCTCTGCCACATTAGGAGAAGGAACCAATATGGAAGGTTTACCCAACAAGCATAGTTCTGAGATAGAACTAGCGCCCGCACGAGACACTACCAAATCAGCAATGGAATAAGCATAATCCATACGTTTCACAAAATCTGTGATTTGAATGAATGGCAACTCTTTTCCCTCCACAGCTTTTCGGATGTTTTCGATATAGATCTTACCTGTTTGCCAGATGACTTGAATACCCGATTCATTCAGTTTTTCCAATCCAGCCAACACACTCTGGTTGATTGTACGAGCGCCCAAACTACCGCCAATGATCAGCAAGGTCTTCTTTTCTGGCGTGAAGTTGAAGAAGTCGTAAGCTTCCTGTGCTTTCGGAGCCGCTTCCAAAACATTCTGACGGACAGGGTTACCTGTTAATATGATAGACTCGGCAGGGAAGAATCGGTCCATATGATCGTAAGCCACACAGATCTTTGCAGCCTTCTTAGCCAACAGTTTGTTGGTTACGCCTGCATAAGAGTTCTGTTCTTGTAGCAAAGTAGGAATGCCTAATGAATTAGCCGCATACAAGGTAGGTCCACTCGCATATCCACCCACACCTACAACTACGTTAGGAGAGAATTCTTTGACAATCTTCTTTGCCATTCTAAGACTTTTGAACAATTTGACTAGTACCTTGAAATTCTTCAACAAGTTACTTCTGTCAAAGCCTGCCACTGGCAAACCTTTAATCTCGTATCCCGCATTTGGAACTCTTTCCATCTCCATACGTCCTTCTGCGCCCACAAAAAGAAATTCAGCATCTGGTCTTTTCTTTTTCAAAGCATTGGCAATAGAGATAGCAGGGAATATATGTCCTCCTGTTCCTCCTCCGCTAACGATAAATTTTAATTTTGCCATATTATCAATCTTTATATTTATTACACATTATCATATCAATCACTCTGTTTGCGCCTCCAATTCGAGAGGTTCCTCCTTTGTCTCCTTTTTCTTCGGAGTACTTGTCTTCTCCTCCTTCTTCAATGCCGATTGCGACATTGCCTCATTACTAACACATAAGATGATGCCGAAATACAAGCATGTAATCAAAATAGAGGTTCCTCCCCTACTATAGAGAGGAAGAGGCTGACCAGAGACTGGGAAGAGTCCCACGGCAATGAATACATTGATGTATGTCTGCACCATGATCATAGAGGAGAGTCCCAACACCACCAACGACTGCACCACTGAGTTGCAATACTGTCGGATTAGCACACCCACTCGATATAGGAAAATCAAGTAAAGGAGAAGAACAAACAAGGCAAGGACACCCACCTCCTCGACCATCAAGGAGAAGATGAAATCGGCATACGCCAATGGGAGGAAGTCTCTTTGTATACTGTTACCTATTCCCAATCCGAACCATTTACCACTAGCCACTGCTATCTTGGCACGATCTTCCTGATAGGTCTGATCATTCAGTTTGTAGTTTTCATCATGTGGCTGATCCTCTTCAAAGTGACGCATGATACGATGTTTCCACGTCAATGCTCTATGAAAGACACCACGAGGTTTCACCGAGACAGCTGTCTGTTCTGCAGAGACAGAGGTCACAGCAGGTGTACTCTCCTCAGGTATCAACATCAAAGCACCCACGCCCAAAGCAACAGCCAGAGCACCCACACCAATCATCTTCAGAATTAATTTGAATGACAATCGGGCATAGAACATCATCATAAACCCAATCATCATCAGAAGGATGAAGGTGGAGAGGTTTTCGGTAGCAATAATGACCGAAGGGACACCCAAGATCAGCAGATATTTTAGCAATCCATCATCAGGGGAGACATTCTTCTGATTCTGGTATTTGGCCAAAGCACTTGCCAAGAAGAGTATCGTAAAGAGTTTAGCCAACTCTGAAGGTTGGAATAGAATCGGACCTATCTGAAGCCAACGCTTTGCACCATTCGCCTCAACACCAATCAAAGGCGTTAAAATCAAGAGAATGATCGAGATGAAATAGAATGGTTTGGATAATCCGATGATAAATCGGAAAGGTATACGATGAACAAAGAACACGACAGCCAATCCTCCGAGCAGGAATAAAACGTGCGACCACACTGGAGCGTAATAGTAGCCACCACGAGATGCTGCCTTATGTGCCAACGAACTAGATGCGCTGTACATGGTGAAGGCGGATATCAACATCATCGTAATGACAAGTCCCCAGATGATCTTATCACCTTTTATGTATGTCGAAAGAAACTTTTGCATGTCTTTCCTTTACGATTATTTATAATTGTCTCACGCACTCTTTAAACTGAGTTCCACGATCCTCATAACTCTTAAACAAATCAAAGCTTGCGCAGCAAGGAGAAAGCAAGACTGTATCGCCACTCGATGCCAAACGATAACACTTATCGATAGCCTCCTTCATGGACGATGCATCCTCGATGGCAGGTACCATACCATCAAAGAACTTGTGCAACTTGCTGTTGTCAACACCCAAGCAGACAATAGCCTTCACTTTGTTCTTTACCAACTCTTCAATCTCTGTATAGTCATTACCTTTGTCCTTACCACCTAAGATTAAAACAACAGGCTCCGTCATACACTGAAGTGCATACCAGCAAGAATTAACATTAGTTGCTTTCGAGTCGTTGATGAAACGCACGCCACCCACTTTAGCCACCTCTTCCAAGCGATGCTCTGCACCCTTAAAGGTTTGAAGTGAAGAACGAAGATTATCGTCAGAGATGTTGCACAAGCAAGCTGTGATACTTGCCGCCATGGAGTTGTACATGTTATGAGTACCTCTCAATGGGATGGATGAAACTGGAATCTCTACAGAACGGTTTTGTGTATTGATCTTCATCAGTTCATTCTCGATATAAGCAGCGATGCCAGCCGCCTTATGAAGAGCGAACGGCATTTTCTTTGCCTCAATATGGCGAGTCTCCAATTCCTTTTGAATAACAGGGTCATCATTCCAATAGATGAAATAATCCGATGCCTTCATGTTTTGTACAATACGGAATTTAGAGTTGATATAGTTTTGAAATTTGTATTCGTAACGGTCCAAATGGTCAGGTGTGATATTCAGCAAGACAGCCACATCAGCCTTAAACTCATACATTCCATCCAATTGGAAACTGCTCAATTCAATCACATAGTAGTCTTTGTCCTCCAAAGCCACCTGACGAGCCAAACTGAAACCGATATTACCAGCCAAACCCACATTCAATCCAGCCTCCTTCAAGAGGTGATGAATCAACATGGTGGTGGTAGTCTTACCATTACTACCCGTGATGCATATCATCTTCGCATCAGTATAACGATTAGCGAATTCTATCTCTGAAATAATGGGGATAGAACGTTGTCTTAGTGCAACTATCATCGGAGCATTTTCAGGGATACCCGGACTCTTCACCACCTCATTGGCAGATAATATTTTCTCCTCCGTATGCATTCCCTCTTCCCATGGAATCGAATAAGAATCCAGCTCTTTTTTATATGGGTCCTTAATCGTTGACTTGTCGGAAACAAACACGTCAAATCCCTTGGTTTTGGCTAATATGGCAGCACCTACGCCACTTTCTCCTGCACCTAATACAACAATTCTTTTCATGATTCACTCTATATTTTTACCGTTTAACGAATTTTCAATGTGATGATAGTTAGCATAGCTAACAAAATGGTGATGATCCAAAAACGAGCCACTATCTTAGACTCTGGGATATTCTTCTTCTGATAATGATGATGCAATGGCGCCATCAAAAAGATTCTTTTACCCTCTCCAAACTTCTTCTTCGTATATTTAAAATAAGAGGTCTGAAGAATCACGGAAAGACTCTCCACAAAGAAGATACCGCACAAGACTGGTAACAACAACTCCTTATGAATGATAATGGCACTTACTGCTATCACACCTCCAATCATCAAACTTCCCGTATCGCCCATAAAGACTTGAGCTGGATAGGCATTGTACCACAAGAAGCCAATCAATGCACCCACAAAGGCACATAGGAATATAACCAACTCCTCCGAGTTTGGTATGTACATAATATTAAGATAGCTGGCAAACTCCACGTGACTGGAGAGGTAAGCCAAAATCACCAACGTAATACCTATGATGGCCGAGACTCCCGTCGACAAGCCATCCAAACCATCCGTCAGGTTGGCACCATTGGAAACGGCTGTCACTACGATAATCACCATCAACATGAAGAAGATCCAACCCAATACCTGTGCGTTTTCACCTGCCCATGAGAAGATGTACGAATAATCAAAATTGTTGTTTTTCACAAAAGGGATGGTGGTCTTTGTCGACTTCTCCGATTTGTTCACATATTCAACCACCTCCGTATCTTGTCTGATGGTAGTGGTATTCTCACGAATCACCACATCATCACTCAAATAGAGTGTCATGGCAACTATAAAACCAATACCAATCTGGCCTATGATTTTATATCTGCCCTTCATTCCTTCTTTATCCTTCTTAAATACTTTGATGTAATCATCCCAGAATCCCATGATACCCAACCAAAGGGTTGAAACAACCATAAGGATAATGTAGACATTGTCCAATTTGGCAAAAAGCAACACGGGAACAAGGATGGAGACAATGATGATGATACCACCCATCGTTGGTGTACCCTTCTTAGCCATTTGTCCCGCCAGGTCCAAATCTCTAATAGTTTCACCTATCTGTTTCTTTTGCAGATATTGAATGATTTTCTTCCCAATGAATGTTGCAATCAACAATGCAAAGATAAAAGCCATTGCAGAACGAAAGGATATGTATTTAAACACTCCCGCTCCTGGCATTCCCAATTGAGAAAAATAATTGAACAAATAATAAAACATCGTATATAAATTTTAACAAGTTATCTATTTATTTCATCACCTCTCGAATCACCTCATGATCATCGAAATGATGTTTCACTCCTTTTATCTCCTGATAATCCTCATGTCCCTTTCCTGCTATGAGAATAACATCAGAAGGTTGAGCTAACAATGCAGCCGTCTTAATCGCCTGATAACGATCTGGGATGGTAATCACCTTTGACATCTCACCGGCCTTCAATCCAGCCAACATATCATTGATGATATCCTGTGGCTCCTCATCTCGCGGATTATCTGAAGTGATGATCACCTGATCACTACCTGCTACCGCCTCCTGTGCCATCATAGGGCGTTTGCCTTTATCACGATTACCGCCACAACCCACAACTGTTATCAAACGTCCATTACCGCAACGCACCTCATTAATCGTGTCAATCACATTTTTCAATGCATCTGGTGTATGTGCATAATCGACGATGGCTTTATAACCTGATGGTGCAGCGATAGGCTCGAAACGTCCACATACAGGACGCAACGCACTCAAATGAATCAACACCTCCTCCTTCGGGAAACCGAGGGAGACTGCTGCACCGAAGACTGCCGTCAGATTCGATGCATTGAACTTACCTATGAATGGAACATAGACTTCAACGCCATTCATCAAGAGATTCATGCCTTCAAAACCATCTGCCAAGACTGTTGTCTTAAAGTCGGTCAGTGTACGCACTGAATAACCCAGTTTCTTTGCTTTCGTATTCTGTAACATCACTCGTCCATTCTTATCATCCTCATTCGTTAAGGCGAAAGCCTCTTCTGAGAGGGAGTCGAAGAAACGTTTTTTGACATTCAAATAGTTGGCAAATGTCTTATGATAATCCAAATGATCTCTGGTCAGATTGGTGAAGATACCGCCTTCAAAGACCAATCCTTCGATACGATGTTGGTCGATGGAGTGAGAACTCACCTCCATAAAGGCGAATGTGCAACCAGCCTCCACCATACGGGACAAAAGTGAGTTGATGGTCAGTGAATCCGCTGTCGTATGAGTGGCAGTGAAAGCCTGATCCACCACATAATTACGAACCGTTGAGAGTAGTCCGCATTTGTAGCCCATCCTAGTAAACAACTGATATAAAAGGGTGGCAATGGTAGTTTTACCATTCGTACCCGTCACACCCACAAGGCGTAATGAAGAAGATGGATAATCGTACCATGCAGAAGCGATTTGGCCCAGTGCCGCACTTGAATTCTCAACGAGCACATAGGTGACCGCATCCGATAGTTGGTCTGGCAATGTTTCGCAAACAATAGCCTTTGCACCTTTTTCGACCGACGAAGTGATAAACGTGTGACCATCCACCGTTGTTCCTCGGGTAGCCACAAAAAGAGAGCCGTTCGTCACCTTACGTGAATCGAACTGCACATCGGAGATCTCGACAGAAGGCTCTCCCACCCATTTTAGCACTTTCGTACTAGCCAGTATATCATTTAAATTCTTCATATCATTTTAAATTAAGAACAACCAAATTACCTTTTATAGCAGCTCCTCCAGGAGGTATCGACTGAGAACTGACCGTTCCGACACCATTCAACTTCACCTTCAATCCACGGTTCTCCATCAAGAAGACTGCATCCTTGGCACCCATTCCAACCACATTCGGAACAATACCATCACGTACATTTTGGTTGGCCAGGTCAATCCCCGTCTTAGAGGAATACGAGCGACACCAACCCGATGACATCTTTTTATCCGTACGGTACTTCAAACCTAGTTTATCCAACAAATAGGAGAGGTCTTTATAATTACCATCCTTGGATGCTGGATAGAATTGTTCATCCGAGGATCTGGTGATGTCTGTCAGATACGTGCGTGTCAAAGGACTCTGTGCATAGATACGTTCAGCCACGTTTTTAAAGACTTCGCCAGAGATACCACCCGCTGAAGGGTAATATTTTTGCGTATTTGGATACCACACCACGACGATCATTGAATACTTGGGATTATCAGCAGGGAAGTAGCCACAAAAGGTCAGCTGATGTTTTCGCTGACCATCCACCTTCTGCACTGCAGTTCCCGTTTTACCCGCAATCAGAAAATAGTCTGAATGTACATTCTTTGCCGTTCCCTTCTCCACCACATCGATCATCATCCGTCTCACTTTGTCCAGAGTTACCTGACTACACAACTTTTCGTTGATGACATTGATCTTATCATTTCGTTGCAACTCCTTTCCATTGTAATAGATACCTTTGAGCAAGGTGGGCTGAATCATTTTCCCATTGTTTGCAAGACCATTATAAAAGGTAAGCAGATTGATGGGTGGAATCTTAATCTCATATCCGTGAGCCATCCATGGGAGGGTTGTCTTAGACCATGTAGGGTCGTTCACATTCTTTATTCGTGGTTCCGCCACACCATTCAATTCGATTGACAATGGTGTATTTAGTCCCATCTTATAAAGAGCCTCAACATACTTCATCGGTTCTTTGTTGAACTTATCCTCTATAATTTTAGCGATCACTATATTAGAAGAGACCTGAATACCACGGTTCAGAGAAATCTTTCCATTCTGACCTGCTCTGTGATGATTCCAATCCTTCATGTCTCTTCCATAGATATGCCAAACGCCATCACCCGTATCAACAATTTTGGAGGTATCGATACCATTTTCCAGTGCAACGATGGAAGAGGCAATTTTGAAAGTGGAACCAGGCTCCGTCTGTGAACTCACTGCGTAGTTTTCACCCTCGATATAATTGCCACTAGCATCACGTTTCAGATTGCTCATCGCCTTGATCTGACCCGTTGCCACCTCCATTACCACGGCACACCCTTTTTCAGCCTCCACACGAGAAAGAGTTTTGCGCAAAGCATTATCCGTGATATCCATGATGTTGACATCCATGGTGGTCATCACATCCTTTCCCTCTATCGGTTCTTCGATAATGACATCATGTTTCTTGCTACCCACATAGAGTTCTTGAGCCAATCCAGGGACACCCCTCAACACAGAATCAAAGCGATGTTCCAGTCCACTCTTACCACCTTTATCAATCTCAGCATACAAACCACCAATGGTACGAGAACACATGGAGGTCGAGCCGAATGGGAATTTTCTACTCACCTGTTCGTAAGGAGTCAATCCACCAACATTACTTCCCAAATTAAACAATGGGAAAGTCTTCACACGCTTCAGATCCACGTAAGAGATCTTCTGCTTGCTAATCTTATAGTAGCGAGAGCCCTTGTTATAACCAGTCCTTAAATGCGATTTTATCACAGAAGGAGAGACGTTATAGAAGTTACCCAACGAATCAGCCAACATAGGTAAACAAGAATCGAAGAGTGCCGGAGTCATTCCAGCAGCTCTAAAATCCATGTGTAAGACATACGAAGGAATACTTGTCACAAGTAATTTCCCATCGCAAGACAAGATGTTGCCACGATGAGGTTCCTTTTCTTTCTTCTTACTTTGCTGAGTTCCAAGGTTTCGCCAGAAATCGCCTTCCGTCACCATCGTGTCGTACATTTTGTAGACGACGGGAATCATCAATGCCAACATAATGACATAGATGAGGGTGAAACGATTCAATATTTCCTTTTTAATGGAACTCATAAAAAATTCAAACTATAATTTTTAAGTTGTTGTCATTTTTTCTTTATAACTATTGGCGGTGTTTGGGAAGGTAACAACGTTGTGTCTTTTCGCCAGACTAGTTGTTGGACTCGCGATTGTTTACCCAATCCCAGCAAATCGGAGGATCGTGTCATCGCATCAAACTTCACATCTTCCAGCTCTATTTTCGCCTTCTCAATCTGCAAAATCTTATCCTCACAACTATACCTTAAACCAATATGACAGAAAATAAAGAAGACAATTAAGAAGCATAAAGGGACCTGACGTTTCAGGAAATCTTTTCGAAAGATGTTTCCTGTGAAAACATCACGGATGGAACCACTCGTGAAATCAGTGAATTCCTTCACATTTTGCAACGGTTTCTTAAAAAAACTCATTCTTTATTTACTGCTCGTTTTCTATTTTTTCTGCAATCCTCAGCTTGGCACTACGAGAACGAGGGTTTGCCTCAATCTCGGCATCATCGGGGACTATCACCTTATTATTAACCAATCGGAAAGGAGATTTTCTATTTCCGAAGAAATCTTGCTCCACCTTTCCTTCAAAATTACCGGACTTCATAAAGTTCTTCACCAGACGATCTTCCAAAGAATGGTAGGTTAGAACCACCAATCGGCCACCCGGCTTAAGTACAGTCAATGTCTGTTGCAACATTGCCTTCAAAGCATCCATCTCATGATTCACTTCAATTCGAATCGCTTGGAAGAGACGTGCCAAGTCCTTTTTCTGTTTATCCTTTCCCAAGAAAGGTTCTGTCAGCGACACCAAATCACCAATCTGAGAGAAAGGCTTGTCAGCTCTTGCTTTCACAATCACTGAAGCCAATTTTCTGGCATTGGACAATTCTCCATAATAAAATAGGAGGTCAGCCAATTTTTCTTCCGAATAAGTATTGAGCACCTCGGCAGCTGTCAGTTGAGCCTTCTGATTCATTCGCATATCAAGTGCTCCATCAAACCGGAAGGAGAATCCCCTCTCAGCCTCATCGAAATGATGAAAAGAGACACCCAAATCAGCCAAGATGCCATCCACTTGGTCGGCCTCATGATATTTTAGAAAATTGGAGAGGAATCGGAAATTACTTCTGACGAATGTGAATCTCTTATCCTGAATCACATTCTGAAGTGCATCCAAATCCTGATCAAAGGCGATCAATCTACCATTTTCACCCAATCTGTTCAAGATCTCTCGCGAGTGTCCTCCTCCACCAAATGTAACATCCACATAGATGCCATTCTTCTTTATTTGTAGTCCCTCCATACAAGGAACCAACAATGCTGGAGTATGATAAACATTCGCCATATCTATTTTTTTAAGGTCAACGAATCAGAAAGTCAAAAGACTTCCCATCTTTTCCTGTAATGCAGCAGAAAAATCTTCATCAGACATCATTCCATCTTCAAGGTTCTCAGCCTTCCATATTTCAAAATAACTACCCATACCCACAAAAAGAGCCTCTGTCTCAACGCCGATGACATCCAAATGTTTCTTTTGTATCAGGACACGACCGCTCGCATCAATGTCCACCTGCTCCACACTCGAAGCAAACTGACGATACAAACGTTGGTCGTCCTTATTCCACATATTCAATTTAGAAGTGAATTGTGCATCTATCTTTTCCCATTCTGAGTTTGGATAGAGCTTCGCACACTTCGCTATCGGGTCTACCCGCAAGCAAAGTGAGGTCTCGCCAGCTGCTTCCAGCATGCGTCGATAGGCGGCTGGAACGAACAAACGTCCCTTGTTGTCTACCTTAGCTTCTATTTTACTCAAAAACTTATACATGCACATTCATACAATTTCACATTCGCAAAGATAAAAATAATTTTTATTCCCCCACTATCCCCCACTTTACTTTTTATTAACTATTTTTTTATTTTTATTAACCGCCACCCATTCACCACCAACAAGTTATCAACAAGTTACCAACAAACAAGGCACATCTACACATCGACCCCGCCAACGAGCAACAAAAAGTTAATTGAAAAAACCCGTGTATATTTTAGGCGAACTTTTCCTCTTTTAATTATTTTTAACTAAATTTGCACTAATAAGATAAAGATGGAAAAGAATAGAGCTGAAGCGACAAACCCGAATTGCGTTCAAATAGACTTTGATAGCGTTCTTGAAAGCAAAATCCCTTCCATAAAAAGGAAATTGCCCAAATTTGTCATTTCATATCTAAAAAAAATCTTCCACGAAGACGATATCAACTACATTTTCCGGACTTATGGTCATCTGTATGGCACTGAATTTGCAGAAGCTATAATGACAGATTACTTTAAGACTCCAATGATACTAAAGGGAGAGGAGAATTTACCGTCTGACGGACGAATCATCTTTGCATGCAATCACCCGTTGGGCGGGTTGGATGGAATAGCACTTCTCACCTTGTTGGGAAAGAGATACGAGGGATTGAAGGTCCCCGTCAACGACCTACTGATGTATATTGACAATCTGAAAGAGAGTTTTATCCCAGTAAACAAGCTTCAAGGCAAAGGTCAAAGCAAAAACATCTCCAACCTCATCAACCAGGCATGCGAGTCGGACAAAGCAATATTATTCTTCCCTGCCGGTGTCTGCTCCCGCAAACAAAAAGATGGAAGCATCCGAGATAACGAATGGAAGAAAACCTTTGTCTCAAAAGCAAAAGAGTATCAAAGGGACATTGTCCCACTTCATTTTGAGGGTCACAACTCAAAATTCTTTTACAACCTAGCCTACTACAGGACCAAATTCGGAATCAAAGCCAATATAGAAATGCTCTATTTGGTGAATGAATTGTTCAAACAAAAAGGTAACACATTCACTATCACGGTTGGCAAACCCATTTCTTACACTGATTTAGATGAAAGCAAAACGGATAAAGAGTGGGCTGAGGAAATAAAAAAGATATCTTACAGTTTAACTAATAGGTGAGTCCTACAAATTCACCACTTAAACAAAAATAGGCATAAACATGGAAGAGATTATTGCTCCAATTAGCACAGAACTCATAGAGGCGGAATTGACACGCGATCTGTTCCTCCGCAATACAAACAAAGGAGGAAATGAGATATACATCGTGACAAACAAAAATGCGC
The DNA here is from genome assembly GCA_017551675.1 of Paludibacteraceae bacterium. Taxonomy (GTDB): domain Bacteria; phylum Bacteroidota; class Bacteroidia; order Bacteroidales; family Paludibacteraceae; genus UBA1181. Next base: position 15,513 of record JAFZLC010000046.1, on the reverse strand, counting down.
CCAACACAGTGAGAGAAATTGGTCGACTCAGAGAAATCTCTTTCAGAAATGCGGGTGGAGGCGCTGGCGTCAGTTGCGACATTGATGAATACGACACGATGGAACGCCCTTACCACCAACTTATTGTTTGGAATCCAGACGCTCGCGAGATCATCGGTGGGTACCGCTATCTTCACGGTTGTGAAGTGACATTCAATGCAGACGGACAACCTCACCTTACCTCTTCTCACTTGTTCACCTATTCCGACAAATTCATCCACGAATTCCTTCCTTACACAATAGAATTGGGACGTTCATTTGTTCGCCCTGAATATCAATCCACCAAAATGGGAGCGAAGAGTCTCTATGCACTCGACAACCTTTGGGATGGATTGGGAGCATTGACACTCGTCATTCCCAACACTAAATATTTCTTTGGGAAAGCCACCATTTATCGTTCGTTCGACGAGAAGTGTCTCTGCTGTCTATTCGCCTTCATGAAGAAATACTTCCCTGACAAGGAGAATCTCGTTACTCCTCGTTACCCTTATGATATTGAATCGAAATATAGTGGCATAGACGAAATTCTTACGGGATCTAATTACAAGGAAGACTACACGATACTGAAAAGTTATGTCAAACAATCAGGTCACAACATACCACCACTCGTCAATGCATACATGTCGCTCTCTCCTACCATGCGCACCTTCGGTTCTTGCATCAACGATGAGTTTGGCGATGTGATTGAAACGGGTCTGATGATTACCATCGAGGAGATTTTCGAGCAGAAGAAACTTCGTCACGTAGCCTCCTTCCTCGAAGAACAACAAAACAAGAAAGTCTCACTTGAGTTATAATAAAGCGAGTAACGTCTTGCGATCCGACTACTTCTGAAGTATCAAATCCGCTACTTTAATATCACAGAAATCAACCAATTGCCGTGGATTCATCTTTATCTGAAGTCCACGCACACCCGCACTGATATAGATAAAATCAAAGTTCATCGCCGTCTCATGAATAAAGGTAGGGTAAGGCTTTTTCATACCCAAAGGAGAACAACCACCACGTATGTAGCCTGTCAAACCCAGTAGTTCCTTCATACCTGTCATAGCACAGTTTTTATTGCCGGATATCTTAGCGGCTTTTTTCAAATCCACCTCTTCCGCTCCTGGAATAACGCAGACGAAAATGCCCGTCTTATCTCCTCTCAAAACCAATGTTTTGAAAACCAACTCCAATGGTTCATTCAGCTGAGCCGCCACATGAATGGCACTCAAATCATTCTCGTCCACCTCATACGGAACCAACTCGTATGGTATTTTTTTACTATCTAACAAACGAGCTGCGTTTGTCTTTTGTATTTTTTGTCCCATATCCTAATTCTTTTCTGCAAAATTACACCTTTTATTGGAAATATGAATATGAACCTATCGCAACAAACAATAAGGAAGAGGAATCAAGACAATTAATTTTTACATTATCTCCATTTATTTTTATATTTGTCATTGTTTTATTTTGTTTTATATGAAAGAGAAGTGTTTGTTTTTAATCATCTCCCTACTTACGTCAATCATGACGTATGCGAATGATTATGGAGTGTATGTTAATGGTTCTTCGCTCGAACCAGCAGAAGCGGATGACGTTAACATTGAAGTGAAAGAAGAGATCTTGACGATTCGCTTGGGTGACGATGACAAAGCCTATGTTGATGTTGATTATACGTTCTATAATCACGGAGAGAAGACTGATATGTTGGTGGCCTTTGTTGCTAATTTTCCTTATAATGTAGAACCTGCGATAGATTACATCGACCTATTTGACGGCAGTCCGTATATTCATGATTTTACAGTTGAAATGAACGGGGACTCCTTGCCTGTGAAAACATTTGTTAAAGATTTACCACAAAACTTCAAACCAGAGTTACTCGTTAAAGATTATGGTGATTTTATTTACAACGGAAAAGATCTCTGGCAATATCTTTATACTTTCCCTGCCATATTTGTCAAAGGCGAGAATAAAATACATCACACCTATTCATATGACCTTCTACCCTCAAATTTCTCACTTTGGAATCTAGAGTATGAACTCTCTCCTGCTTCTCACTGGAAAGGTGGGAAGATAGGCAAGTTCACACTTCGTGTTGAATGTCCCAACACCGCAAAGCATTTTCGTGTTAACTGTGAAGACTTAAATGGCACATATCCTATTTTCACAAAAGGAGTTGGAAAATACAAACACAATACATGGTACTGCGAACCAGAAAAAAGTCTTACAATTTCTATGCGTGATGCTGTTGCACAATGGACAATGTACAACTATAGCCCAAAGAAGAGACTTGATATTTATGCAGTGGCAAGTGCTTACAATCTTGACATTTACAATGATTTCATGACCGCAGATTGCCATATAAACGTACCTTACGGATATACATACGACAGAAATCCACGTTTTGAGCCGATTGATGGTAATTTGGAAGGACAGCCAAAAATTCTGCGAAATATTCCTTATGCCCATCGTGGATACATATTTAAGACGAAAAATATGAAGAAAGTGTTTGAAAAACTTTGGTGGTATATTCCCGACTCTACTTATGTACCTGATATGTCTGATTTCACAAAGAAGGAGATTGAATTTATAAATGGTACGTATAAAAGTAAAAAGGAGGAATGAGGTGAGGAATGGTGCAACACGATACAACTATGCCGTTTGACTTTACTTCAAACGCATATCGGCCTTAGTTGCTTGTACGCTTTTATATTATGATTAACAACATTCTACTTTGTGACAGTTCTGAACACGTCCTCCATCGAACGTTCTTGCAAACGCATGGTCAGTAAAACTTGATGGTGCTCTACGGCAGCACGGAAGATTTGTTCTCTCACATCCTCTTCACATGAGAGGACGAAAGTATTAACAGAGGTTTGTGTCACATCACGGACTCCTGGAATCTCATGCAGAAATGAAAGGTCACCTGGTTGCAAAAACTCCAAATAGACAAGTTGACAATGGTCATCGCTGGATGTAACCACCATACTCTCCTTGTCATCCACAGCCACCTTACCCTTGTTAATGATAATCACACGATCGCAGATGGCGGAAACCTCCTGCATGATGTGCGTCGACAACATGACAGTCTTTTCCTTTCCCACCTCTTTGATCAAATCACGTACACCAATAATCTGATTAGGATCCAGTCCGGTGGTAGGTTCGTCAAGAATCAGCACATCCGGATTTGGGATCAAGGCCTGAGCCAATCCCACACGCTGACGGTAACCCTTTGAGAGCATACCTATCTTCTTCTTATATTCGCGCGTCAAACCAGTCTTCTCAATCATCTCATCCACACGCGAAGCCGATGCCTTCCCTAATTTATAGACCCCTGCAATGAACATCAGATACTCTTTGACAAACATTTCAGGATAGATAGGATTATGTTCTGGGAGATAACCAATACGACGATGAGTCTCCAATGGATTCTTTTGAACATCCACACCACACACCTCCACTTTTCCTGCGTCTGGTTCCAAGTAGCCCGTGATAATCTTCATGGTGGTAGATTTTCCAGCACCATTATTACCCAAAAAAGCTACGACCTCGCCCGTGCCAATGGAGAAGCTGATATCATCCAAGACCAGCTGTTTACCATAACTCTTAGAAAGATGTTCAACGACTATCGACATATATTATCATTTATTTTCTGCCAAAATCAGCTGGAATTTCACCCCACATTTTAGTATTCCACTTAATGATGAGATTGGGGTATTCATTTTCATTCAGCCATTTTTCAGCACGTTCCACCAAATTAAATATTTCTTTGTTCTGCTCACAAGGCTCCAACTTCGTCTTACATTTCTTCTGCTTCACCCATGATATCGCATTGGCGCTATCGGAATAGATGGGCAGACTAGAACCTTTTTGTTTCAGGAAGGCCAATCCATGGACAATGGCGAGGAACTCTCCCACATTGTTTGTTCCCTTCTCCATTGGTCCCACATGAAACAACTGTTGTTTGCCTCGTACATAGACACCTTGATACTCCATTCTTCCTGGATTGCCGCTACAAGCAGCATCCACAGCAATCGCCTCCAGTTCTGGTTTTAGATGAGGTACGTTACTGACACAGGTACTGAGCAAATCCGTCACCGACTGCGTTTTGCCTGCCGAGATGTAATTCTCATACCCACGCACAAATGCAGCTTCCGCCTCCTCATATCTCTCAAAAGCCTTAAATTTTGCATTGGGGAATCCATGCACCTGATTCACACATTCATCCCATGTGAAATAAATGCCAGGCGTTGCACCCACCCATACAACATAAAACTTTTGTTTTTTTTCAGCCATATCATACAAATTTCTCGAAGGTCATGCCATCCAACAAAGAGACATAGGTAGGAATGGCATTTCTCACCTCTTGCAATTCAACAAACTCATCGGCAGTGTGAGATCTGGAAGACTCTCCCGGACCTAATTTCAAACTTGGGAAATGCATGAATGCCTGGTCAGACAAAGTAGGTGATCCATAGGTGGACATACCCAGTTGGATTCCTTTTTGTACGATTGGCAAATCAACTGAAACACCCGATGAAGTCAGACGATATGATCTAGCTTTTATCTCCGAATCCAAATTCACATCCAAAATAGAGAATACCTCCTGATTGGAATAACACTCATTGGAACGCACATCAATCACGAATGAGCACTCATCAGGAATCACATTGTGTTGTGTTCCGGCATGAACCATCGTCACTGTCATCTTAACCGGTCCCAACGAAGGTGAAATCTTTGGCAACTGAGCATTCTGAATCCATTCAATATCCTTCATTGCCTTGTATATCGCATTCACACCCTCGTTACGTGCTGCATGTCCCGACTTACCTTTCGCCACGCAATCCACCACCATCAAGCCCTTCTCGGCAATCGCCATCTGCATTCCTGTAGGCTCACCCACAATCGCGAAATCCAAATGTGGCAATTCTGGCAATAACAATTCCAAACCATTCTTACCTGAGACTTCCTCCTCTGCCGAAGCTGCAAATATCAAATTATAGTTTTGTTTTTTCTTCGACAATAGGAAAAACGTATGCAAAAGGGATACCAATGAAGCACCTGCATCATTACTACCCAAACCATACAAGCGATCCCCTTCCAATTTGGCTTTATGAGGGTCTCTTTCCCAACCTGCCGTAGGACGTACCGTGTCGAGATGAGAGTTAAGCAACAATGTAGGTCTCGAAAGTTCAAAATCAGTCCCCTTAATCCAAACATTGTTCATTAATCGGTTGGCCTTATACCCCATAGACTCAATGTACGTCTGTAAATGATCTGCGACAGACTTTTCTTCTCTACTATAAGAAGGTATTTCAATTAAGTTTTTTAATAAACGAATCGCATTTTTCTGCGCTTCCTGAATATCATCCATAACTTTCCAATTGAAGATTTTTGCAAAGATATGTTTTTTTTATTAATTTTGCTCCCCGAAAAAGACGATTTAGGATGTAGAATTTTTTACGAAATTTATAACCTCGTCAAATAGAATTTATAACGCAAAATACAAACACAAAGCGGCAACATTAAGTATGGATTCTTTATTCAAGAAAGGAATTTTCATTTGTTCGATTTTTCTTTTTTCCTTCTCTGATGGATTCTCTCAGTCAGCCACTGTCACAAGTGGAGGAAGCACAAAAACGGACGAAGGAAGTCTCTCATTTTCAGTCGGACAGGTAGATTACATGAATGCCTCAACCGACAAAACATCAATTAACGCGGGTGTGCAACAACCTGACGTTTATCAGCAAGAAGAGGTCAACAAAAAGGAGGTCAACAACCTTCTGATGAGCATTAAGGCATTCCCCAACCCTACCACCGACGAGTTTTCCGTCCTCATCGAAAATGATGAAAACTGGTACTCCTTCGTGATGACCAATGTGGAGGGTGAACTTATCTATCAAGGGAAACTAAAGAACAACTCTAAGTTATCTCTTAGTAATCAACCAATCGGCACTTATTTGTTAAAAATATATACCGACAAACGTCAAAAGAAATTCATCACTATCAAAATCATTAAAGGATAATATACACGTATGAAAAAGATTTTTTTCATTTTGCTTTCAGCAATTTTCTTTGCAAACGCATTCGCAAAAACACCTCAAACAATTAGTTATCAAGCTGTCATCAGAGACAATTTAGGTCAACTGCTCAACAACACCTCTGTCGATGTGGAAATCGCCATTCTACAAGGGTCTGAGAACGGTGCTGTGGTTTACTCCGAGTCTCGCACGGAAAAGACAAACGAAAATGGTCTGATGACCTTCGCCATAGGTGACGACCAAAGGCAAAGCAGTTACTCACTCTCCGACATCGATTGGTCGGACGGTCCTTTTTACCTACAATGCAAGGTGAAATACAACCAAGGAAGCGATCATGCGATCTCACTCACCTCTCAACTAATGAGTGTGCCTTACGCTTTATATGCAGAACGCGTATCCCCAAATGCTCTTCCTTCTTGGGTGTCTGACGAAAAGCCTAGCTATCAATATGATGAGATTCAGAATGCTCCATCTATTCCAACCAAAACAAGTGAATTGGAAAACGACAAACAATTCATCACAATCAACGACCTCCCTACCGTAGCAGTGCCTACCAAAGTTAGCGAGTTGACCAATGATGCAAACTATATCACTCTAAACGAGGTACCTTCTGTAACAGTTCCAACTAAAGTGAGTGAATTGACCAATGATGCTCAATACATTACTTTAAAGGATGTACCTACGGTTGAAGTGCCTACTAAAGTGTCTGAACTACAAAACGATAAAAACTACGTTACGGAGAGTCAGTTGCCTACCGTACCTACTAACGTCAGTGCTTTCAACAACGATGCAAAATACATCACACGCGACTCTCTCCCTACCAAACTTAGTGACTTTGAAAACGACAAAAAATACATCACTTTAAGTGAAGTACCTACAGTTGAGGTACCTACTAAGGTAAGTGAACTGACCAACGATGCTAACTACATCACCTTAAACGATGTACCTACGGTTGAAGTGCCTACTAAAGTATCTGAATTGCAAAACGACAAGAACTACGCCACTGTAAGTCAGTTGCCTACCGTTCCGACAAAGGTTAGTGCATTCACTAATGATGCAAAATACATTACACGCGACTCTCTGCCAACAAAGATTAGCGCATTTACCAATGATAAGAAATACATCACCATCGAGCAAGTCCCTGCCAACCCTACCAAGGTGAGTGAGTTGGTCAACGATGCTCAATACATCACTTTAAGCGAGGTGCCTACGAAGGTATCTGAATTACAAAATGATAAAAACTACATCACACTAAGCGAGGTGCCTACCGTGACGGTTCCTACAAAAGTGTCTGAATTGCAGAACGATAAGAACTATGCAACAGTAAGTCAGTTGCCTACCGTTCCAACAAAGGTTAGTGCATTCACTAATGATGCAAAATACATCACACGCGACTCTCTACCAACAAAGATCAGCGCATTTACCAACGATAAGAAATACATCACTATCGAGCAAGTCCCTGCCAACCCTACCAAGGTGAGTGAGTTGGTCAACGATGCACAATACATCACTTTAAGCGATGTACCTACTGTTGAAGTACCTACGAAGGTATCTGAATTACAAAATGATAAAAACTACATCACACTAAGCGAGGTGCCTACCGTAACGGTTCCTACAAAAGTGTCAGAATTGCAGAACGATAAGAACTATGCAACAGTAAGTCAGTTGCCTACTGTTCCTACAAAGGTTAGTGCATTCACTAATGATGCTAAATACATTACACGCGACTCTCTGCCAACAAAGATTAGCGCATTTACCAACGATAAAAAGTACATCACTATCGAGCAAGTCCCTGCCAACCCTACCAAGGTAAGTGAGTTGGTCAACGATGCTCAATACATCACTTTAAGCGAGGTTCCTACCGTTGAGGTGCCTACGAAGGTATCTGAATTGCAAAACGATAAGAACTACATCACATTAAACGATGTACCTACGGTTGATGTTCCTACCAAAGTGTCTGAATTGCAGAATGACAAAAACTATGTTACTGCAAGTCAGTTGCCTACCGTTCCAACTAACGTCAGTGCTTTCAACAACGATGCGAAATACCTTACACGTGACTCAATAGCAGACATTCTGAGCACAGGTTGCAGCGGTGCATTACAAAATCAGCTCAACGAGTTGAGTCTTTTGGTTAATGCATTAGCCACCCGATTGGATTCCATTTCAACAGTTAATCAAACATTGTCACAACAACTGCAAAACGTACAGTTGAATTTGGACTCAGTGGAGGAGATTTCCAACTGCAACAAAACATATCAAAAGGCGAATTTTAACACCTATAATTTCACTACTCAAAATTGGAATTATGGTCCAGACATCTATGCATCTGTAAAGCCAACCGACAGAATCATCTATCTTGTTAGACACTCCAAGAGAGGAAAAGATTATTCTTCAACAGGTGGATTAACAGCAAATGGTAAATTATGGGCAAAACAAGTGGGAGAGCATTATGTTGGGGGCATAGCAGGCGACAGAACATTCTACGCTTCCACATCCGTTACACGTTGTAAAGAGACCAGCTACTACATTGCCATGGGAAGAAAAGATACTCTAACCAGTATAAACGACGTATACAATCCTGTAGCGGTGATTGATGGCAGCTACATTGTCGGAAGCACCAGCGGCATGAGCAACGTTTGTAAATACTACGACAACAACGCTTCCAGTGTAGGAACAAAAGCAACAGAGATCATCAATACATTATGTGAAATGACTGTTGGTAAAAAATTCTCTTGGTTTACCAGTCACGATTACCTAACTGTTCCACTTGTAGAATGGGTGAGCAACAAGGGCATCGACTTTGTCAGCAACAAAACATGGATCAACTTCATGTCTGGCGTTGCCATCATCGTTCACAAAGACAAGACATGGGAGGTCTATCCAGTTCGTAATTTAGAAGATGGATTCATGGATTGGAACACAGCCAATAACACAACGGAAGACTAATCTACTGTACACATTTTAAGAAAAAGATAACGGATTTCCGTCTCAGTGCATTGTCCTGAGGCGGAAATCCCCATTTTTGGCTATTGTATAATTGTTGCCAATGCAATATCTTTGCGACAATAAAAAAGACAAAAATGAGGAAGGTAGCATGTGTATTATTCATCCAGTGGTTGATTGCTTCGGTTGGTCTCTCCACTCATGCAGCAGACGCTGACAGTCTGACGAGTGTTGAGTTGAATACAGTAGATGTCACAGCAACCCCCAAACGAAATTTGAAATCCACCTACCTGATTACCAACACAGAAACCATCAATCGTGGAGAGTTGCTTCGAGCAGCCTGCTGCAATCTTGGTGAGAGTTTCACCACGAACCCTTCCGTCGATGCCAACTACAACGATGCGGCGACAGGGACACGACAAATCAAGCTACTTGGATTAAGTGGCATCTATGTACAAATGCTTACAGAAAACGTGCCCAACTTCAGAGGTGCCGTCATTCCCTTCTCCCTTGATTTCGTACCAGGTTTTTGGATTCAGTCCATTCAGATCTCCAAAGGAGCCTCTAGTGTGAAAAACGGATTCGAGAGTATTACCGGACAAATCAATGTCAACTATTGGAAGCCACAAGGATTAGAAGGTGTTTGGGGAAATCTACACCTCAACTCCCATCTGAAATGGGAAGGGGATGTATATGGAACAAGTCACGTCAACGACAAGCTAAGCACCAATCTATTACTCCACATAGAGAGTTCACAGATGGAGCATGACAAAAACAACGACCAGTTTATGGATGCACCCAAGCAACGACAGATCAATGCACAACATCGTTGGGGATGGATCACCAATCGTTTCATATCACAATTAAGCATACGAGGAATCCACGACAAACGTGAAAGTGGAAGCACACATCACCACAATCATGACAATGATTCAACCTATGGCATTAATCTCGAAACGGACAGAGCAGACTTCTTTTGGAAAAACGCCTTGTTTACCAATAGAGAGAAGAACGGAAGTGTAGCCCTTATCCTCACTGGTAGCATTCACAATGCAGAATATCACTTCGGAGAGAAAGAGCACAAATTCAAACAATCCAATGCATACGCACAATTCTTGTTTGAGGAAGACCTAACCCCCTCTCACAATCTATCCGTTGGAGCCAGTTTGAACCATGACAGATGGAACGCTGAACTCCCATACACCTACGACATGATTGATTTTCAAAGGGAGACAACCCCTGGTGTATATGCACAATACACATACAAACTAAAAGAGAAGTTATCTGCGATGGCAGGTATCAGATATGACCATAGCAATCTCTATGGAGGATTTGTCACACCACGCATACATCTGAAATATGCCCCCATCAGTCAACTCTCGTTTCGAGCATCTGCAGGAAAGGGGTATCGTTCTCCTCATGTGTTGGCAGAGAACACAACAACTTTAGCCAGCAATCGTGCCATTATCATCGACACACCGCAACAGGAAGAGGCATGGAATGTAGGAGGGTCGGTCTCTTTTTCTCCTAAAATCAGAGAGAAAGAACTTCCCATCAATATCGATTATTACTACACAAACTTTCTACATCAGATGGTGTTGGACATGTCGGAAGCAAGAACCCTTCAGATTTATTCACTACCAGATGGAGCAAAATCCTATTCTCACACCGCACAAATCGATGTCTCACGCACCATCAAGCAAGTCTCTCTTCTTGCCGCATTCAGGTGGCAAGACGTAAAGCAATCAGTAGGATGTCATAAGACTGAAGATGGGGGAAGAGAAAAAGGACAATTGCAAGAGCGATTCCTAACCTCTCGCTACAAAGCGTTGCTCACAGCATCATGGAATGATCAATTAGATTTATGGAAAGTAGACCTCACCCTGCAAGTGAATGGTCCTGGAAAAATGCCAACGCCCTATTTGCTTAACGAGCAAGAGACGCTCAACACAGAATACAGAGACAAAGAGGGTAATCGTTGGTCATGGAACCCAGATTACAAAGCATTCCCGCAATTAAATCTTCAAATCACACGAGAGTTTCGTCATTTCTCCGTATATGCAGGAGGAGAAAATCTCACCAACTTCAAACAGAAAAATCCGATTGTAGATGCCAATCACCCAGAAAGTCCTAACTTTGACGCTACGATGGTATGGGGACCGACACATGGAGCGATGGTCTATGCTGGAGTACGAATTAATTTTGAAAAACCCATAAAAGAGTAAGAAATATGAAAAGAATTTTAGTTATGTGCGCAACAGCAATGCTTTGTGTTACGCTATTCGCAAAGGGCGCCCCTGTCAGCGTATGCTACGCAACCAATCCGCAAATGCGCTGCGCAAAATGCGAAAATAAGATTAAAAGCAATGTTCGTTTTGCCAAAGGAAACGGTATTAAAGAGATCACAACGGACCTTTCCACCCAGACTGTCACCATAAAATTTGACAGTACAAAAACGAAAGAAGCAGACATCGTAAAGGAGTTTGAGAAGATCGGTTACAGCGTCACCAAAGTAGAAAAGAAGGAAGAAGAAGCCTCAACAACGAAATAAAAAGGGTTGGAGGATTTCTGCCACAGAATTCCCCTCTTCACTATCGAGAGCATTCACTATCATTTCCCAAAATTCGGACTGGGTTGTAAATTCACCTATATGAATTTGCAAGGAAACCGTTTGGATGATGTTCGGTATACTAAAAAAATCGGTTTTAACTCCATTTGTCCGATGATTTCAACAGAACCCAATAAACATAACGAACAATGGGGAAAATTTTCTATCTTTGTGACACTTTAATTTTTCACATTAAAATTTTCAATATGAATAAGTTTTTCATTAGTTTTTTACTACTTCTCATCACATCTGCCTGCACAGATAAGAATATCACTAAAAATGGAGATGGCAGCTATACCGTCAACACAACAGAGATCGGAGCTGAGATCAAAGGATTTTATGGTAATGTACCTTTGAACGTAACCATAAAGGGGAATACCATCATAGATGTGGAAATCTTAGCTAACGAGGAGACTCCAGAGTTTTTGGACAAGGTAAAGGAGACTCTATTGCCACAGTTGAGAAATCTCGATTTTGAACATCTTCCAGATGTAGATGCAGTTAGTGGTGCTACTTACACCAGTCAAGCTGTATTGAAAAATGTAAAGTTGGCTATCGAATACAATAAATAACCCCAACTCACACGTTTTTGTCTAAACATTTTTCACTTTGCTTGAAAAATACGTTTTAAAATGTCTCTGATATCAGAAAAAGTCCTAATTTTGAAAGACTAACGTAAATACATCATTATGAAGAAAAACACATCATTTATCATATTTGCTGCATTAGCAATGATAACCACTCTTTTCTCTTGTGAAAGTGGCAATGGCAGAAACAAAAGCGCTTTACCAAAAGATGCAGAAGAATTTCTCGCCACCCATTTCCCTCAAAAGGAGATTAAAGAGATTACAGAGACAAAGATTCAGATGGACTATGTAGTCATGTTGGAAGATGGAACAGAAATCGATTTCACCAACACAGGACAATGGGAGCAAGTCAATCTAAGATGGAATGAGGTACCCGCCACTCTAATGGGTACACTTCCAAGCAGTATCAATCAATACATAGATGAGAACTGTTCAGACAAAACCATTCACAAGATTGAGAAGAAATCCCTTGGAAGAAAAGATTTCATCTATCGCATCACATTCCATAAGCCAGACGACATAGAATTGAATTTCACCCAAGAGGGAGAGATTATCAGTGATGATCCATCAGGTAAGAGACTGACTTCCAGAGCGAAAGCATTTGTCAACAAACCTTAACAAGACGTCAGCATCATCTCTATTGTCAATGATGTGGATGGAGACTATAACATCCGATTGGAAGAGAACACTGAGATTGAATTCGACAGAAAAGGAAACTGGTTTGAAATCAAGATCTCAAAGTCACAGAGATTACCAGAAAGTGTGCTTAATCTTCTTCCTAAGAAGTTAAATCAGTACATCGAAAAGAATTATCCAGAACAATATATCCGTCGAATCGAGAAGAAAAGTTATGGTTATCGTGTCAAATTGAACAAACCAAACAACGTAGAACTCTCCTTTACCAAAGCGGGTGATTTCCAAAGAATTGAATCCAAAGGATCTGAACAATCATCAGAATCTGCAGAATAATAGTTACGACAATGAAAAAGCTCTCAATAATCATAGCCATCATCGGAGTTATGCTTCTTCTGATATCCGCCAAGAAGGGAGAAAAAGGGGATGCACAAAAGCAACCTTCTCAGCAACAGACATCCGCTTTTCGCGAAGATCAAATCGCAAGGAAGAAAGCTATATTAAACTTTAAAATGGTATTTATCGAGGGTGGATCCTTTGATATGGGTTGCACATCAGAGCAAGAAGATGAATGTCTTCAACCAGAGAAGCCTGCACATCCTGTCTTTGTACATAGTTTCTCCATCTGCAAATACACCGTCACCCAACGTCAATGGAGGGAAGTGATGGGTAAGAATCCAAGCGATGTTAGGAATGATGATTTGCCCGTCACCAATGTATCATGGAACGATGCACAAAAATTCATCACCCGATTGAATAGTTTTTTGGGTACGGAATACCGACTTCCGACAGAAGCTGAATGGGAATATGCCGCAAGAGGAGGAACATTAGCAAACGGGCTGAAATACAGTGGCGGAAGCGACCTCTACACCCTAGCATGGTATAAAGACAATTCAGATGCGCAACCACACGTAGCAGGCAAAAGGAAAGACAACGAACTAGGTCTTTACGATATGAGTGGTAACGTATGGGAATGGTGTTCTGACTGGTATGGTCCCTATCCTACAGACACAGAGAAGGAGCTAATCAATCCACAAGGACCTGAAACAGGTACCGAACGTGTACTTCGCGGAGGTTATTTCGAGGGACCAGCACTCTTCTGTCGTGTTTCCTGCAGAAACAAAAGTAAACCAGACTTTGCTGCCAGCATGTTCGGACTACGCTTGGCAACAGACAAGGTAGAGCAAAAACAGGAGGCTACGGGAGAGGAATAAAATATAGGTGAACTCTGATACAAATCTTACATATTCCTGAGGACGGATGACGAGCAACTCACCATACTGCATGTAGGTGATATCTTGCAGTGAATTTTCTTGTTGACATAAGCAGATCATTGTTTTTGTCAGTTTAATTTGCTGCTAAAACAAAATCTTTTTATTTTTGGCAAAAAGTATAAAAATATGGGAAAATATCTTGATCCACGTTTTGATTTGACCTTTAAGAACGTATTTGGAAGACATAAAGATTTGGTGATAAGCTTTCTTAATGCTTTGATACCGTTCAAAAAGGGTGAGGAAATAAAGGAGGTGGAGTATCTGCAACCGGAGATGCTTCCGGATACGCCTCTAAGAAAGAACACCATAGTGGACGTGCGTTGCAAAGACAACAATGGACGTCAATTTATTGTGGAAATGCAGATGTATTGGACATCGGAGTTTAAACAACGAGTGCTTTTCAACGCCTCCAAGGCCTATGTGAGTCAGGCTACAAAGGGATTTGACTACAACAAACTTGCTCCAATCTATTCCCTGAATCTTGTAAACGACAACGCATTCGACGGTTCAAAGTTCTACCATCAGTTTCAGGTTGCAGAAAAGGGCAAACCCAACAACGTGATTGAGGGTTTCGAACTCATATTCATAGAACTGACAAAATTTGCCCCGCAAAACAAACGGGAAAAGAAGATGATGGACTTGTGGCTACGATTCCTTACAGAAGTGAACGAAAGCACCACGGAGGTGCCACAAGAACTGATGGAGTCTCCTGAAATAAGGAAAGCCCTCAAAATAGTGGAGCATGGAGCATATACCGAGGCTCAACTCGCCGCATACGACCGTTTCTATGATATAATAGCAACAGAGCACACACTACTTTCTGGCACATTCAAATCTGGTGTCGAAAAAGGAAGGGCTGAAGGAAGGGCTGAAGGTGAACTCGCACTCCTTACCAGACAAGTGCTTGCTAAAAAAGAGAAAGGGAAATCCGCATCGGAAATTGCAGAGATGCTTGAGATTGACAGAAAGATAGTGGAAGATATTCTGAATGGCAAGAGATAAGTCAATCTCCAAAACAGAACCTTACCATAGGCAATAAACAAAACGAGCCCCGAAGGTGTATATACCACCCTCGGGGCTCGCTTCTTTTGCAAACGATTAATGAATTGGCATATAAACGATACAATTCAGATTGTATTCCACATGAAAATCTTTGAATTTAACTGACACTGTCGGGTAGAAACCCCTCGCACCGAAATACGAAAGCCCCGTCTCCCGATCCGTCTCCTTGGCGGAGAAGCGGAAATCAAGGTCGACGATGTGTGAAAGACTGATATTATAACTTGTTTCTCGTATCATCTGCTTCTAGGGTGGGATGGCTTCGCCGTTGTCAGTGACATGAAAACTGACAAGATAACACAATTACTCTAAGATTAAACCAAATCCGACTTCACGCAAAG
>JAFZLC010000003.1 GCA_017551675.1 Paludibacteraceae bacterium | reverse complement strand
GTCTGTCGGTCACTGCCGTGAAGAGGGAATCCTTTCCATTGTCAATCACGTACAGGGCTGAAAGACCGGTACCTCCGCAAAGATAGTGAATTTTTCGTTCTTTCCCACTTGCGTCCACCTCATTTTCAAACCCGTCGCAATAATACTTCGTCCGCTGTAGCTTGCCCCCCTTGTAGAGCTGCGTCATGCAACGGGTATGGTCGGGACGGTATGTGATCTGATAGGTTAGGTCTCCCTCCACAATCTTGTCCACCATGCGATAAGCGTCGGTGCTCACCGTGCGAGTTCCATTGGGTGTATAGTTTTTGTAAGTGACGGAAGAAACCTCGTGAGGCGCCTTTCCATCACCTCTATCCAGAAAAACTTCTCAAACCATCATAAACACCTTATTGTGTTCTTTTTTCTAATCAAACTAAAATATTCCCCCATTCATTCCTTAACCTCTTCATAAAACTCATCTAAAAACGACACCATAAACGCACTCCGCTTTTCGGCTATTCTTTTGGCGGTGTCGGTAAACATTAAATCTTTCAACAACAATAATTTATCATAAAAATGAGCAAGGGTCGTCTCTTTCGAATAAGAAGAGACATCGGACTTATTCACCTCATCCTGGTTATAAAACTTTCTACCTCTCGAAGCGCCAAATTCTATTGTGCGGATGATGCCAATGGCACCAATGGCATCCAACCGATCTGCATCACAAACAATACGTGCATTTATATTTGTCAAATCCTTACTCTTACCCGAACTGAATGAGATATTTTCCATAATATAGAGAATGGTATCTTGCTGCTCTTTCGTATAATCAAGGGATTGCAACAAACGTATGATTTTCTCTTTCTGAAGTGGCAGATTCTCAAACAACTTCTTGTCTATGCAATCATGCAGATAACAGGCTGCGATAATGATGGACTCATCCCCGCCCTCCTTCTCAAGCAACAAACGTGCATTAGTCACCACACGCATGGCATGCAGATGATCATGTCCTGAATTATCCGCAGATAGTTCTTCACACACGAACTGAAATAATATTTTTTCTCTTTCTCTATTATCCATAAAGTACAAAAAGGGCATTCCAAAACAGGAACGCCCTCATAAATATCATCACTTTATCTTACTCAAAATCACGATAACGAATGATTGTCTGTTCACGATCTGGACCGACTGAAACAATCTTGATAGGTACACCAAGGTAATCCTCCAAGAAATCAAGATATGCGTTGAACTCTTCTGGGAATTCGTTTTCGCTCTTCATCTTTGTCATGTTCGTCTTCCATCCATCCATTGAAACATACACAGGTTCGATATGACCCTCTGTGATATCAAATGGGAACTCATCCGTTTCTACGCCATCGATCTTATAAGCAACACATGCCTTAATGGAATCAAATCCATCCAAGACATCACTCTTCATCATAATCAATTTTGTAACACCATTGATCATGACAGCATACTTCAAAGCCACTAAGTCGATCCATCCGCAACGGCGTTCACGACCTGTCACAGCGCCATACTCATGACCCAAGTCACGAATGGTCTTTCCAGTCTCATCGAACAACTCCGTAGGGAAAGGACCTGCACCTACACGTGTACAGTATGCTTTAAAGATACCAAAGACCTCTCCAATCTTACGAGGAGCCACACCTAAACCAGTACATGCACCTGCGCAGATTGTGTTAGATGAAGTAACAAATGGATATGATCCAAAGTCAACATCCAACATGGTACCCTGAGCGCCCTCTGCCAAGATGGTTTTACCATCAGCCAAAAGGTCGTTCAAAACATGTTCACTATCGATAAAAGAATATTGTTTCAATTTTTCAACACCTTCCATCCACTCCTTTTCAATTGGAGCCAAGTCGTATTGAAAATCATAGTGACTAAGAATCTCCTTATGACGAGCGATTGCCTTGTTGTATTTCTCTTCGAAATCACACAACAAATCACCTACTCTAAGTCCGTTACGGCTAACTTTGTCAGTATAGGTAGGACCGATACCTTTTCCGGTCGTTCCGATTTTAGAAGAACCCTTTGCTGATTCATAAGCAGCATCCAAAAGACGATGTGTAGGTAATATCAAATGTGCCTTTTTAGAGATGTACAATCTTTCAGTCAAATCATGACCAGACTTTTCCAACTCCTCCACCTCTTTTTTAAACAAAGCTGGATCCAAGACAACACCATTACCAATCACATTAATCTTTCCCCCCTGAAAGATTCCTGAAGGAATAGAACGAAGCACATATTTCTGTCCTTCGAACTCCAATGTATGACCTGCATTAGGGCCTCCTTGAAAACGAGTTACAACGTCATAGCCAGGTGTAAGGACATCTACGACCTTACCTTTTCCTTCGTCACCCCATTGTAAACCCAATAAAACGTCTACTTTCATATTGAACTAAATTAAGGGGATCCTATGAGATCCCCCATTATACTAATTATTCAAAAGCACCCATACGAAGCATGCTAACTTCTTTCTCTGTCAAGAAGCGCCATTGACCACGTTTTAGGTTTTTCTTTGTCAATCCAGCAAAGTATACACGATCCAAACGAATCACGCGATATCCGAAATGTTCAAAGATACGACGAACGATACGATTTCTACCTGAGTGGATCTCGATACCTACTTTTCTACCCTCTTCGTCATCCAAGATACTCAAATTGTCAGCTTTGATTTCGCCATCTTCCAATTCGATTCCTGCCAACATTTGGTTGAAATGTTCTTGCTCCAAAGGTTTATCCAATACAAGTTGGTAAATCTTCTTCTTGTTATATTTTGGATGAGTCAACTTAGCGGACAAATCACCATCGTTAGTCAACAACAACACACCTGTTGTGTTTCTATCCAAGCGACCTACTGGATAGATTCTTTCGCGACATGCGTTTTTAACCAAATCCATAACAGTTGTTTTTGCGTATGGATCATCGCTAGTTGTCACACAATCTTTAGGTTTGTTCAACAACAAATAAATTCTCTTATCTGGAGAAACCAATTGGTCATTGATCATCACCTTATCGCCACGCAAAATCTTGGCACCCAATTCTGAAACGACAGTACCATTAACAGATACTACGCCAGCTTGAATCAACTCGTCTGCTTCACGACGAGAGCAGATACCTGCATTCGCCAAGAATTTATTCAAACGAATCTCCTCATTTGGATCCTCCACTATTGATTTATACTCTATAGGACGAGTGATGTTTGGACGATTGAAGTTTCCTCCTCTATTAGGTTGATGACCGCGGTTGTTGTTTGATTTTCCACCGAAGTTAGGGCGTCTGCCACCACCTTGGTTGAAACCACCGCCACGGTTGTTGTTGTTATAACCGCCACCACGATTGTTGTTGTAGCCACCACCACGGTTGTTGTTGTAGCCACCGCCACGGTTGTTGTTGTAGCCACCACCACGGTTGTTGCCATAGCCACCGCCGCGATTGTCATTGTAACCACCACGATTGTCGTAGCCACCACGGTTATTATAACCGCCACGATTGTCGTAACCACCACGGTTGTCATACTGACGAGAGTCAGGACGACTTTGATAGTTTTGATCGTAAGATGGTTGGTTATTGTTGTCATCGCCACCTTGAGCAGATGTCACATCATCAAAGTCAATCTCGAATTTAGAGGCGTTATTGAACTCGCCACCGAAATTTCTGTCATAACCACCATTGTTACCATAGCCACCGCCATTGTTATAACCACGACCACCGTAACCACCTCGATTGTTGTTGTAGCCACCACGATTGTACCCATCTTGGTTGTAGTCATTGTTTCTAGGACGGAATGAACGATTACCAGAGTAATCCCCATTCTGTGAAAATTTTGTAGCTTCGCCTACGCGCTTACGAGGTCTGCGCTGAGCATCACCTGCAGGACGATTTAATTTGTTGTCTGCTGTAAAGTTTGGGTTAAAGCTTTTTCTTGTGGATTGAGTTTCCTCTCCACCTTCTGCATTGTAGTTCCTCCCGGAATCTTCTTGCCAGTCTTCATCAAAAGGTTTCATACTTTCAAAAAAATAATTAAACAATAAGATTTATTATAATATTCATTTGGGAGGGCTTAACAGACCTCCCTCTTTTCAAATTTTCTATTCAACTGAGTCTTCCATCATCTTTATCTGCTCCTTCAACATGTCTCTCTCTTTCTTCAACTTCAGAATTTTATTCTCCAACTCTTTTATCATGGAAGAGTTTTTCGAAGAAGAAGAGAAGAATCCTATGTTGTTCTCATAAGTAGCAATTTCACGATCGATCGTCTCATATTGACGCAACAACTTCTTTCTTTCTACAAAGAATAGTTTTTGTTGTCCCTTCTCTGTCATCTCCTGTAGATTAGACTTAAAGGCATCCATTCTTCTCGCTGCATGATCTAAATTCAACTTGTCAAATTTCTCATCAATTGCAGCCTTATATGCCTTATATAATTTATCTTTATCTTTAAAAGGAACATGACCCACTTCATTCCATTTCGCAATCAAAGCCTTCAATTCAGCATAAGATTTGTTTGAGTCCTCACCTATCTCCAACGCCTTAATCTGTTCAACCAAACTCTTTTTCTGCTTTAAATTCTCTTCTTGCTCAGACTTCAGACTCTTTGTCTCCAAATTTTTCTGTTGGAAGAAGTAATCACAAGCGGAAACGAATCTATTCCACACAACATCAGACTGCTTCTTAGGAACCGGACCGATTGTCTTCCAATCTTTCTGCAATTGAACCAATATATCAGACGTCTGTTTCCACTCTTTGCTATCTTTCAGTGCTTCCGCCTTCTCGCACAATTCTATTTTCTTGTTCAAATTGGTCACCAACTGCTCTTTCGCACTTTTGAAAAAGAGATTCTTCGCTTTGAAGAAGTTATCACATGCGGTTCTAAAACGCTCGTATATTGCCACATTCTCCTTCTTTGGTGCGAATCCAATCGTCTTCCACTCTTCCTGAACGGCAATAATCTCATCCGACTTGTCTTGCCACTCTTTATAAGTATTGAAAGAAGTCAAATCAATCGACTCCAATTTTTCACATAATGCTTTCTTCTTCTCTAGATTTTCTTGCTCTGCACTTCTCAACTGATCAAAATGATCGTGATGGCGCTTGTTGACAACCGTAGATGCCTCCTTGAAACGAGTCCAAATCGACTCTCTGCTCTCACGAGAAACCGGACCGATTTCTCTCCACTCATCATGCAACGATTGTAATTTGCGGAATGCCACAAGAACATCCTTTTCCTCTGCCAACTTCTCTGCCTGCTCACACAAAGCAGTCTTCAACTCTAAATTCTTTCTGAAATCATAATCACGCAACTCGTTATTGATCTTCAAATCATCATAGAAGTTTTCTACATATAACTGATAGGTCTTCCACAACGAGTTCACTTCAGATGCTGGCACTGGACCAACCTCTTTCCACTCTTGTTGCAATTTTTTCAATTGAGGCAATTTTACACCAAAGTCCTCATCCGATTCCAACAAGCCTTTTATATTTTCAAGTATCTGTTTCTTCTGTGCCAAGCATTGTTGCTTCTCAGCCTCGGCACGTGCCAACTCAGAACTTCTTTTCTCTTTATATTTAGTAAGAATCTCACGCAACTCCTCTTCCAATGGATTCACAGGCGCTGAAAAATCCTCTTTCTTACCACCTTCTTCAATGAATTTTTGGAAAAGTTCGTCATTCTTTGCTTTCAACTTACGATAGAAATTATGCTTAATAGCATCCATATTTCCTTTGATCGAAGCATACGTTTCTGGATTACTTGCCATCAACTCTTTTGCAGCCTCAACCAATTGTCCCTCCGTAAACTCACTATAGTTCACCGATGGTTCATCCTCCACCTCGTCTACTTCTGACAAATCAGTTTGTATATCATCTTTCTTTTCTTCTATGTTTTCATCAAAAGCAGGTGTCTGAATAGTATTGTTTCCCCCACTTATCTCCTTATTATCCTGAGAATTCATCTGTTCTTGCATACTCTACAAATCTATAAGCATTAATATTCCTCATAAGGTTGTCATTCCGACAACGTTGGCAAATTTAATGAAAAACATTTACAAATAAGCCTTTGAACGACAAAAAAAATCTTTTTTTTTATAAATTCAATCTTCCGCCATATTATTTGTAATTTTGCCATCTAAATTTTTATGTAGTTATGGATATTGCCCTATACATCATCAGCGGCATCTTACTCATCATTGGATTTGTGGGATGTGTCGTTCCTGTGTTACCGGGAACCCCGCTTGCTCTCATCGGACTTCTCCTGCTGCATCTTACCGATGCTATCGACTTCACAACAACGCAATTTGTCACGTACATCTTGCTTACTATCGTTGCTCAAGTGACCGATTACATCTTTCCCATCTGGTTTACAAAAAAATTTGGAGGCAGTAAATGGGGCATGTGGGGAAGCACCATCGGACTCATCATTGGTCTCTTCTTCGGCCCATTGGGCATCATCTTAGGTCCTATCATTGGTGCTTTCGTAGCCGAACTACTATCGGGCAAAGAAAGCAACATTGCCATCAAAGCCGCCTTCGGTTCTTTCATCGGCTTTTTAACCAACACAGGATTAAAACTGATCGTCTGTGGATACTTTATTTGGTCCTACATGAAACACTTATGGGGATAAAACGAAATATAATTTATACCGATTTCAAATCACAACTATTAAATAAAAACATGGAAACAATTTATTCAAAAAGAAATCTTATCAAGTCATCTCTATTGATGACAGTTTTATTGTTGTTCAGCTCACCACTGTTCGCCAGTTGGTCCATATCAGACAATGGTGTATTGACCATCTCAAGCGATGCTGATTTCACACTTAACAGCCAACAACAATATCCATGGACGGAAAGAAAAATTGAGATCTCAAAAGTCGTAATAGAAGATGGTGTCAAAACCATTGGGAAAAGGGCTTTCGCTCGTTTTGAAAATTTGGAGTCTGTTGTCATTCCTGCCTCTGTAACGAAGATTGACACCTCTGCATTTGCAGGTTGCATCAGTCTAACAAACATTAAATTACCTGCCAACCTATCTTATCTTGGAAGAAGTGCATTCTTAGGATGCGAGAGTTTGAAAGCAATTACAATTCCTCAATCCATCTCAAAGATTGAAAAAAGTGTTTTTGCTTTATGTATAAGCCTCAACAATATCAAATTGCCAAACTCTCTTCAGGCGATTGATTCTGCTGCTTTTTCAGGATGTAAAAGTCTGAAAAGCATCATTCTCCCCAACTCAATTAAAAGCATTGGGAAGGCTGCTTTTGCAGATTGTAGTGATCTCAATTCCATCAAATTACCCACTTCAATCACTCAGATAGACTCACTCACATTCTCATTCTGCAGTGCTCTTTCGTCTATCAAACTTCCTGCATCTCTTACAGCGATCCAGACAAAGGCATTCATCGGATGCGAAAGTCTGAAGACCATCAGCATTCCTGCCTCCGTCAATAAAATCAGTGCATACGCTTTTCAAGATTGCAGCAAGTTAACCTCCATAAACATACCTGACGCAATTAGCGAGATTGACTCTTTCTTGTTCAGTGGATGTGACAATTTGTTAACTATCAAGTTGCCTGCTTCTGTAACAAAGATTGGTGCAAACGCTTTCAGCGGCTGTAGCAGTTTGAAAGAGTTCATTATTCCTAGTAAGGTCGCTTCCATCGGCGCATTTGCGTTTAGCAACTGCAGCAAATTGACCTCCATTGAGATTCCAGAATCAGTTACCAACATCGGTGCTTATGCTTTTCAAATGTGTAAAAGTTTAAAATCAATCAAATTGGACAAGAATGCGGCTATTAATCCAAATACATTCTTCAGCTGCAACCGCTTAAACAACGTAAAATTAGGTGGTGTTAGTTGCACATTGATATCAGAAGATGCTCAAGGTTCTGCTTATGTCAAGGAGATAAAAACAGGAGACATTACATCTATCGTTATTTCTGTCATTGAATATGATGGATATAAATTCGACAAATGGGATGATGGAGACACAAATATGACAAGAGAATTGCCATTCAACTCAGACATTGTAAAAACCGCGAACTTTAAGCAAGACGAAACGCCCGCACAAGGTGTCTTGACTGAATAACGGATAACACATAGCAACAAAGAAATCCCCAAGCCGATGTGTCAGCTTGGGGATTTTTATTGGATATTCCCTACTTTATTTTCTTTTGGGAAGTTAAAAATACGAAGTGAGATTATTTCACTACTTTGATACTCATCTTAATATCATTCTCAGGGCGATCACCTGGTCTTGTCTTAACTGCAGCAATAGCATCAATCACCTCCAAGCCTTCAATCACCTCGCCAAATACTGTATAGTCATTGTCCAAGAAAGGAGTACCACCAATTGTCTTATAAACCTCTTTCATCTCATCAGGCATTTTAAAGTCAGAGGCTTTTGACTCAAATTCTTTCTCCAATTGAGCGATGATATCATCATTCAACTTTCTCAACCCCTCCTGATCTTTTGCGATTCTCAACTTCTTGATTTCTTCATTTTTCTCTCTTGCAATCTCATAAAAGCGTTTCTCTTTCGCCTTATTCAAAAGGATCTTCTCCATCTGTTGAATTTCAGCATCATTCATCTTCTTACCTTGAACAATGTAAAATTGACATCCAGAAGAACGTTTTTCAGGGTTCACCTGATCACCTTGACGAGCTGCAGCCAACGCACCTTTCTTATGATAATATTTAGGATATACGAACTCTGCAGGAATCGTGTATCCCACGTCACCAGCACCCAATTGCTTAGATGCAGGAGCATTCTTAGAATCTGGATCTCCACCTTGAATCATAAATTCCTTAATGACACGATGGAACAACAAACTATCATAAAATCCCTGATTCACCAACTTTAAAAAATTATCACGATGCTGAGGTGTATCATCATACAACAATATCTTCATCGTTCCAAACTCTGTTTTTAATTCCACCACAGTACCTTTCTTCTGTGCTTTGTCTGCTGCATTCACTGACATAACTGCTAATAATAATGTTAATGTAACTATAAAAATTTTCTTCATACTACTTTCAAACTTTTTGATTTATTTTCCGCAAAAATATACATTCTTTTCTAAACCCACACCAAATTCACGCAGGGAAAACAATGAGAATATCCCTTCCATCCCGTTTTTTTACATTAAAAAATGATTATTTTCACGAATATGTTTTTCGTTACAATTTTTTTTGTAAATTTGCACCGCCATTTGCATAAGGTTACCAAACAAAGAAAATTAAGTTAGAAATTAAATTTTTTAAAATAATGAAAAAGGATATTCAACCAGAGAATTATCGTCCAGTTGTATTCAAGGACTTGTCCAACGGCGATATGTTTATTTCACGTTCAACAGTGAACACAAAAGACACCATCGAAATTGATGGAGAGACTTTGCCACTTGTAAAACTTGAAATTTCAAGTTCATCTCACCCTTTCTTCACAGGAAAGTCTAAGATGGTTGACACAGCAGGTCGTGTTGATAAGTTCATGAGCCGCTACGGAAACAGAAAGAAATAAGCATTTCTCTGATTTCAACAACAAGGCATCCTCTTTGGATGCCTTTTTTATTATTAAAAATCATCTGAATCTTAATTAAATGTGATATCTTTGCATAACTATTCCTAAGTAGAATTTTTGACTAACCACAAACAAATGAAAATAATAATTTTCGGAAACAAATGTAACGTAGAAGTGGCTCATTACACAAATGAAGTGATGAACATTCTGCGGAACCGTGGAGTGGAAATCATGCTTGAACGTGATTTCTGCCAATTTCTAGTGGAAAAAGGCGTGGACTTATCCTTCGAGCATACAATCATCGATAGCGACAACTTCTCAGCAGATATGGCTTTCAGCATTGGCGGAGATGGAACATTCATTAGAACTTCGGCCAAAATCGGAAGGAAAGACATTCCAATTGTGGGTATCAATGCTGGCAGATTAGGATTCTTGGCCGACGTGCCAGGCGATGACCTCGTACAATCTGTCAACAACATCATTGATGGTCACTATCATATTGAAGACCACGCACTTCTTAGACTTCACACAGAGGAACGTTTATATACCGACTTTAATTACGCCATCAATGAAATTGCCATTCTAAAAAGAGACTCTTCTTCCATGATTACAATTCATGCATGGGCAAATGGCACATTCATCAACTCATACCAAGCGGATGGTCTGCTGATTGCAACCGCAACAGGTTCCACAGCCTATTCAATGAGTGTGGGCGGACCTATTGTGGTTCCACAGGCTTCTAATTTCATCATCACGCCCGTGGCATCTCATAGTCTGAATGTGCGTCCAATCATCATACCAGATTCATGGGAGATCGATTTGAAAGTGGAAAGCCGCAACAAACAGTTCCTCATCGCACTCGATGGCAGAAACAACGTGTTCAACGAACAAACACCTCTTAAAATAAAAAAAGCTAGTTTCACCACAAAAATTATCCGACGTGAGAACCACGACTTCTTCAACACGCTTCGTGAGAAACTCATGTGGGGAACAGGTACTAGAAAATAATTTATGGACAAGAATTCTTTACGCATAGTTTATATGGGCACTCCCGACTTTGCCGTGGAGCCCTTGAAGAAATTGGTCGAAGGTGGATACAATGTTGTGGGATGCATCACTATGCCCGACAAAGAAGCGGGTCGTGGTCATCACATTCAATACTCACCTGTCAAAGAGTATGCATTATCACAAAACATACCACTGCTACAACCCGCACGTCTGAAAGACGAACAATTCTTAGCAGACTTGAAGGCTTGGAATGCAGACCTTCAAATTGTCGTCGCTTTCCGCATGCTACCCGAAGTCGTTTGGAACATGCCTCGTTTGGGCACCTTCAACCTCCATGCATCATTACTACCTCAATACAGAGGAGCAGCTCCCATCAACTGGGCTGTCATAAATGGTGAAAAAGAGACGGGTGTCACAACATTCTTCCTCACCCACGAGATTGACACAGGAAAAATCATTCTACAAAGAAGAATTCCAATTGGAGACAACGAATGCGTGGGCGACATTCATGACAAACTCATGGTACTCGGTGCCGACTTGGTGACAGAAACCGTAGACCTCATACTAAACGACAAAGCAGAAGCTCAAGAGCAAAAATGCTTCTACACCGACGAGAAAGAACTCAAACCCGCGCCAAAAATTTTCAAGGACACTTGTAAAATCGATTGGAATCAGGACGTTCATTATCTTCATAATTTTGTCAGAGGATTGTCACCCTACCCTGCCGCATGGTGTGAACTAACAGATCCGCAGGGCACAACAATCTCCGTCAAAATATTTGAAACCGAAATAATAGAAGTTAATCACAATCAGCCTATCGGGTCCTTCAAATTTGACAAGAAATTCATTGACATCGCCGTTCAAAACGGATATATACGAATCAAATCGCTTCAGATACCAGGGAAAAAGAGACTTTCCACTGAAGAGTTTTTAAGAGGATACAAAATTTCAGATTTATATAAATTCAACTAATTATGACATTACGACACATTTCAAGGAGATTGGTTATCTCATTTGTAACACTCCTATCTTTATTGGGATCGACATTCACGTCGTATGCTGACAGCACTCCAAATGAGGGCAGCACTATTATTTATGATGTTTACGTTTCCGGTTATGCCATCACTGACAAGAACAAGGATTCAATCAAGTTCCCCGGCATTGAAGGCCGTGTCTATTATGAAGCAGAATCTCACACGCTTGTATTCGAAAATGCCACATTAACAGGACATGACAGTATCGGAGCCTTTGTTTTTAGCAAAATAGAGGATTTAACCATCAAGTTTATTGGCCAGAATTCAGTTGTAGACAAAGGCAATCTTACATCCTTCGTTCATTCAGAGAACAAGGTCACAATAGTAGGTGACACTTTAGATATCTTATTAGACAACGAAACGAACTACGGTCTATATGTCTCACAGCTCTCCATCAAAGATGCCACTATCAAAGAAACATTAGCATCAACAAAAAGTTCCGTTGGCTTTCTGAGTGACTCCCTATCTATATCGAACGCAAAAATCATAACCATTGTTTCTGGCAAAGGCCAAGCAGTTGTTGCCAATGCATCCAAAATAGAGATCGAAAGCACTGATATGACAATCGACATTGATTCTACCGCTTCCAGTTATGGCTTTTTATGCAAAGGTGATGTCTCAGTACTCAACTCCGCCATATCAGGATCCATAGTCGGAAGAGGCTCTGATTCTAACCAACTTCAATCACTATTCATCCAAGCGGAAGGGCTTGCACTTAACAATTCTACGGTTGATATTCAAACCAAATCAAAAAACGGTGGTGGATATATAGGAAGCAACTTATTGCTCAACAATAGTGTGTGGAATATGACCTCATCAGAAACATACAACACGACAGCAATCGATGTGGCAGAAATTGCACTTATCACAAACAATAGTAAAGTGAACATCGACATTAATTCCGACAACATCAGCTACGCTTTGCAAAGCAGTCTTCTGAAATGTGATGGTTCCTCCATTCATTGCATTCTTAAAGGCAAACAATGCGCAGTAGTTTATACTGATCGTGCAGAGTTGAACAATGCTTTACTTCAGACAGAAGTCGTTGCCCAAGAGATGGCAAATGGACTCCAATCAGATGTCTTGCAGATATCCAATTCAAAAATCATAGAAGATATTAGTACAGATAAAGAAAAAGAAGAGGCCTCCTACGATGTCATTGCCGCCATCTTCAACACTCTTTCTTCAACTCAAAACATGATAGAATTGAATCTAAAAGGAAACAAATGTGTCGGACTTACAGGAAAATCCGCTGATTTCAAAAAAGATTCTATCATCATTTCTGGAAAATCCACAAGTGATTTCATGGGAATATCTGTAAATAATAACAATTTCAACACATGTAACATTCAAGCCAATATTATTGCAAACAAGAATGTGCATGTAAGTGTTTCCGATACATTGATCTCAACAAATAACAATTATCAACTTGACGGAATTATCGGCTATACTAGCTCAACAGGTCTCTCTTCCAAATATCTAAGCATGGACAATGACCACTATTTTGCATCAATCGATAGCTCAACCACAGCAAAGAGTATAGTAGCTAACGTATTAGAAATAGCAAAATCCGAAATCAATCAAAATTTGTTCGCATCAAAAAACGCAATAGGTTTTAATTGCGACTCTTTACAAATTGACAGTTGTTCTATCTCACAAAAAATAAATAGTGACCAGCAAGGCATTGGAATCAGCGCGAAAAAACTAAATGTAAAAGAAAGTTCATTTACTCATACGACTGAAACTCACAAAAGCAATTACGGAATATATGCATCAAATGGTTACCTCGACAACTCAAATTTCAACATTGTTGTTGACGGAACATCAGCAGCAGCCATTGTTTCTGACCATCTTACAATAAACAAATGTAAGGCAGAACTTTATGGTTCTATTTCCGCCATTCCAAATTGCATACCTGAATTCACAGGATATGACAAGCTTAACATTTTAGTCAATATGGAAAATGCACCTGAAAGTGCCACTCCATGGGATTCTACTATCAGTATCACAAACTTCATGTATGTGAAAATTTCAGATGGCGACGTCAACAGCCTTCAAGACACACCTTCTGACAATTACTATTACACAATAGGTAATACGATTTATTCAAATAGTGGCGACATTCAAGTATACTCCATCAACGGTCAGTTCATTGGAGGAGGAGAAAGAGTCACAGTACCTTGTACGGGTGTATATGTGATAAAACAAGGTTTGAAAGTCACAAAAGCACTTGTAAAATAAAATAAGAATTATCATTCAACAACGAAGGGGCGAAAGAAATTCCGCCCCTTTATTGTATCTTCTCCACACGTTAGATTTATAAACAACTATTTAATTCCTCGCTCTTTACAAATGAGATCGTAAGCTTTCGTAATCTTATCAAATTTTTCATTGGCAGAGCGAATGTCATTTTCTGACACATTTCCTCTTAAGCGATCCGGATGATATTTCAGTGCTAATTTGCGATAGGCTGTTTTGATTTCACTGTCGGATGCCGTCATCGACAGATTCAATGTGTTATACGCCTGAACACTTGCGTATCCTCGAGTGCTCTTATAATCGAAATCTTTGTCAAATGAAGATGAATCATCAAACTTCTGCTGAGAATTACCCTTCTTTTTCTTCTTACCCTTTCCTTTTTTATATTTAAAAGATTCTCCCGCGCGATTATTCTCCTGTGCATAGGACGGATTCGAAAAAAACATATTGTCAAATCGGGCGAACACAACTTTATCCTTTACTAATAATTTTATAATACAACGCAAAACATTCAGTTCCTCTGGTTGTAAGCCATCGCACGAAAAGGCTACCTGAAAAAGGGCATGTGCCAACTCATTAATTGCAGAATCATTAGGTTTCGCCTTATGTATGGCCGATATCAATTCGTTGTAACGAATCTTTGATGAGTACATCAACTGCTGGTCATACTCAGAACAACAAGATTGCCCTAACACCTCATCCAACTGAGGATGCTCCCGAAAATAGCGATAAACGCACTCTTTTTCCATTGGCTGTGCAACATCATCCGAACGTGTGACAATGACAAACAACCGAACAATATTCTCAACCGCTCTTCTATGTATATAGAGATACTGCCTATTCCCTGTCAGATTATAATCGGGGAAAAAGAGTACTTCAGAACTTTCGCCTTTTCTTCCTGGCATCAAGCAGTAGAATAATCCGACAAGAAAGGCTATTGGAAGAGCAAAAAGGATGAATGTACTAAAGATTTCTCGCGACAATTGCGGATTCCGGAAATAAAAAACATATAGAACGAATGCAATTATAGCAATTACAACTATTTTTATTTTTTTTGAGCCTGTCATATAAACTATAGATCTATTACACACATTAAAAGGTAAGTTCAAAAGCTCTCACCAAATAATACACGAAGATATCATTTATTGTGCATTATTAAGCACATCTAGATGTTTTTTACTATTGAAAAATACATTTGCAACGCAATTGCAAAAATGATTTTCTACTTTCGTCCCATAAATTAAAAAGAAAACGATAATGAAAAACAATGTGTGGAACATTTTCGCTCCAATATATGAGAGGGCAATGAAGTCGCAGAAGAACATCTACAATTGCATGTATAATCACATTTCGCAAGTTGTGGTTGGAAAGAAAGTACTTGAACTAGCAACAGGTCCCGGCATGATTGCGAAACACATAGCCAACAGTGCCGAAAGTGTTATCGCTACTGATTTTGCAGAAAAGATGATTGAAACAGCAAAGAAGGGAGACGTTCCCTCCAACGTGGTTTTCGAAGTTGCGGATGCCACCAAGTTGTCTTATGAAAGCAATTCATTCGATGTTGTAATAATAGCAAGTGCCCTTCATATCATGTCAAAACCTGAAGTTGCTCTGGAAGAGATAAAACGTGTATTAAAATCGGATGGCATTTTAATTGCACCTAACTTCATCTTTAGTGGGAAAAAGAATCTATGGCAACGAATCCTTAGTTTTGTAGGTATAAAGTTCGCTCACGAATGGACTGCGGAACAATATGCCATTTTTCTCAAGGAACATGGATGGAACATTACAACATCTGAGATACTAAAAGGCAGAATAGATTTAATGTATGTAGAATGTAATAGACAAACATAAATGTCACTTGATTCTTTTTTTCCTCACTACCATGATAAATAGTCATAATGCATAAAAAATTACCAACATATAGCTATTCTTTTAAATCGAAATAGATAATACCTTTGTCTTCGTAATAATAACAAAGAAACAAAAGGAGAACAGAAAAAATGAACAAACGCCTCATATCTATCTTGATAACGGCTACTTTAGTTGTAATACAGTCACATGCGGAAAAAGATGCTGAGTTAAAAAAGAGCCCGGCTGAATGGCGTAAAGAGGCACAAAAGAAGAGTGAAGCAAGCCATGCATTCTCCGCCCATTTCTCTTATGATGGTGATGTCGCCGCGAATATACAAGGAGGTGTGAAGCAGGGTACAAAATATGTCGGTTACGCCACGTTAAGTCTCAATCTGGACATAGAAAAAGCCGGAGGTTGGAAAGGCGGCGAATTATTGGTATCGGGTGCGAACACACAAGGAGGCGGATTTTCCGAAGAATTGGTTGGAGATCGTTTCTACGCTGACGATAATGATGTGGGCAATTATACATTTCTTACCGAGATATGGTACAAACAAAATTTTAATGACCGCATAGATTTCACAGTCGGACTGCAAGATATCAATAGCAATTTTGCAGCGAACGATGAATCTTCCATGTTCATCAATGCAGCATTTGGCATGAATGCTGTTTTCTCCCAAAACATTATGCCCCCTTCTTTCCCTCTCAATGGGTTAGGATTTGAGTTGGGTTGGAACATCAACAACCGATGGAGATGGCAAGCATGCGCATACGATGGATTTGTTGAAGGATTTGAAGAGAACCCTGCCAACATACGATGGAAGATTAAACCAAACGAGGGATTCGTACTAGCTACCGAATGGCAATATTCCCACGAGGAACACGGAACCTATAAGTTAGGAGCTGATTATCACACTGAGACAAACCTATATGGAATATACGCCTCCATAGAGAGTCACCCAAGTGCTCGCACGACAATTTTTTCACAATTAGCTTATGCTCCAAAAAAGGGAAACGATGTCTATGCAACTGCTAGTTTGGGTTTCAATTTTCACAAATTATTTTCCAAACGGCACGTTGATGTTTTAGGTATAGCATGCGTATCAAATTTATTCACAAACAATGAAAAGCATGAAACGATATGTGAACTAACCTATAAATATCGTATCGTCAAATTCCTATATGTACAGCCAGATATTCAATATATCATCAATCCATCATTATATGAAGGAACAAAGAATGCCTTGCTGGCAGTCGTAAGACTAAGCGTAAAACTATAGCAAATACGAGTGATTTTTATCATCACAAAAACAAAAAAACATAAAAAAACACGAGAATTATTTTGTTGGTAAAAAATTTTTGGATAGATTTGCCTCATCTAATGTTAAACTTTTTAAATTTTTATGCCTATCGAAACACTCCTACTTCACTAAAATAAGGAAGATATGGAAAGTTTAAATTATATGACTGACGACGAGTTGGTTCAGTTGTATGCAGATAATAACAACGATGCGTTCGATGTGTTATTAATGAGGTATAAAAATAAAGTTTTCTCCTATATTTACACAGCCACAAAAGACAAAGATGAGGCTAATGATTTATTTCAGGAAACCTTTATCAAAGCCATTATGACCATACGCCAAGGCAAATACTCTGAAAAGGGTAAGTTCGCTTCATGGCTGTTAAGAATCGCTCACAATTTAATCATAGACACTTATCGCAAAGGCAAGAATGAAAACACCATATCTAATGAAGAATATGGAACAGACTTGCTAAACGACATCAAATTGTATGATGATAGTCTTGAAGAGTATTGGGCAAAAGAGAATGCATTAAACGGCGTAGTAGAGTTAATAGACCAACTACCAGAGAACCAACAAACAATTGTACGGAAAAGATTCTTTAAGGATCTGAGCTTCAAAGAAATTGCTGAAGAGGAAGGTATCAGCATTAACACCGCCCTTGGACGAATGCGATATGCTCTTATCAACCTAAAAAAATTAGCTACAGAAAACAAAATATTCATGGAGGTTTAAAACTCACATGGGACTTCAACCTTTAGGCACACATGAGTGATTGGATGTTCAAATTCAATCCTCTGTGCCTGTAGGTATAGATGTTCTGCAGGATTTCCATACAGCTCATCGCCTACAATCGGACAATCCAAACCCTCCCTATGTGCAGCATGCAACCTCAACTGATGTGTTCTTCCTGTCAACGGATAAAACCACACCTTTGAACGTCCCTCTTTCACCTCTATCAATTCATAATCAGTAACAGCCTCCTTGCCATTCTCATGGTTGATTACTTGATAAGGTCTGTTTTCCCAACTAGGACTAATCGGCAATTCTATTCTACCTCTATCACTTTTCACAACACCATCCAACAAAGCTAAATAGCGTTTCTTTACACTTCTGTCGGAGAACATCTCTTGTAACCGGCAGAATACCTCTTCATTCTTTGCCACAACCAGTAACCCAGAGGTAGACATATCCAATCGATGCGCCACCTTCAAGTTCGTCTGTTGATAATGCTCCTGTAAAATGGATTGTACCGATAAAGTGCTAGATAATCCAGGAGCTGACAATAGTCCATGTGGCTTATCCACAATCAACAACCACTCATCCTCATAAACAATGGATATATCCTTTATGGTATATTGAACGGATGAAAGAGGACTAGGTTCCACTTCGAGCCCCTGCAACATAAAGTCTAAAATCGGTTTGCATTTTGCCGTACAAGAGGGATAAAATTTACCATGACGACGAATAAGCATGTCAGGTGATTTGCCCCACCAAAATTCAGCCATACAGAATGGTTGATAATGATGTTCGAAGGCAAATTGCAACAACTTAGGTGCGGCACACTCCCCCGCTCCACTTGGAGGCATATTGGGTGAAAATAAATCTAACAATGTTGCTTGCTCACCTCTTGCATTTAGGAACCGATACTGTTCAAATAATTTTTTTTGTAATGTGATAGATTTGTTCTTACGTTCTGTTCTTAGGTCGATTTCATGTTTTTTAAATATCTGTAAAGCTTCCTCCGCTTCGTTCACATATTTCTCAGACTCCTTTATGCATCTTCTTGCTTCCGCTTTTTCATACTGACTTTGTCTGATCAACTCTTGTGATTCAGAGGTGGATATTCCTTCAAGACGTCTTCTGTCTCGTTCCTCCTTTGCCTCCTGCAAAGAACGTTTCTTCTCCAACTTCAATTGTTCAAAACGCATGACGCGTGTTTGATATTCTCTCTCCAACTGATCTTTTTTCTGTTGAAATTCATCACTGTCTAAAAGAGAATTAATTTCTGATATCTCTTTCTCCTCAGATCTGAAAAAGGAGGACTTGTCATTTAAGTCATAAATGGGTGGGACAAAATAATCATGTAAATAAGAACCATTCAGTTGACCTGAAAAAGCAGCCAAGAAGCCCACCCTATCCGATTCATCCTTTACAACTAATACACCAAACATCTTTCCCATTGCCAGTTCAGCCTCCCATTCACTTTTAGTGAGCAAGTAGGACCGTAGCTGATTGGCAGCAAGAATAGATAAAGGATGTGGCTTATAAAAGAAAGGGAAGGTGAACTGCAATGGCAAGTTCACCTTCTCTTCTAAATTATTAAAAACATGAAACATTTCTTTTTTTTACTGTCGAATTAAAGTAAAGTGGCCTGAATACTGACGGTCAATTTCTTCAATATCGATGAGATACCAGTAGTCCGTAGAAGGCATTGGTACTCCTTTGTAAAGGCCATCCCATCCTTCTGACTCACCACCTAAGTATTCAGTCATCAACTTACCAAATCGATCATAAATCTGAACCTTAGCATCCGTGTAAACTTCACGAAGGACTTCAACCACCCAAGTATCATTTACACCATCACCATTAGGAGTGAAGAACTCTGGTATGATTACTGGTGGAGCCAAAACTTCGAATGGATATGATGTCTGACAACCATTTTCATCTCTAACAAATGCAACGTGTTTAGCAAATGTCAAGTTGTATACAAGGTTATCAGTTGCCTTAGAACTTTCCGTATCTACCCAATAGTAGAATGTACCGGTTCCCTTACCAGGCTCCATTACGATTTCACGATCACGAATACCTACAGAGTCTACTGATGTAATGACTGGCAAAGAAGTAACTTGTAATTCATACTCATCAGTTGCCGTACATACACCACGAGACATTTCAACATTGTATACCGTCGTTTCTTTAGGTCTAACAACAATAGTAGCACTTCTACCAATCGTATCACCATTAGCAGTCCACAAATAAACTGATGCCTCATAGCTTGAAGCGTCAACTTTAGCTTGATCGCCTTCACAAATCACACCAGGACCAGTTGGCACACCTACCAAAGCCTCATCCACGATCACAGGAACTTTGTACTCCTTAGATTCATCACATTGCTTATTCGTAGCAGTTACGATATAAGTATATGTAAATTGATGGTTAAGACTCTGCGTATATGTAGGAACTGCAACAATCGTATCAGTTTCAGCACCCGAAATGATAGTTTCTGTAGGTCTCCAAGAAACGGTCGTTCCTAAAGGTGTGACATCAGAAACGCCCAACTTAATAGTATCACCTTCACATATAGTTGACACAGGAGGCAATTTCAAATCGATAGCTTGAATTACGTTCACAATCTCCACGATTGGCTCAAGCTTTTGATCATCGTATGAGAACTCAATTGTATAAGAAGCAGAATCTGTTGGAGAAACTTCCATTTCCAGCATATCACCATTCTTTCTCAATTGAGAAGTAACATATTCTTTCGTACCTTGTGTATAACGTAACACTGTCAAGCTAGGTTCAACACCTTTCTTTCTAAAGGCACCAGTACCTGTCGTATCGATTGTTAAGATAGCAGAAGAACCTAAACAGATGGTATCCTTCAAATCCGTCTTCAACTGAAGGTCTGCCTCTACCCAGATGGTAGCAGTTGTTGAAGTAGAACAATAATCATTGTCTGTCAAAGTAATCTCATACGTATGATCTGCCACAACTCCCGTTTCTGTGTAAGATCTGGATGAAGTAGCCTGCTTGCTAACACCATTCTCAACCCAGTCGATCTTATCAATTTCAACACCAAGAGTAGTTTCTGGCACCTCTACCATCAACTGAATAGTTTGATCTGCATTCTTCTTTACAATGAATGGTTCAGGGAACTCTGTCACCTTCATGTAACGTTGAACATCCAAATAACGAGAATCACCCTCACGTGTACAACCTCTGTTGACAACCTTATATGAATATTGTCCATCATCATTGCTTTCCAAAACGCTAGCCACTGAATAGGTAGCATTTGTTGCACCTGGGATTTCATTCGTGTTAAGATACCATTGGATTGTTGGTGTCTCTATACAAGTAATATCCAACTTAGTAGTGAATGGTTCACCCTCACACAAAGTATCAATACTTACTTCAGGTACTACAGTCAAAGGAATCGTGTGAATCAAAATCTTCGCTTTCGTTTCGCACTTATTGATGTAAGTTACCTCATACGTTTTGTCTGAGCTAACTGTTGTCTCATCAATTGTAATTTCACTTCCTGTTTTATAAGCAGTGCCGTTTACAGTCCAGTTGAAGTCACCCTCCGTCTTCTCGTAATCTATCTTCAAGGTGATTTGTCCACCACATGAATAGAACTCGCGATCAACATCGTTTTCAAATGATGTCGTAGGCCAAGCATTATCTGGTTCTATGACAGACATTGTACCTCTAACTTGTCCGTTACCAACCTTGACAACATGAACAGGAGAAGTCTCTTCACAAGTACCTGCCGTAACTGTCACTGTATATTGGTAAATCTTATCAGCCTCAGAAGCGTATGTCTCAGGGTAGTGATTTACAAATGAAATATGATTATTCGTCGTACCCTTATTATCAATCCAAGAATAAGTGCAATCATTTTCACCATGAGTTTCAGATTTCAATTTAGCCTGTAACTCAACATCTCCACCAGGACAAACAGTTGTATCACCTTCAATCCACACACTATCCAACTTATCAATAATCACTTGAATCTTAGCCTCCTCACTGATACACAAGTTTTCTGAGTTAACAATATAATCAGGACTTGAATAACCAAGAGGATATGAGACTGTAAGAGGATAAATGCCCGTAGCATCAACGATATTTGTACTAGAAGTATAGTTTGGCGTTAACGGAGAACCGCATTCACCAGAGTTATCCACCTTATACCAGTTATTCAAATCGACAGTACCTTCACATTGTTGAGGAACCATCAATGGAGTTACAACTGGTTTAGGAAGCACATTTACCGTAATCTTAGATGGAGTACTCTCCGCACCTGTCGACTTCTCACGTTGTGTAACGTAATAGTAATATTTGGTGACAGATGCATTATTAGCCACTGCCGTATTACCCATAGGATACGTAGACTCACCCACATGTGATTCTGTAGCCGTGTTATCAGTGTTAGGATCTTTATCTCCATACCAAATTAAATCATAATCAGCTGCAGTCTTTCCAGATCCAGGAAGAAGAGCAATCTCTGCCGACAAGTCAGGGATCGTTGTACCCTCACAGACATATACATCCTTAATAATAGGAGGCAACGCATCACTAATCTTAATTGTAATCATGATCGTTTCACTAGGACATGCTTTAGGATTAGACTTGTCCTCGCGATAAACATAACAATACAACTCTTGAGTATTACCTGACAATGCACTCACATCGAATGAAGGAGAAGGAACTCCTTGTGTATAACCAGAAGTAGGTTTCGCATCAGATGTTGAGATAGCAGAATAGTAATAATTGAAATTAGGTTCTGTCGTTTCCGTTTTCCAAGGATTGTTTGTTGCAGCATCCAAAGATGGGAAAGTTTTTCCATCTGCAGCCACATCAGCCTTGATATATTGAACTGTCTGTGCAGCCGGAGCCTTCGTCTCTGAAACTGTCACCTTGATATCGAACGGCTCACTGTAGCAATACTTCTGACTTTCAGCAACCAATAAATAAGAACCTATTACTTGGAAGTCTTGCTCACCAGCCGCTGTTGTGGTTGGTGTAGGAGCTGTTGTGCTTTCCGCATTAGTAGCAACTGTCACCCATTTGTATCCATCTGCTTGTACATAGGTAGATGTTGCACCCTGAGTTGCTGACAACTGAACAGGAGTCTCACCCACGCAATAATGGATTGGAGTGGTAGCAGTTGGAACTGGTACATCATAGACAGAAACGTTCACTTTACGTTTCGTACTGATGTTGTCCGGATCATCTTTATCACGTTGTGCCACATAGAATGTGAACAATCCAGATGCTGTTGTTGAAATAGTAGGAGGAGTCAATGAACCTTGAGCTGGTGCATCGGACTCATTATTGAACCATACCAATTCATAATCCTTATTTGTACCATTATCATTAACAGTAGCAAATTTAGTAATCTCATCTGGCGTATCATTCAAACAGTATACAGTATCGGTCACATTAGGAGCAGGAGCACCTAAGATATCGACCTCAATTTCTGTCGGAGTACTTGCACAATCGAAGCCATTAACAACCTCTACTTGATATACATAATAATATACCTTTTCATCCTTTGTCTTATCATCAGGGTATTGAGCTACCGGAGCAGCAGGATCTGTCACCCTTGAAGAGAAGTCTGTGATGTTAGCTTGTTGTGTAGGATACTGACCCATCCAATACGTGGTTGCCGTAGCCTCCTCACCTGCCTTGATACCAGTTTTCAATATGGTATTAGTGAATGTTGTACCTGTAGACTTAAGGTATTGAACACTCTGTGTTGTAAGATCAGCAGGAACAGCCTGAATCGTAAAGGTGTATTTGTATGGTTCACTGACACAACCCGTTGTTTTATCTGTAATCGTAAAGTAACTTACATAAGACTCACTTTGAGCTGCAGCACCTGCAACATCAGGCTCGGATGTTTCATTGTCATCTGCCAACGCATCCGCCTCTGTAGCATACCACTTAATAGTATAAGCAGAAAGGTGAGCCACACTCTGTGCAAATGCACTTGCACGAGCAGGATCTGTTTCACATAAGGTAGGTACTGTAATTGGGTCTGTCTTTGGAACAGGGTTTCCAATCACTGTCACCTCATCAAATTTATCACATCCTGTTGTTCCGTATTGATCCTCAAATTTATCATGAACCAATACCTTATATTTTGTTCCAGTTTCAGTCACATCACTCCATGATACCGTAAGATTAGGTGCTGTTGTAGCATCTGTTTTACTTAACACAGAACCATCCTTAGACCATGACATTGTATATTCCGTATAAGGTTTCTGTGTATGTTTGTCCTTACCTGTGATATCGTTTGAGGAAAGTGTTACGGACTCACCCTTACACAATGTGATTACACCATCCTTGATGGTCTTGTCCGCACTGATTTTAGGATCTTTTGGTTCTGTACACTCTGGACATGAGATATGCAACAAGATAGGTTCTGATACCACATACGCAGCACAAACTGCATCTGGGTTGAATATCTGGCTAGGATCCTCTAAGACCTCATTTAATACGGTCTCAATACCCATTACCACTCTAAAGTAAACATCGTCGCCATCCTTCAAGTCCAATGTTTTAATAACAGAAGAAACATCTTTTAACACAACATCCTCAACAGGAGTAGTGTTAATTGGCTTCCAAGAATCTTTCTTTTCAGGAGTCTTTGTATACTCATATACATACATTGCAGTAGAGCCCTCATAATACTTCTTCATAGCATCCGTAACATCTACCATCAACTTAGTTGTATCACCCTCACAAGTTTTATCTTCAACTGTTAAATCTTTCAAGCTGAAGTACAAATCAACTGGAGGAGCAGAACATGCCCACACTTGAATATCATCCAACAACAAGTCGTTACCCTTCATATTGTACGGACATGGAGCAGATACGCCTTCAGGACATTGTCCGGCGTTAGGATCATCTGGATAACCATCACCCGCCACAGATACAATCTCGAATTTCATACTTGTACCTGTCAAGTCAATCATCTCAGATATCTCCACCCATTCTTTACCATGACCAGTAGAATAACGTTTTATAGCATCAGATTCGACATAATTATTATTTTTCAAATCTGTAATTCTCACCTTTATGATTACTGGGTTTCCTGATGCAGAGAAATTGTTGATATAACACTTCACTGTCAATTTTCTTTCACAAAGATTATTAATCTCTCTGGAATAGATTACCTCACCTTGTTTGTTACCACAATTCAGCATAAGGCAAGCACCCGCTTCGCTTCCATCCGGATAGGTGTGGTCTGGGAAAAACTCTTTGCCTGAAGGGCGGAATGTACCATTGACTTCCGTTCCATCTGGATATGATCCATCACCTGTCTGACTCACCCAACCAATACCAGCGTTATCGGACACATTACCATTTACACGACCGATTTTAGCAATATACGTATACTTACCTTCACCAAATTTTTGATCGTACCCATTAGAATAACCTATCATCTCACAGGTTGCACCCGGAATTGTTTCTCCCTGACGACAATACTCATACCGGTTGGCCATCGTCGTTGTTCCTTTCACCTTCGTTGGATTATTTATATCTGTATAATCCCAGTTCCAATAATTAGTAGGCGAAGTAAAGGTACCGAAATCATCTTGCCAGATCATCTTTCTAGAAGAAGGCTTTCCATTCTCAATACAACAAACAATATCTTTGACTGTAAATGAAGTAGATGTCAAAACAGTTTTTCCGTCCTTTACAACATCATACTTGTAAGTATGTTCACCAGCGTTATTGCCAGATACATGCAAATAAGAAGGTCCTGTTTCTCCTGAAATCTTCTGATTATCTCTATACCATTGATAAGTAGCGCCCATATATGTTTGGGAGATAGACAATTTCGCTGTTTCACCACCCGCACAAACCTCTGCAGGTTTTGGACCCAACACAACTGCATCCAACTGTCCATAGATACGGACTTCAGCAATTTTCAATGCACTATGAGCTGCCAATGATTCCAATACCAGATTTAATGTCAAACGACCATCTGAACCAATAGCTCCTGTTGTCTGATCATTCTG
Organism: Paludibacteraceae bacterium; assembly: GCA_017551675.1. Lineage (GTDB taxonomy): Bacteria > Bacteroidota > Bacteroidia > Bacteroidales > Paludibacteraceae > UBA1181. The sequence goes on along the minus strand of JAFZLC010000003.1, from coordinate 1,715 downwards.
AGTATAAGACAAGGTACCTGTCATACAATTTTTGGTTGAAGAGGATGACAATTTTGCTCCGAATGACTTATAATTAGTTCCACTGAAATTCACATTAGCCATAAGTCCACCAACTTCCTGAGTAGTACGTTTGGTCGTCGCATTACCTTGGTTCATTGTAGACTGAGGATTCGTGTAGTCTGCCGTCATTGGGTTACAATAATCCACCTCTATTCGGTAGCTACTACCAGGTTTCAAACCCTCGACTACCATCGTCAAGAGACGAGTTCCATATTGGAATCCACTTTTTCCGCCCGAGATTACCATACCCCAGTCATCATTCTTACGAAGACGAATTGTATCCAATCTAAACGACGTATTATTGATTCCATAATACGCACCATCCGTCAAGAAGTGAGACTTTGTGGCACTGGTATTTGTTGTGTCAACCAGCTTAAATGTACTTAAGGAGATACTTGGCTTTACAAGTCCCAACCAACCCGTAATTTCATCAACAGACTTGTAATAATTGGCCTCTGCCCCCTCGACATAAAAATTCGTTCCGGAAATAAGCGGCAATTGGTTAAATTGGGCATAAGCACCCATACCGCTGCCAAAAAAGAGACATATCACAACCGCTGCGACATATCGTACAAGTGTAAATGTGTTTTTCATATCTTGCCTATAAATTATTAACAATTATACAATAACCGATCTGCCCCCCCATGATATTACGCAAGCAAAACCTCCAACTTAAAAGTCAGAAGTTTCACTTAAATAATATTTCAACAATATATACTATTTTCTTTCATAATTTTACTATCGGCAGAAGTGCTTCGTTACACACCATGTGTAACCCAACATCACCTCATGCGTACCTTTGTTCTGTCGGTTGAACTGTGTCAATCCCTGTTCAAACGCATATCCTACATGGAAGCCTTTGAAACGGATACCTCCCAAAACAAGGAATGCCAATGGAGAAGGATTGTTCTCACTGTTGTCTAACGTATGACGATAAGATCCTTGCAACCAGTATGAGAAATCTGAATTGGATGGCAATGTCTGCATGAACTTCAAGTTGAAGTCCAACTGACGTGAATCGTTCGCGTTGAACTTAAACATTGCTGATGGCTCCAATGTCATCTCATTCACAAAGTCAAAATCATATCCAAGGAATCCATAACCTGTCAACGGCATCTTTGGCTCATCCATACCCAACTCTGTCAACTCCGTTGGTATCAAGTTGCTCATGGAATACCCCAAGAAGAAGTTCTCCCACAAGAAATAGAGTCCCGCATTGGCATTGAAGTAGACTCCCTTGTCCATTCCCTCGTTTCCAAGCACGTTATCTGTCGGTCCGTACTCATCCACCAAGTAATGGTCAAAGTTAAAGTGGTTGACCATCATGGAGATACCGAATGACAACTGTCGTGATATGGACTGTTGCTTCATCGTATATCGGTTATTCTCTGTCAATGGTATATGGTAAGCAAACGTCACCTCACCACCCTGACGGAAAGAATATCCATTCTTATCGTTGTAGAAATAAGCACCGATACCCACGTTATTCAACACACGCGTACGTCCACTCAGCGTCTGGGTCATCGGATGATCCTCCTGGCCCATCCATTGGAATCGTCCCGTCAACATCAAGTGTGTACAACGCTCCGCACCCGCTACCGCAGGGTTCACCAAATAATAATTGAAATGGTATTGATTACAAACTATTTCTTCTT
>JAFZLC010000045.1 GCA_017551675.1 Paludibacteraceae bacterium | reverse complement strand
GTCATCGACCGTCGATACTGTGATTGTCACCTCGCCCTCTCCGCTGCAGGTTCCTTGTGTCACCTTTACCTTGTAGGTACCAGTCTCTGTGACGTTCAGCGTCTGTTCGGTCGTTCCGTCGCTCCACTCGAAGCTATCGTAATTACTCGTCGCATCCAGCACGTACGGAAGATCCGCCTTGCAGACCGTCTTGTCATCGCCCAAATCTACCTCCAGTTTATCTGCCACCGTCACCTTAGCCGATGCGTGAGACTCACAGCCCGCAGTCGTCGTCACCACCACTGAGTAGGTGCCTGCTTGGTCGGTCACCAACGTGTTGTTGGATGAGCCATCACTCCACTTGTATGTGTAACTAGCATCGTACGGGGTCTCAAGTGTGGCACTCTGACCTGCACAGATAAAGAGATCCTTCAAATCTAATTTCGCCGTGTCAGATACTGTATAAGACAACTTCATTTCATCACTGACACAACCATCCTTTTCTAATGTATAAACATAGTTATATTCACCACTGACTGTTTCATTATCCGGATTCGGCATCTGTGACAATGATTGACCTGCAGCATTGTACCACAACACAGAGTAACCATTGCTCTCTTTCTGAGACAACTCCGTCACTGCCTTCTGATAATCAGAATTATTAGCCGAACTCATGCCTTCACAAAGAAGTCCAATAGCATAATCAGCACCCTCAGGACGTTCCTTAATAACAACCGTCACATCACTACTTGTAAGAGTGCAAGTAGCATCAGATGGATCTGTTACTATGACGCTATAGTTTCCTGAAACTTTAGCAACGAACGTATCCATTTTTGTGGTAGAACCAATCTTACTGCCGTTCAAATAATATTCGTAGTTGTAAATTCCAGAAGACTTCGCATCCACACGAAGAACAACAGAATCTCCGCACACATCATTTGCATCTGGTTTCATCGTAACAGAAGTGAGGTCGCAAGAGGCACCACAAACACTCACAGCCTGTGCCATAATCTCATCGTCATCATGGCCAAGAAGTTTAGCCTTCGCCAAGTTAATAACCTTCTCGGAGCAATCAACAACCTTACCAGTCCAAGTCACCTTAAATTTATCGCCAAAAGCAATTGGATTAGATGCCAAGCTAGTCCATACAATGGAGTCTCCATCTGCGCCCTTGTATAATTTTCCAGTTCCAGCCGCAGTTCCATTATGGAAGGATTGGAAAGAAGACTCATCCACCTTTATCTCTGCAGGGACAAGATCCACGATAGAAAGATTATAAGCATAATCCGTGTGGACATGCATATTAGAATATTTGAAATCGCCCCATCCCGCACCATTAAATGCGAGTTTACCTTCCTTCTCCGTCAATCCCGAAGCTGAAAAAGATGCGCTTGCAGAAGTGTCTCTACCAAACCATACCTGCAAAACATCATCCTGAAGTTTTATGCTCCACCTAGAAGGATTATTTTTTAATGCACATGTTGCATGTTCCACCTCTCTTGATCCATCATAACAAGTTACTGTCATACCATTTGAGGTGTTATACTTAAATTGCAAGCGAATGTTATCTCTCAAAATGATTTCTCCCGTTTGGTCTGCTGCTATATTAGCATCCATCTCAACATATATGTTCTTTGAAAGAGAATTGTTATATGTTGCTTTCGTATTCTGAGAAATCGAAAGAGTACCACCAGAGATTGACGCTCCAGACAAAGACCAATCAGAAGATTTAGAAAGAGCATCATCGTAGATAGCACCATGCGTCTGTTCGTACTCAATGGTATAAGTCACCTCATCATCCACCTGAACAGTCTCTTTATCAACGCTCTTCACAAGAGTCGTTGGAACTATTGGTTTTGGTACTTTTCCACAAGTAACCGTCACCTCAGCAGTATCCGACAACGGAGAGTTCTTATCTGCAAGAATCCAAGCCACATTCTGTGTCAACTCATCATCAGTTTCACAAGTAGCGCCAGAAGGGAAACTTGCCATTGCGGTATAGATAATAGAGCCTTTTTGTTTTACCTGCATGATAGGGATTTCCCATTTCACAACCCAGCGGCCGTCTGCTATCTTGCTAGATTTCCAACTAGCGCCATATTCTGCCAAAGGACATTCATTTTGGAAACCAACAAACTCCATACCCTTTGGCAAAGTATCGACAACAACCACATCCTTTGCCTCTCGTCCTGCCATAGGACCCGTACCAAGGATACGACGCCATACATATCCATCATATTCCTCTACAAGAATATTTTTGACAACATGTTTTGGTTTTTCACATATACTTGGTAAATATTCAGTCACAGGAATCTCAATTGACTTTCCTGTTTCTGGATCGATGTTTTGCCAACTAGGAGAAATTGGATGGTAGTTTCCATCCTCAGCATCCTGAGCATTCGCATCCCATGACCAATCATCCGCAAAATTCGTGTTTGCCCAGTTGCTTGGATAGAGATAACCAAACACACGAAGAGGTTCTGTACCACCTTTGTGAATACGAGTTCCCATTCCATAATAATTGGACAAATGCGCTGTAGTCGTAACTAATAGCGGTGCGAACTGAATGCACAATCGCTGATTCCACTTTCCAAAATCATCAGAGCCTTCCACGATTGTCTCGTGCGTCACACTAACTTTATCATTAGGGGTTCTTTTTCCTTCATAGACAGCTGTGTACCAGCCCCATCCAACAGGACAATCGTCTTCCCCTGCCAAACAGTCAAGACCCGAATCATACATATAGTAAGCTATACGATAGTTTCCATAATTGATATATGGTTCAATTGCGTCATTGTAAAGACGGAATCTCAACCATTGTTGTGAGGTACCCAATCCGCTGTTTGAAACAGCAACGCTCACACGAGGACGACCACCATCAAGCCAACCTGCCTCAGAAGAGTTCTCAAAATCAATTTGGTATTTAACCAAATTACCTGGATTCACCTTCTCAACATCCGAAGTCTTCTCTATTTTCAATGCACGTTTGATAACGTCGACACAGTTTCTCTGCATCGTTGCAGTGGTGTAATTAGGATATTCGTTGGATGTCCATCCTGTACCATTCGAGCATGTAATATCAGCAGTGGTACAATATCTTCCAAAGGCTTTTGGACCAATCTTACATTTATAAGAGACCTGTCCGATTGTCTTTGCCAAATTGCCTGATTTCAAATTCAACGCAGGACCTTCCGTGTTATCACTCTTGAATCCTGGCACTGTACCGATTTTCCATGTGATTGTATGAGTAGCAGCATCATAAACGCCACCGTCACTTGCACTCAAAAAGACAAAATCCTTTGGCACATTTTCCACAATCACAACGTCTTTTGCATCTATCGTACCAAAGTTTCGATAATCCAATAGATATTTTATCTCATCTCCTGTATAAGCGAATGTCACACTATCTTCAATAGCACGATAGATCTTCATGTTAGCAGATGGTTTCATCACACTTGGTGCCTGATGGTTTCCCGTAGCGATAACCATACCCAACCAACGGAAGAATCCGTGGAAATAGTGAGGCACACTTGTAAGATAGCCATCACCACCCTCTGTGATATCCCACTCAATATTACATTGTCTGTAAAGGACTCCAGCCAAATCCATATCGCCCGAACCAATAGCTGCAGGCATACCAACACCCGATATCCAGTTGAAGATAAACTCACTCTTAGGGAAGGAGCCATCAGGACCGATATCCCAATGCAATGTGGCAGGACCTTTGTATGACACGCTTGGACCACCACCGAATTCTGTACATGCTGATGAATTATTCCAACCCTGAGGGTCATTCATAAATTTTGCAAATCTGTCACACCAATCTTTTTCAAAGGTGTTTCCACCATCCTTAACAGTGTGAGAAACAGGATCCCACGTATAATCCGGATTTAAATGCCATACATAGTTGAGGGCTGTTCTCCATGCTGATCTGAAACGACCTCCTTGGTTACCCGCAGACAATGTCACAACATTATTATTGGATATAGAAGCCTCCTCACCAAAGAAGAGGTTCTTAGCAGATTGACTCAGCCAGTTACCCACCATCCAGTCGCATGATGCCTCACATCTACGATATTGTTCTCTCTCCCAATCGGAAGACTCAGGAAGGTCAAGTTCCATTACCAAATCATAGAACTCACGGAAATAGGCAGGTGAACTATAGTCGGTATGCATCTTCACCGGACCAGCGTATTCAGGTATATAGCTCACCCCGTTCATATTCAAAGCATTCGTAGTAGCCCAGCCGGTCACCTCCGACCATGTCGTACCGTTTTTCAGATAACCATCCAGACCAACGTCTCCCGTAGTCACCCTGCGCGGATTTTCCGTCTTGAATCGTTCTTCATACATAGCAACAAGACCTCGAACCACTTCAATCATATCCTTTTTGTAGGATATCATTTCTCCATTGGCGCCCTTGTGTCCACTGTCATCACCCCACTGGCGCCAAGCTATATACAACGCCAATACAATCTCATTATCACCATCAGTAGCAGAACAACTATTCGCCTGATCACCAATGATTAGATTTCCATATCCACCATCTGCAACTTTCGCTCCAGTCAGATAACTGGTAGCAGTAGGACGGAACCTATCGTGTATTCTAAACCATAATCCATCAAAAGCTTGCTTGTCTCCCATAACTGCTGCGGCAAGCATTGAATAACCATCACCCTCACGACAATCATACGGACAACCGATGTTACCACGAATATATTTGACACCATCCATCGTCTCACCTGTGTATTCCCACTCATTGGCGAAGATTTGGTAGGCATCACGAATATCCTGTTCCATCTCTATGTGTACCACACCCTCTGGATTTTGCGTACCCAAGTTAACACCACACGCATACTCCAAGAACTGAGGAAACGGATATGCCGGATTCCCTGAGTTAATATGCACTGGCACAGCTTTTACGGTCAAGCAAAATAGCAAAAGGGATAATAATACAACACATTTATGTAATATATATCTTTTTTCCATGGTCCAATGTGTTTTATAGATAACTAAGTTCGTGAAATAATATTTTTATAACTATATCCAACGTACAAAAATACAAAATAACCCATTGAAATACAAATTTTTGTTAAATTGTTTTAACACACACATGAAAAAACAGCAAATACAGTTTCAAACTACCTGTTTATGCTATATTTCACGAAACAATTGAAATTCATGAGTGGCATTGCCCTATACGGCATTGTCTGATAGACCGTGTTTAGCAGATTATTCCCCTGAACACCCACATCTATAATGTGAAGATATTTTCGTTCTCCTTTTCCCCCTATCTTGAACAAATAATCCACCGTCATATTTAGGATAAAATAGCTATCCAATTGGTCAAAAATATCAGAGGTGGTTCGTGGCCCCACCCATTTACCCAACAAAGAATATTGAAAAGAATGGACATTACCATACAAGCAAGCAGAAGCCGTATGTCGTGGAAGAAGAGGCATCTGTCTTCCTTCAAACACAGACATATTCGAAAAACCTTCCTTTATTTCCGTATGATTATAGGCATAATTCAAATCAAGAGAAGAAGCATTCTTACTCCACTTAACCATCTGATTTAAAGTCAGCTCCACACCTTTCGCCAAAACGCGATCGATGTTGGTCGGTTTCCATATATTTCCTCGAGGCATCCACAAGATCCAATCCGAAACATCATTCCGATATAAAGCCGATTGCAGCTGTAGGAAATAGTGCTCCGTTTTGTGTCCATACCTCACATTCATTTCCAAATTAGCCCCTTTTTCTGGAGAGATATCTCTATTATCAATCTTGCCCCAATATCTATCATTCAAGGTAGGAACGTTCACATTTCGAGAACAGAGGAATTGTGTCGACAAGTTGTTTTTATCATTCCGAATAAGGTGATAGTTCACACTGATTGAGGGACTGAAAGGAACTTTTAGATTTGTTACAAAATTTTTCCGCAAATTACAGGTTAGTTCAAACCGATTGGCTACGAATTTTGACAAAGCATAGAGGGAGCCATTCCACTCCATCAAAGAATCCATATAGGCATACACTTCAGGGCGAATGGCATGTAAATCACCCCCCACTTTCAGATCCACCCATAGCTTGGAAGAGTTTCGCCAAGATTTTTCCACCGAAGATTGGGTCAACCAATCATCTGTTGCAATAAGATGAGACTCATACAATTGGTCGTCGGCGAGCCATCCCATACGCATTTTCCATAGCAAATTCGACTCTTGCACATAGTCCAACAAGACTTTTGTCGAGCGATTAGAGATGGATTCATATTTCCGTTCATCCCAGTTGTTTTGCATCATCGGTTGTATGTTGCGATCGTAGTATGTATGCCACAATTTCAGTCCAATACTATGTTTAGGAGAGAGGCGGAATCTCAAATTTTCCAGCACTCCATAATCGTAGAACGAAGCATTTTGTTGCACCTGTCTCTGTTTCCTAAAATCAAATTTGAAATCATTGTCAGATTTCCGATAGAATAGAGCTGTGTTCGACTGAACTTTATCATTGCCCACCTTGCATTTCAAGGATTCGAACAAAGAGTGGAAAGAGCCGTATGAAGAGTGCAATTGCAAAGAGAACGTATCTTGAAACGAAAGGTTTCCTGACAATGTGATGGCACCACCGATGGCGCCATTTCCATATACAGATCCCTCACCGCCAGGATGAACGAGAACTTCATCAAAGAAGATGAGAGGCAACTGACTCAAATCCACCTGACCCATGGTTTGTGAATTAATGGGAACATCCTCCCAGTTCACCTTCGTATGAGATGCGGAAGTACCTCGCAAAGAGATTGTTGAGAGCATACCATTTCCTGTTTCTTTCACAAACAAGGAAGTACCCTTAGCCAAGAAATCGGACAAGGAAGTGTTTTGCATCTGATCCAGCACCTCGGTGGGAGCAAGCACTGAAGTGGCACCCGAAAAGAGATCATTAGACATAGAGCGACGAGAGGTTAAGACCTCCACCTCCTGCAGTTCATGAATTTGAATAGAATCAGATTGAGCAAAGGAAAACAAGGGATGGGAAAGGAGAATAAGGAATAGGAACCAACTATTTTTCATAGCAACAAGAATTGTCTATTTGCCAAACAATTTTTTCCGTTCATCCGATGTTAATGAATCATAGCCGCTTTGTTTTATTTTATCTAAGATTCGATCTATTTCATCATTCTTTTGTTTTTTTCGAGCATTGTATTCCTCATCCGTTTCACGAGCAGAGGACATATTTTCATACGAGACATTCATCGATGGTCTCTTTTTAAAGAGATTGATCAGTTTATCCAAAAAGGCATTAATCCAACCCACTATGTTTTTATTCTTTTTATAGGCTTTTGCAAAAAGGTAGCCAGCCAAAGCACCACCGAGATGAGCCAATTCACCGCCCGCATTTGCAGATGTGATGCTCAACAAACTGATTAAGACCGTTGCGACGGCAATCCATTCAATTTTCACGGAACCAATCAGAGGTATCCGCACGCGATAGTCTGGCGAGATTACAGCAGTGGACACCACAATTGCCATTACCGAAGCAGAAGCACCCAGCAAAAAATTCGAACCCTGTTGCACATAATAAGGGATGAAATTAAATGCCAAGAGATAAATCAGGCCACCAGCCAATCCTCCCAAAACATAGACTCCCACCAAATCACGCTGATTGAAAAAGGTCATGAAAAGTTGTCCAAACCAATACAGCATCAGCACGTTACAGATCAAGTGGACAAATCCAGTGTGAGAAAACATATACGTCAATATCGTCCAAGGATGATGAAGGAAGGAACTCCAGTTAGAGGGTACCATGAAAACCCATCCCAGCCAAGAGGAATCCAACTCAAACAGTTTGCAAACGACCTGTACAAGTGCGAGGAACACATATACACCCACATTCACATAGATCAACTTCGTAAGAAGAGACCCCTCCTGAAATGAACTGATTACATCATCTTTAAAACTCATAATCTAACGATTCGGAATATAAAATTTGTTCCAACATAACACAAGAAGAATACCCCCCAATGCACCACCAAGGTGAGCATAATGCGCAATTCCGTCTCCAGAACTACTCACGCCCAAGTACAACTCCAAAACGGCGATACCAATCATCGCATATTTTGCTTTTATCGGAATGGGAACGAAATAGAGATAGATTGGATGGTTTGGAAATTTCATGGCGAAAGCTGCCAACAAACCAAAGATGGCACCAGAAGCACCAACCGTCTGATATTTGCATAAGATAGTATCAAAATCGCAACCATATAAATAGACGAAGGCGTCTTGCGTATCATAAAATAAAGTGCCATTCAACACAAATGGAACTGGTTCATTGGCAAGGTCAAAAAGAGGACGCAAGCTATACATCCACGTCAATTCCTGTGCCAACCCCGCAAACAATCCTGTTACTATATAAAAGAAGAAATAAAATTTCGGACCCCAATACATCTCAAGAACACGTCCAAACATAAAGAGAGAGAACATATTAAAGAAGATATGCCAAATTTGAGGAAATGGCGCATGCAGAAACATGTACGTGATGAACTGAATAGGGTGGAAAGCAGAAGAGCCCCAATAATGTAAACTATAAGATTCTATTAAATCCACTCCTTTCTCTTTAAACGCGATACAAGCCAACCAAAAAAGTACATTTATAATCAACAAATGTCGCGTTACTGTAGGGATATTTTTGAAAAATCCCAAAAATGAATTATCGCTAAAACTTGACATACACATTAATTTTCCGCAAAGATAATGTTAAAAAACATGCCTGTATATGTTTTACAACACAATTATACCAAAAATATATTTTTTTCCTTATTTTTTTTCTCAAATCCTTTGGAATCAAAGATTTTTAAAATAGATTTGCAACAATTAAGGATAATTAAACAAATTTTTAAATTATAATCTTATGAACAAGCAAGAACTTATTAACGCAGTAGCAGAAAAAGCTGGACTTAGCAAAAATGACAGCAAGAAAGCAATCGACGCAATTACAGAGGCTATCTCTGGTGCATTGAAATCAGGCGACAAAGTAGCACTTATTGGTTTTGGAACATTCTCAGTAAAAGAGTCTTCTGCTCGTGAGGGTATCAACCCAGCAACTAAGCAAAAGATTAAGATTGCTGCTAAGAAATCCGCTAAATTTAAAGCTGGTTCAGAATTGAATGCTGCATTAAACTAATTTAGTATTAACAAAAAAACTAAGGGAAGGTATATCACCTTCCCTTTTTTTGTTGTAATTTTGCAGACAAAATAATAAAAGAGATGAATTTAGAAGAAAAGTTAGTTCAATCTGTCATCAAGACTATTGAGAGTCTGTATGGACAAACCGTAGATGCAAAAGCGGTACAATTACAAACGACGAAAATAGAGTTTGAGGGAGATTTAACCCTAGTAGTGTTCCCATTCTTGAAAATTTCGAAAAAAACTCCAGAGATCACAGCCAACGAAATCGGCGATTATTTGGTTAAGAACGAGAGCATTGTGGAAAAATTCAATGTGATTAAAGGGTTCCTCAATCTATCAATAGCAAAGAATACTTGGGTGAGCACACTCAACGCTATGCTGGCTGACGACCAATATGGATTCAAGACCGCAACGGCAGACTCTCCCCTTTACATGGTTGAATATTCATCTCCCAACACAAACAAACCTCTTCACCTAGGTCATATCCGAAACAATCTGCTAGGTTATAGTTTATGCAAAATATTAGCAGCAAATGGTTATCGCGTTATCAAAACAAACATTGTCAACGACCGTGGTATCCATATCTGCAAATCAATGTTGGCTTGGCAAAAGTTCGGCAACGGAGAGACTCCAGCCTCAACAGGTAAAAAGGGAGATCACTTGGTGGGCGACTACTATGTGAAATTTGACCAAGAGTACAAGAAAGAGGTCAAAGCCCTAATGGACAAAGGACTCTCTGAGGAAGATGCAAAAAAACAAGCTCCTTTATTACAAGAAGCTCAAGCCATGCTGAAAAAATGGGAGGATGGCGATGCTGAAGTCCGTAAATTATGGAATGAAATGAATAGTTGGGTATACGCAGGTTTCGATGAGACTTACAAGAGATTGGGCGTAGGATTCGACAAGATATACTATGAGTCAACCACTTATATTGATGGAAAGGCGAAAGTAAACGAGGGATTATCTAAAGGATTGTTCTATCGTCGTGAAGATGGTTCTGTTTGGGCAGACCTTACTCAAAACGGTTTGGACGAGAAGTTACTTCTTCGTGCAGATGGCACATCCGTTTACATGACACAAGACATCGGAACAGCCACTCAACGCTTCAACGAGTTTGACATCAACAAAATGATCTATGTGGTTGGAAACGAGCAAAACTATCACTTCCAAGTACTCTCCATTCTACTCGACCGTCTTGGTTTCTCATGGGGTAAAGACTTAGTACACTTCTCATACGGAATGGTGGAACTTCCTGAAGGTAAGATGAAGTCAAGAGAAGGTACTGTTGTGGATGCAGACGACCTGATGGATGAGATGATTCAAACAGCTCGCGAAGTATCTGATGAATTAGGCAAACTGGATGGCATGACAGAAGATGAGATCAACGAGATTGCTCGCATTTGCGGTTTAGGTGCCTTAAAATATTTCATTTTGAAGGTGGACCCTCGCAAGAACATGTTGTTCAATCCGAAAGAGTCTATCGACTTCAACGGAAACACTGGACCATTCATTCAGTATACTCATGCCAGAATCTGTTCTGTATTGCGTAAAGCAGCAGAGCAAGGCATTCAACTCAACACTTCTGTAAAAGATGGTCTTACTCTATCTGACACAGAGGTCAACTTGATTCAATACCTATCCAACTTCCCGAACGTGGTAAGACAAGCAGGTACAGACTACAGTCCGGCTCTCATTGCTAACTACGTATACGAACTTGTTAAGCAATACAACTCTTTCTATCACGACTTCTCTATTCTGAAGGAAGAGAATGAAGACCTAAGAGCATTCCGTCTTTTATTGTCAAAGAAGATTGCTGCAGTTATCAAATCGGGCATGGGTCTTTTAGGTATTGAGGTTCCTGAAAGAATGTAAAAATCTGATTTTTCAATAAACACAACAAAAATAGAGACGATGAATTCACCGTCTCTATTTTTTTCATCACGAGTCCCTACTGGAAATATTCCGAATCCACTTCTGAGAGTGCCTCATGCAGTGCACATGGTTCCCAAAAGAAATCCAAATTCAACAGTTCAATCTCCGTCAGTTCCTTAATGGAGATGTACCCCAATTCTGAACTTTCATAATCACCATTAAGGATCACATATCCGAAGGCATCTTCTCCGCTACACTCTGTCACGAAGATATCTGTCGCACCCCCAAAATAATGAGCATAGACAGTGGCTTGGAACCCCTTGCCATCTTGTTCATACAATGGGGGAAGTTGTTTTAATTGTTCATCCAAATCACGAACAATCGATTCATACTCATGCCAAGCCTCATTAACCAAAGGCTTCTGACATTTACACATAAAAAAGTCAGCAATTGAATAATCGGCAAGACTTTTCATTTCAGCGTTTTTAGCAGATCTTTCTTTCATATATTTTCCGCAAAACAAAAGTTAGACATAATGGGAATAACTCCCTGATATTTTTTTACAAATTTAATGAAATCTAACATTCAACGCAAAGGGAAACGCGAGAAACAATAGACAAACGAAACAAAACAGAGCTGTTTTTGAAACAAAATGAACGTATTGAAAAAGAATATTCGACAAAACTATTCAAGAATGACAATTTATGAAAACTTATTGTTAACTTTGCAAATCAAAATTTTGAGTATAAGATAAAACGAAATAAAAAAGTAGATTATGGAGATTCGTAGAACTAAGATTGTCGATGCCTTCAAGAAGACATCATACGGAGAACCCATCAACGTAAAAGGTTGGGTAAGAACGAAAAGAGGTAACAAAAGTGTAAACTTTATTGCTTTAAACGACGGTTCTACCATTAATAGCATACAGATTGTTGCCGATGTTGACAAGTTCGACGAGAACATACTAAAATCAATCACGACAGGTGCATGTATCAGTGTCAACGGTAAGTTGGTTGAGTCTTTGGGCGGTGGTCAATCCGTAGAGATTCAAGCAGAAGAGATTGAAATCTATGGTACAGCTGATGACACTTACCCATTACAGAAGAAGGGTCACTCATTAGAGTACCTTCGCGACATCGCTCACCTTCGTCCACGTACCAACTTGTTTGGTGCCGTATTGAGAATTCGTCACAACATGGCCATTGCCATCCATAAATATTTCCACGAGAAAGGATTTTTCTACTTCCACTCTCCTATCATCACAGCATCTGATTGTGAAGGTGCAGGACAGATGTTCCAAGTCACCACTCAAAATCTATACAATCTCAAGAAAGACGAGAATGGAAACATTCGATACGATGATGATTTCTTTGGAAAGCAGACTTCACTAACGGTATCCGGACAGTTGGAGGGAGAGTTAGCTGCCACTGCATTGGGTGCTATCTACACATTCGGACCTACTTTCCGCGCAGAGAATTCCAACACACCTCGTCACTTGGCTGAGTTCTGGATGATTGAACCTGAGGTTGCCTTCATCGACCTTCAAGATTTGATGGATTTGGAAGAGGATTTCATCAAATATTGCGTAAAATGGGCGTTAGACAATTGCATGGACGACCTAGAATTCCTCAACAAGCTGATCGACAATGGTTTGATTGAAAGATTAAAGGCTGTAGTCAACACTGAATTCGTCAGACTTCCATACACTGAAGGTGTGAAGATATTGGAAGATGCCATCAAAGCAGGACACAAGTTTGAATTCCCTGTTTATTGGGGCTGTGACTTGGCTAGTGAGCATGAACGTTACTTGGTTGAAGAGCACTTCAAAAAACCAGTTATCATGATCAACTATCCAAAAGAGATCAAAGCCTTCTACATGAAAGAGAATGAAGATAAGAAAACAGTTCAAGGAACAGACGTTCTCTTCCCTCAAATTGGAGAAATCATCGGAGGTAGTGTTCGCGAAGAGAACTACGACAAGCTTTTGAAGAGAATCGACGAACTGAAGATTCCTATGAAAGATATGTGGTGGTATTTGGATACTCGTAAGTACGGATCATGTCCTCACGGAGGATTCGGACTTGGTTTCGAGCGTTTGATGTTGTTCGTAACAGGTATGCAAAACATCCGCGACGTGATTCCATTCCCAAGAACTCCTAAGACGGCTAATTTCTAAACGAAGGCAATCTGCGGATTCAAAAGAAAAACAATAAAACAATATACGTTAAATGGCAGAGGCGATGAAAACATCGTCTCTGTTTTTTTTGCAAATATTTTTAATTGGATAAATAATCCAGGCAAAGTTTCTCCTAAAAAATCTGCGTGTCATACACCTCATTCAGCAAAGCTGGCGTCAAAGAGGTATGGGACTGAAAACATCCGTTTTTATTCAATGTCCAAAATAGATCTGCATAGTCTTTTATCATATCCACCTCGTGGGTACTCACAATGATAGAGACCCCCAATTGGGTAACCAAATCCTTCAACATACGCATGATAAAATGTCGAGAGGGATAATCCAAATGCGCCGTCGGTTCATCCATCACAACGAGAGGTGTGGACTGAGCCATAACACGAGCTAATTCAGCACGCTGGAACTCACCATCCGACAACTCATTAATCCGACGGTCAGACAAAGAGGTAAGCGTAAATTGCGTCAACAACTCGGTGCGTCTCCTTTCATCTTCCTCACTCAAAATACCATTCCATGGCAAGGTACGGTAGAAGCCCATCATAACATATTCCGACACCGTCAAATTTGGTTTTGCCATGTTTTGAGGGAAGACAACCCCCACCAACTCAGCCTTTCGACGAGCAGAGAGTGTGGATAAAGATTTTCCGCACAATTCAATTTCACCCGAAATAGGAGCATGCAAACCCGACAAGGTTCTCAGCAATGTAGATTTTCCCGTTCCGTTAGGTCCCAACAACGCGATTAGAGAAGCAGGAAAAACTGAACAAGAAATCGGCTGTGTGAGTATCCTTGTTTGTGACAAATCACGATACCCAATCACAAGATTTTGTACATTCAACAAACTCTGTTGCATTATTCCTCAACCCCTTTTAGCATCGGCACAAAAGAGCATTCTCCAAACTCTTCTTTTTCAAAGTCCGTCTCTGATACTCTTTTAATGCGTAACATCTTCAGTTGTGAATTGGTCCCGAAAGGAATCACCATAATTCCTCCCACCGCCAATTGTGTCAACAATTCTTTAGGCATTTCTGCACAACCAGCCGTCACCAATATACGATCAAAAGGTGCGTTTTCTTGCCATCCTGCAAAGCCATCGCCATACAAGCATTTAGCTCTATACCCCAAATCTGATAATAGTTTACTTGTTTTATCATACAAGACCTTCTGTCTCTCTATACTGTACACAGAACATCTGCAATGACAAAGTACCGCCGTCTGATAACCAGAACCTGTACCGATTTCCAACACCTTCTCATCTCCTTTCAGGTCCAACAATTCTGTTTGTTTCGCCACAGTATAAGGTTGTGAAATGGTTTGTCCAGCCCCTATAGGATATGCCTTATCATCGTATGAGAGTTCGACAAGTGTCTGATTCATAAACTTCTCACGAGGCACATCACCAATAGCCTTTAATACAATGGACGAACGGATACCCTTACTCTCCAAAACTTTTACAAGGTTTCTTCTTCGAGCTATGAATTTATAAATATCTGCCATCTCCCACGTCAACAAACAGGCACATACACAGCCTTCTTCGTGTCAAAAAACTCTTCTTTAAAAAAATCCTTTATGTCATACATAGACGCTCTGTTTCGGAAAGGCATTATCTCATGTTGTAGTTCTCCACCCTTCAAACAAATAATACCATTCGGCAAAGCATTCTTCTGATTTTTCAACGAGACATTTTTCTGTGACAATCTCACTAAATCAGCCAAAGGCATAACTGCACGGCTAACGACAAAATCAAACTTCTGTTTCTCTTCCTCCACACGTTCATGCTTGAAAGTGGTGTTTTGCAAACCAATGGCATTAGAGACCTCTGATGCTACTCGGATCTTTTTTCCTATGGAATCAACCAAATGGAATGTAGATTCAGGGAAATAGATGGCCAACGGAATGGCAGGGAAACCGCCACCTGTTCCCACATCCATGATGGATGTGCCTGGTTTAAACTCCAATATCTTGGCAATAGCCAACGAGTGAAGTACGTGATGCTCGTAAAGATTCTCTATATCTTTTCGAGAGATGACATTAATCTTGCTGTTCCAATCCGTATACAAATCGTACAAAGCAGCAAACTGCTCCTTTTGACGTTCTGTCAGATTCGGGAAATATTTTAAAATTAAATCCATGCTATTACAGAAATTTCAATTCCTCTTACAAAATTATATTTTTGATGTCACTTTACCGCCAACGGCTCCATCTTTTTTCAAATTAACTCTCCATCATAAATGATATGTTGATGAAACACAGTGGCAAAAAGTATTTTCAAATCCATCATAAACGAATGGTGGTGATAATAATACAGATTGAGTCGCACCTTATCGGGAAATATCACTTCATCATTATACTGCTGCGGATTAGATTGGCTTGCCAAAAGGGTTTCCTCGTCCCTATATTTAAGCGTTGCGGGACCTGTTATACCCGGCGATAGTTTCAGGACATTTCTGTCGTCCCCTTGCAGTTTATCAGCGTAACCAGGAACATCAGGACGAGGTCCGACAAAACTCATACGTCCTATCATCACATCCCACAATTCAGGCAATTCGTCCAACTTATATTTACGCAAGAAAGAGCCAAGAGGGGTGATCCGAGACTCGCCCGCCACCGAGACTGAAGATCCATCATGATGCAGTTCCATCGTGCGAAATTTATGAATGCGAAACAGTTGTCCATTCCCCCCCACTCTGTTTTGAACAAAAAGAACGGGACTTCCCATCTTTACTTTTATTGCAACAGCTATAACCAACAACAACCAAGCAAGAGCAATCAAAGCAAAAGCAGAGACAATTCGATCAAATAACCATTTCAGAACCATATCATTCATTAGGTAGTTTATCTGTTATTTAAAAGGCCATAAGACAAATCCCATAAGAGAACCTACTCCATAAGAGAAATGCAATGTTAGGAAGGCTTTTATCAAACAGGAGAAAGATAAACTTTTCTCCTTTGCCAATCTATGCGAAACAATTCCGACAAGAAGCAAGTAAGATAAAAGAATCAACGCAAAAAGAATAAGGACCTTCGGGAACACAAGTCCCAAGAAGAGAGTCATCAGCAAAGAGAGAATGAAGAAAAATGGTATCAGATGTCTCACAGACAATGACTCCAAGTTTCGTGTAAAGAAGAGGGTCCAGAGATTCCATTTTCCATTATCAAAACTGTTATGAGCCAAGTCGCGATAAGTTTCACGTGCGAAATAGACACAATAGGTATCAGGTACTATATAAATTTTCCCACCTCCTTTTGCGATTCGTTTGTTCAGTTCAATATCCTGATCCCGATCGAGGCGACTATCATACAAACCATACTTTTCAAAAGTCTGTTTTGGGAAGCATCCAAAAGGAACCGTATCGACAAGCTGCACTTCGCTCACGCCTGTACGGAACACAGAATTGCCAACGCCCCATTTATTGCAGAGGACCTCCCGAATTGCAAGACTTTCCGGCGTCTTCGTCAACACATCCGTACGAATAGAGCAACCAACGTTGTCCGCATTCAACTCAAGCAAGCGACGATATAAGGTTGAGAAATAGTTCGGCGGACATAGCGTATGGGCATCCACGCGCATAATCACATCTCCACGCGCATTTTGAATACCCTTATTCAATGCGAATGGAACCGTTTGAAAAGGGTTGTCAAGAAGGAAGATATACGGATTCTTTTCCATATATCGAGAAATTATTTCCCTCGTGTTATCCGTACTCATACCATCAACAAACAGAATCTCCAAATCCTCTTTTGGGAAATCCTGTCGCAACAAAGACTCAACAAACTGAGAGATGAATGCACCCTCATTGTAAATCGGACATATAACCGTCAATTTCACTGATTCATTCATAACAAACCACGTTTCATCGCCTCCAAATTCAGAAGAGACTTGACTCTTCCTTTGGGGACAAACTTTCTAAAAGGAAATAACAACTTCACGATGGGAGTCAACCACCACTGATAAACCACATTCAGATGGCAATAAGCTTTTCTGAAATTGAATTTCTCAATCAAGAAATTCTGAATATTCGAATGATTCGTAATGGATCGAGCGCCATCGGAGACAAACTTCAACTTCAATGTCTTTAAATAATATTCGTTGCAGACATAATACATACCATAAAAAGGATAACAAGTAGTAAAAAACTTAGGATGAGCCTTTATGGATTGATACTCACAGCTCTCTTTATATCTTCTACGAATAGCCCAAGCCGCCAATTCATTTGTTTCTTTCATTCTTGCCGTCCATATATCAAACGTATCATCCATCGACAAGACTCGTCCTTTGAATTCGTCAAAAGAAGGAATATTCTGCTTTGTTTTGTAAAAAAGATAATTCTCTTTCATGACGGAATAGGCCTCCGTCAATGAAAAATGTTCCTTTTCCACCCGTTCAAACTTCAGATTAGAAAGAGAAGTCTGAATACGTTTTTTTGTCGTATGCCCACGAAAATCATCCAATGGGTCATTGGAATCCTTTATAACAAACCAGAATGAAGATTCCTCAGTGTCAAAATCATAGACATTTCTCACCATCAGTCCACCCTTTGACAGCAACGACTTCATCTCTTCCTTGGAGAGACGCTTCTCGTCATCTATCGGACCAGAATAGACCCACGAATTTTTGTACAATGTGTAATGCAACTGATTCATAGTGTGATTAGTGATCCCGCTTTTAACAAAAACTCCTTAGAATACTGCGAATTCATTCCGCCAACAGAGGTGAACGTCATCTCTCCAAAATAGACCTTCCCATTCACTTCAAAAAGATCGACACGAACCACAGGGAATGATTGCGACAATTTTCCGGCAATCTCTTTCATTCGATTAAACTGAGAAGGTTTGGGTAGCAGGTCTCCTTTTCTATAAGATTGATTCACATTCAAATAGTTTGGATACGCATTCCAATTCATATCATAAATCATGGTATCACATCCGGAGGCATCTCGATTAGTACAGACCCAAACATAAGAAGGAATCGAATTAAAGCACCAGAATTTATAATCCACAACCGATGGTGAATCACATGCATCCAAATATTCTTCCGCAAACAATCTGTTGGTTATCTTCCGATAATGATACTCATATCCGAAATCATCTTTGACCATCCACTGCTTCATCAGACGTAAGGCATTCTTCTCATGAAACTGAGATTTATCACTCACAATCAAACATGTACCACTACCATTGTTACTTTTCAAAACAAACGATTCAGGCAATTCGTCGAATTGAACATCTTCCAATCGATTCCATACAGCATAGACCTCTTTCAGTATCTCCTCAAAGCCTTTCTCCTTCACATAATCACGCACAAGCAGTTTGTCAGTCAAACGTGACCATTCATTCGTGTCTGTATTAAAATAAAGCCATAGAATCTTCTCATTCAAGTCTGTAGGATGTTTTAAATTCACAAACCGATGGAATCGAAAGAAATACCGAATCTTCATGTATTGAACAGGATAATGTTTTCCCATCCACTCACCCGCAACGATAAGAGGGTAAAAAAGAACTTTCGTTATTTTATTATGTTTGATATGCATACTACGACTATTTTTCTAACAACCCGATTTCCTGAAGGAAGGAGGTTGTCAACACATTCTCGGATGAGAAATTTGAAGCTCTCCTTTGGCAATTTTGACTCATCGACAACAAATCATACGAATCATCCATCACCTTCGACATAACATCCGCTAAAGCCTCAACATCCTTGCATGGTATAATCCATCCCGTCACACCATCCTCGACCACTTCTCTATTCATACTCCAATCAGAGGCTATGATAGGCAATCCTGCCACACAAGCATCAACCACAATGCCAGGAAATCCCTCGCCTTCCCAATAAGTAGGAAACAACATTACATCATAATGCGATAACAAATCATAACTGGTAGGATTCGAAAAATCCAGAACACCCTTATAAGTGACGTTTTCGCACTCGTTTACCTTTTGCAAGAAAACTGATTTGTATGACTCTTTTATGGGTCCGTAGAAATCCACAACAAATTGTTTATTCCGCATTGAGTTAAGCGTTGAAACCGCAGAAAGAATCAGGTCACAACCCTTTTCAGGTAAAATACGTGAACAGAAGACAAATCGGCAAACCGAATTTTTCTCATTTTTCAAACGAGGAATATAATTTATCTTCTTAAAATTAGGACAATAATAGACCTGTTTCAAGCCCATATCTTCCAACTCTCTTTTTATCGAATCGCTCTCTACTGCAATCGCTTTCAGACAATCATAACGTTCTTTTTCGAACCGTCCATCTTTTATTTTTTTATAAAAAGAGCCACCAATTGCAAAATAATAGACAAGATGACGTCGTCCAAACATTGAAAAAAATGAGATAAGACGATATGCACTTTGTCCACTTATCGAGAGAATAAATTTCTTCTGTTTGGCAAAAAGTATTTTGAATATAAGTCTAACCAACTTGAGTGGTGCATGTTTCCAATTCCACGTGTCATAGACATCGATGGAACTGAAATGATTTCTTAACTCACTCAAGAAAAAATCATTTTTCACAGTTGAGCCATCCAATGAATGATTATCACGACTTAATGGACCGACGAATATCAACTCACTCATACTTATCTCTTAACTTTTATGACGTGACAATTCAAATGCAGAAAGATAATTTTCCGCACAAATTTTCATAGAATAGCGATCCTGGAATTTTATCATTGCAGATTGGCTCATTCTATTTCTCTTTTCCTGATCATATCCCATATATTGTTGAAGGAGTTGGTAATACGACTCTTCGCCAAAGTCAGGCGACAACAATCCATCCACTTCTTGGTCAATCATATCCACGCATCCACCGGCAGGAGTAACAAGTGGTACACACCCCACCGACATTCCCTCTATCACCGAGATGGGCATACCCTCCACAGTAGACGTCATACACAACGCATCAGAGATTTGCATATACGACCGAACATCTGTTTTTTCTCCGAGATAAAGAATATTGTCATTAAAATATTTTGACAACTGAGAGAATAAATCAGACTCCTCCACTCTTCCGATGATAAGCAACTTCACCTTGCGTCCCTCTTCAATAAGACGTGAAAAGGTTTTCACCAAGGCTAACTGATTTTTTGCTTTTTGGACTCTACCCACATGGACGAAAAGGAAATCAACATTCTCCCTATACTGTCTCATCTCATCCGAAACCTCTTTGTCATATTCCACCGCCCCGTTATAAATCATAACGGGTGTTCGATGATACAATTTCACAAAAGTATCAACAAACAGATCAGAGATAACTACAGGGGTCATCCTTCTAAAGGCAAATAAGATTTTCCTTATGTAAAGGCCCACTTTTGAAAACGCCTCGTATGCAGGTTCATTATGGATTGTTGCAAAGAAGGAGGTTTTTCGCATCCAAACAAGAGCTGGCATCACATAACGAATTGCACCCACATGCACATGTACCACATCTGGGCGTTCCTTTCGGATAAATTGGAACAATGTCCACATGCACTTCCAATCAAAACCTAAATGTTTGTGTAAGAAGATTTTTTTTACATTTTCCGACAATGCAGATTCCAAAATGCAACTTTGGTCCGTATCATACAACGACACCAACGTCACATCATGACCTTGTCGATACAGTTCGTTCGAAAGGTCAATAACAAATTTCTCGGCTCCACCAGAAATCAATTTAGGAATCACTTCTACAATCTTCATTCTCAGACTTTTTGTTACACTCCAGTTTATACCATGCATAAACCAACGTGCCAATGATGAAAATCCATCTGTTTTTTGCTGTCTCCAACACAAACATGGCGATAAAAAGAGGAAGGACATACGAAAATACGTACAAATCCTTCACCTTCCTAAATATTGACCATATATACTTAGCAATAAGAATCACTGGAATAAAAGGGACCCAAAAGAAGGCGAAACCAAACTCAACGATATAAGTCAGGTATGTGTTATGAGAAGCCTCAGGTGCGGAATAATAGAGTCCCATTAAGGTGATGAAATTACTATATCCAACGCCCAAGAAGGGGGTTTCCATCGTAAAAGCAGACCACGACTTCTCCCAGATACCGCCTCTTCCCGAAAAATCGCCCGATTTTATCAACATATCCGTTTCAAAGAAACGATTGTACACCTCCGATGGAATAAGAGGAATCATAAAGAATACAAATGAAACAAGGAACAAGAGCATCAAAAAGACTTGTCCCTTTGTTTTAGAGGAGATTAGAAACAGTAATATGACGAAGCATAAAAGGCCCATACCCATTCTCGATCCTGTGGAAATGGAGACAAAAGAGAAAAGAACAAGTAACGACCATTGAATAATCCGCACACCAATTGAGCCATGTTTCTTTAATGCGGAAAGAACTATAACAAGTCCCATCGTCAACAAGAAGGCTAACACGTTCTGATTCTGTCCAAACGAGGTCAGTCTTAACTCATTCTCCAATATTGCATTTTCAATGATGGTATCCCGATTAGCAATACAAGAGATGGATATGATCAAACAGCCTACAACATACGCAAATAAGTATAAAGTGATGTCCTCTTTTTTTCTAATGGAGGAAAGGATCGCTTCCGTCAACAAAACACACGGCAACAAAAATGTGGCAATGGAAATCAGCGTATGTTCCTTGTCGATTGACCATAAAACAGAGATTACAGAAAGTAACAACACGCCAACAAAAGAATAGACCAACGATGAGCGACGCATAGGGAATCCTTTATATGCCCAAACCACCAAAACGAAAAGAGAAGATAACTTTGCCATTGAGAATTTCTCGAAGAGAGAAACGGACTCCAATGGTGTCGTCATAAAGAAAAACGCCACCATAATGTTCAAAATAGACAATGATTTTATCTTACCCACATTCATAACAAAACATCAATCATTTAACGTCACACTTTTAGCAATCCCTTTAGATGCGACGTACAAGGCAATGGCCATAATACAACGAACCAAAAGCAGTAAAATAGCAACACCGATGGCCTGATAATAGATTACCAGCGGGAATGACATGGCAAACCCGAGCAAGGAAACCCATACGATTATCGATCTCATTTTCTTTTCCTGTCCGACAATCAACAAATAATTCGTTCCATATATGTTTATCATAATGGCAAACGGCAATGATAATGATAAGATTCGCAAGACACATATCGCGCCTGAAAATTCCTCCGTATAGAACCAATGAATAATTGATGGAGCAAAGAGAAAAAGAAAAAAGGAAACGAGAGAGGATAATGCCAATGCCAATGCTAAATAATACTTATGAACATTAATTTTCCGAGACAACACAGGGAAAAAGGCCATTGACAAAAGATTGAAAAACTGTATGCAGATGTCATAAAACTTATTACCTGCATCATACACTCCAGTATGTTTAAATCCACAATAGTAACCCAAAATAATCTGTGAAAAACTATCATACAGATTATGAATAAAGACGCTAAGAAAAACGTCCATGCCAGCCTTTATCTCTTGAAAGGCACGTTTTAAGGAAATCCATTGAAACTTTACATTCCATCGTTTGATGATGTACAGATGAGAGATTACGCCCATCAGTATAAAACCCAAAGACAAAAGCAATGGTTGAAGAATATAATCCTCTTTCTGCTGAATAAAAATGAAAACAGCGATGGTAAAGAAGAGTTTTACAATAAAATTAAATAGGGTCACATATTTCATCTCCTCCATCGCTTGGAAAAACCATTCAGGGAAAAGAATGTGTCCCGGTATCGCCAAAAAAGTAAAAAGGAACAAAAGACTTTCTGCCCTAAATGAAGGTATAAAAGCAATTAGGAGCAAAAAGACAAAAAAGCAAATCATCATCAAGGTCAAGCGACAAGAAAGAACAGTCGAAAAGATAGAAGATACCTGTTTCTCATCCATTCTGCATCTTGATAAATCTCTTGTGGCAGAGTACATGAACCCCCAATTGCAAATAGTCATAATCCAAACATTCACAGAGGCGGCTACCGCAATTTTTCCAAGTCCTTCCGCACCCAGTACTTTTGCCAAATAAGGAATCGTAAGGAGAGGAAAGATATATCCCGCGACTTTAATAACCAAAAGCCACGAAAAATTGGTAAAAACAGAGCGGAATTCAGGCGACGCCCCTATGTTTTTGACGGACAAACTCATTTTGTTCTTAGCACGCTTAGCAGCACCTCACCCACCATTTGCAATGATTTTTTATCGATGTTATCAGGCGTGTCGTTTACAGTATGCCATGTAGATGGGAATCCTCTATTTTGATTATAATCTATGATGTCGATCGTAGGAATCGCAGCAATCGTGTTAAGATAATAATGATCGTCTAAAACAGCGCCAGAAATATCAGGAATGAACGAAGAAGAGAATCCTAGTGAATGAGCTGCAGACCAGACTTCTTGCAAAAGAGGCTCCGCATAATTCAATGATATCTGATCAAATCCGAAATATGGAGATGAAGCGCCCACCATATCCAACAAGATACCTTTCCGAGGACGTTTGTCGTAGTAAGGATTTCGAGCCAGATATTGAGCACCCAAGCACCAAGTATCCTGTTTCTCGTCTGTTTCGAAAGATGGCTGACCATAATCTTCCAAATCCAAGAAGACGATATCCACTCCTACAGAATCATTCTCTATCTGTAGTTGGCGAGCCACCTCCAACAAGACAGCCACACCACTAGCACCATCGTTAGCACCCATCACCGGCTGATTTCTATTCTCTAGATTATCATTATCACACACATGACGAGAGTCCCAATGAGAGAACAAAACAATTCTTTTGTCCATTTCAGGATGAAGTTGTCCGATGATATTTGTACCTTTCAAAACCGTTTGGTCATAAGCTGTTGCAGTATACTTTTGTGTCGTGACAATCAATCCATAAGATTTTAATTTTTCGACCAAATATTCCGCACACTTGTCGTGGGCAGAAGTATTAGGAACGCGCGGGCCAAACTCGCACTGTTGTTTGATAAATAAAAAAGCAGAATCCGAAGAGAAAGACGGTCTGGTTATCACAATTGAAGAAGTTTCTTGTGACGGTTGCTTCTGTGTCTCTTTTTTGGGGGACGAACATGACAACAACACTAAAACAACGAATGGAAGAAAAAGCCAACGATTCATAAACTTATTATTTTTCATTCTGAAATATTTAAGGCGAACTTTATACATTCACCATTTTGACAAAAATTAATACAAATTGTGAGTTGATAACCTTTTGAATTTACATTCCCAAACGAGAAATTGTAATAAAATTAAGCAAGAAATCCAGTGAATTATATCAAAAAGCTTCGCCTTTCTTAGCATATCATCTATCAAGAATCAACCCTAAGAAAAACAAAACACACATACTAAAAAAATCAATTTTCATTTTCGAACAAAGATAAAAAAAAATGGGTTTCAAACAAACTGAACCCATTTTTTAGCAGCGGATCCGGGAATCGAACCCGGGTCTAAGCCGTGAGAGAGCTACGTGCTAGGCCACTACACTAATCCGCCTTCAAAATTTTAACGTTGCAAAATTATATGTTTTTCATTAAACGGCAAAGCTTTTTTCAAAATATTTTTCAGAGACTGGACAAATAGTTTTCAAACTCATAACAGACAACACTTTAGAACCACACACAAGTTGAGTTTTAGCTGGATTTTCTATATTTTTTCTTTTTTTTGTTTTTTTTGTGAAAAAAAGTGAAATCAGTCGATTTTTAATTTGGTAGGGTGAAAATTAATCGGTAATTTTACAAATTGAACTTTAATCGGTGAGAAACAAAGTAAGAATTTAAAAAACATACAGATATGAGCAAAAGTATACAAACTAGACTGCGACATATTATTCTACTACTATTTACCAACCTATTGCTTTTCAGTGTAGGGGTGCAGACCTCGTATGCACAAACTAGCAAAGTCAATTCCGACTCCCCCAACTTAGGATTCGAGAAAGGAACATTTGAGGGTTGGACTAGATATTACGGATACTATGGACCAACTGATTTTTCCAATGATGCGAGTCCATTTGTGATTTCGAACTCATACAACACCCAAACAACCTCTGCAACAGACAATTGGTCAGTCAGAACTGCTCAGATCACTGGAACAATATATGGAGACTTTCAAATCATGAGTTCCTCCAGTATAGATAAAAACATCGCCTGCGATAACTTGAAACAAGTCCCTGATGGTAGTACCTATGCAGTCCGAATCGGATCAAGCGAAGAATCAGAAATTCGAGCTGTCGACCGAGATTATATAGGCGGAACATACCGACGTGCAATGGCAGAGAGAATGGTCTATAAATTCACCGTCGGAGAGAACTCCACGCTATTGACCTACAAGTACGCCGCACTCCTTCACGACCCTCATTTCAACGGAAGGCATAAAACAGACGATCTACCTCCTTTTGCCGTTCGCATATACGATCAAAATGGAAACATCCTATGTAACTCCAGTGTCATCGATGGCGAAACAGGACTAACAAAAGCGAGTACAAAAACGATTTCCGACCACGTCACCTATTGTAAAGTGTGTGAGCAAACGTTGCCTGACAGCTATGGATTTATAGAGCATAGCGAGTCCTGTCCCGAAAACGAAAACGGAATCTGCGAAGAGTGTAAAAACTCCGACGAAAAGAAGAACTTCCGTTGTTTACGTTCTGAGGTGAGAGACATTGTTGTCCCTTATGATGAGTTTGTGTGTACGAGGGAAAAAACAGTGTTAGACAGATGTATACGATATGAAAACGACGAAGGATATTATTATCTCCCTTCATATGTGCAAAATGGTCAAACTTACTTCCAAAGACAATACACAAAAAGAAGATACTATAAAGATGGAAACGGATTCTACTATTTTGACGTAAGAAACAACTCCTTAGTAAGAAATTACGCAAACTGTACTGACCTCAACGAAGACGGAGAATGTCTACAGTTCGAAAACAAAGGAAGTGATATCTGGGACACATACTACTACAAATGTGCACAATACACAACAAAGAAGATTTGTGCAGAGGGTGAAACAGTCCATAAAACTAGAATTGAAAGTCAAAATGTTTGTATAGAGTGTACTTACAAAACAAACAAGAAGGATACACTGATCTATGCAAATCTCGAAAACACCGATCCTAATCTGGCCCACACATGTTACAACTGTAACACAACTGGTAGCACCATCCGTACATGTTTGGAAAGTGAAGAGATTGCTGTACATGGCGATGCTTATTGTCAACAAGCCTACTTGCCTGCCGATTACCTGGAAAAAACATATTTCAAAGATTGGACCACCATTTCCTACGACCTTAGAGACTATGTTGGCCAAGAAATCACTGTTGAAATCATCAACCACGACTGTGTTGAAAAAATATGGATATGTAGAAACTGTGGTTCATATATAAAAGATGGAGACTTGAACTTAAACGCAAGCAATCAGTCCTATTGTCCAAAATGTAACGATAATTCAAAACACGGTTTCAGACAAGCATATGCAGCCAACTACCACCGTTCTTACGGATATTTCACAGCTGAGACAAAACCTTTCGAGGTAATCGTCAAGAACTGTGGAGATGGAGCTGACATTGAATTAACAGCACCTGAAGGATTTGAGAACTATAGTTGGTCAAGTCCTATCACCATACCTAATTATTATCAACCAAACGTAGCAAGAATCCATGCGGATCAAGTCTCTGAAGGTACTACATACACCTGTACCATGAGCAGTAACGACAACGATCCAAACCTTGTCAACAGTGGTTCTGAATGTACCAAAACAACCGACCAGTTCACCCTGACGAAAAATCCATTCAACCTTGATTTCGAGGCCGAAATAGCTTGTTACAACGAAGTGTTGTTAATAGACAAAACAGTCATCACCAAAATCAACCACAACGGAGAGATGGTTGAACCTGACGAGATTGTCAACCGAATTTGGTCTTACACAGACAACAACGGAAACCCAGTGCAAATACAAGGTGATAGTGTTACCGTTTTGTTGCCTTGTAATCCTGGACAAACTAAAACATACGATGTTGAGTTGTTAATCATCACTAAAAACGACTGTAGAAAGACAATCAACAAACAAGTGACCGTTGTAGGTCGTCCTAAAGTAGACATCTTAGGTCCTGACCACATCTGTTTCGGCGAGTCTACAGAGTTGAGACTAAATACTTCTGCCTACCTAACATCTTCAGCCGGAGCTTATAAGAATAGCGTTGGCAACCCATTTAGATATTTCTGGAAAGACGAGAAAGACAACATACTCAACTCCGTCACTACTGGAGCGGGTGCTGTTGCCTACATGGCAACTCCTACCAACGGAACCGCAACATACACATTGCAAATCGAGAGTGACGAGTTTGCTGGAAATGGAAATCCTCGTACTTGCGTATACACGGGCGAGCACAACATAACCGTGAAGGAAAAGCCTTCCATCACACTTACCGGTGAAGGAATGAAATTCAAAACCGATGGAAATGGCAACCTGATCCGCTACTTGGAGATTTGTGAAGGCGACGAGGCTTCATTGCATGCCAGCAGTAACATGGAATGCTACTTCGAATGGAAAGACGAAAACAAGCAGCAAATCAAAAAGACAACTGAACTTTCCGCATCAAACGCCTACTCTCCTATTGTCACAGAATCCACGAGATATTACGCCATCTGTATTTCTGAAAATGAATGTTTCGACATAGACTCTGTAGACATATATAAGAAAGAGGCTCCAAAACTAACAATCAATGGACCTAAAAACGTCTGCGTCGGAAGTGACTATCTCTACACTGCAGAGGGTGCTGACAACGACGACAGATATGTATGGACACTTAATGATGGAACGAACTTCCAAAACAAGCAAGTTACCATTCCATTCACAGCAAACGGAACCTACAATCTTTCCATTCAAGGAACCAACAGCAATGAGTGTACCAGCACTCTGTCTACGCAAATTCAGGTTCACAGTGTACCAAATCCTCAAATCAGCAGCTCAGCAACTGGTCCTATATGTGAAGGAAAATCAATCACACTCACTTTAACTGGTGCAGATTCTTGCTCTGTATGGACAGGTGGTAACAATCCTGTTTATAGCAATGACAAGAAACTCTCCATGACAGACGTGCCTAATGTCACCACTAAAACATACTATGTGACAGCTTACGAAACGCATGGTGACATTGTTTGTTCGAAAGACGCAGAATACAACATCACAGTGAACAGTGCACCAAGCATCACCATCACCGATAGGGCTCCCATTGCTGGACATGTCTGCTTGAATGACAAAGTAAACATGGTGGCTTCGGGTGCAGAAAGCTATTATTGGGGACCAGATCCTACTCTTGAAGCTCACGAGAGTGCCACAAACGTGTACGATGTGCACGTCGCGACAGAAGAAGGACCATTAACATTGTATGTAAAAGCCTTTGCCAAAGCTAATTACAAAGGATGTTCTCGAACAGTTCCTTTCACAGTAACCGTCCATAAACCTGCAACCATTACAGCAACAGCAGAAAGATACTTAATCTGCGAAAATGAAACAGTTACTCTTACCGCACACGATGACACGGGCGACATAACTGAATTCACATGGAATGATGGAACCAAGAACCAAGTACATACCGTCACCGTTGGTTCTAGTACGGACTACAAAGTATATGGTATAAATGGATATAACTGTAAATCAAATACTGCAAAAGTGCATGTGGCAGTAAGGCCATACCCTACCATTACCATTAGAGACACAACGATTTGCGAGGGGGAAGCTCTTTCTTTGACTGGAAAATTGTCCATCACCCAATATAATTCTCAAATCGATCAGAGAAAATATGAATGGCGCAACAATGACAATGAAATTGTCGGAACCTCAAGCACATTAACCGACTCACCTTCTGGAACTGGTATGACCTACTATACTCTCAATGGTACCATCGTTTATAAAAACGAGGGACTCACAACAGAATGTACGTCCACCCTCAGAAAAGGTGTTTCCATTTTACCTTCAGCCGCATTGGCAATCACTGGTCACGAGGCTGGTGTCTGTGCAAAGAACTCCATCACACTGACAGCAAGCGGTGCTGGAGCAACTGAGAAATACACATGGGGAACAAAAAGGGGTAACGACATTGTCTGGTCTACGCTTGATAGTGCCACGATTGCCAACCCATCAGGAAATCGCAATACAATCACAGCAAGATCTAGTGTTGCAGGCGACTTCACATATGTAGTCAAAGCAAAAGGTTCTAACGGATGTTACGGACAAACAACCGCCGACCTTAGTTTCTATGGACTTCCTACAGTCGCCATCACAACCGAGAAAGACAGATATTGTAAAAACGAAATTGCCACAGCATCTGCATCCATTGGTAAAGATGGCTCTGGCAACGATCTAATCGCAGAATACAGTTGGACTCTTTATGACACATTAGGTACGAAGATTGGTGACGCAACAGGAGACGTCATACAATTACCATTGGCACAGACAACCGTGTTCCACGTAATTGCATCAGATGAACACAAATGTGAAAGTAACACAGACATTGAAACAATCAGAGCGAAAGAGTTCCCTGTCATCAAAAATGACGCAAACAACAAAGACTATGTCTGCAACGGTTTGGATCTAACTCTTCGTGTTGATCCAAGTGTCAACGCTAATAATACAACTTATACATGGTCTTACAACTACGACGGACAAGACTTGACACAAACAGGCACTACCTTCAACATGCAAAACATCGACATGGAGAAAGTTTCAACTCCATTTAATGTTGAATTAGTTGCCGATATGGAAAATTGTACGACTAAGTCCACCTATCCTCTAACTGTACAGATGCCACCTAATATATATATAGTAGGTGAAGATTCAAAATGTGAGGGGGCTTCCATGCAGTTGGTTGCCAAAGGTGGTGTCTCACATAGATACATTTGGAATAACAATACCACACTTAACAAAGACACCTTATTAATAGAATCCGTACCTAATGGGCCAAGCACCTATAGTGTTTCCGGATACGACTCAAAAGGTTGTAAAGGCGAAGGACAAAAGACGATCAGTGGTATTCCTGCTCCAGAGATTCAAATCACAGAGCCTTTGAACAACTCACGCATATGTAAAGGTTCATCTGTCAGAATCACTGCAGATGCTGAAGACGTTACCTCTTACACATGGAAATATACCATCAACGGAGATACTAGAGATTATGCTTGTACAGAATGTGGTAGCATCAATCCACAAATCAACGAAGATGTCACATTCACTGTAACGGGTTACAACAGTAATCTATGTAAAAGCACAGCAACCGTCTCCATCTTAGCGGAAGAGACTCCAGTTGTTTTCCTCACAGCTTCTCCAAGCGTTGTTTGTTACAATAGTTCAACAACCATCACTGCAGAGAACACCAATAGCAATGTACAATCTGACATCTCTTGGGAATGGGTAGGACAGTCTAACACGACCAGCACACTCACCACGGGACCAATTACAGGAAAGCAGAACTATAGTGTCACTGCTACTACTGCATCAGGTTGTCAAGCACAAGGAGAAATTAGCATCGATGTATACTCAACCGAGTCTATCGGTATCGACAGTAAAGGTGAGATTTGTGAAGGTGGAACATTGGAATTGAAAGCCATCGGTGGTGCAAGCGACTTCGTTTGGACCAGCGAAAAGGGTGCAACCATCACACAGAAATCGATTTCAGATCCTAAAGTTGTCATCCTCAGTGGTGTTACTGAGTCTGATAAAATAACATTAACAGCGAAAGGTGCCAACGGATGTCCAACCACACAAGCGGAGCAAGTGATTTCGTATGTGCAAAAGCCAACCATCAAATTGTCCAACGTCAAACCTCAATATTGTAAAGGTGAAACGGAAGAGTTGGTTGCCAGCTCTACTAGTGGCAATATGATGAGCGACCAATGGAGTTGGTCTGTAAACGGCGAGCCAACAAGTGTTAAAACGAACACATACCAAATCTCAAATATGGATTGGAATACAACCAACAAATACTCCGTGACAGGTACAAATGCGAGCGGTTGTGTTTCCGACCCTGACAGTGTGACCATCGTAGTTGCGAAAGAGCCTAATCTAAAATTGGAAGTCGACAAAAAAACAATCTGTCGTGGCGACTCTGTCCTCATTACTGCAACCACCACCGAGCAAGATCTTAGCAAGGTTTACATCTCATGGAACAAAGGTGCTTACCAACCATTCGTCGGTCACGACCAATTGAACACGAAGAAACTGGATATAGCAAAAGTTTATACATTTGAAGCCACTATCCGTATCGAAGGCGGTTGTTCAACAAAACAAACCATCACAGTTGAAGTGAAGGAACTTCCAACTGTAACTGTAACCAGCGCGACTGGTGTAAACAGTATCTGTCAGGGCGACTCCGTTCTATTGGTTGCGACAAGCAGTCAAAGCAATGTTTCTTACCAATGGAGCAACGACACTAGTACAACAAACCAGGCTTATTTAAAACCTGCATTGACCGATCGTTTTGCAACTGCACAAGTTACCATTACGACATTAGAGGCTGCTGGTGTTGTCGGATGTTCTGCATCTGCCGAATACAAGGTAACAGTAAACGACAAACCTACCCTTCTCATCAACGAAACACAGAATGGAAGTGGAAGTGTATGTAAAGGAAAAACCTTCCAGTTGAATGCTTCAGGTGCTGTCAATAATGATTATCAATGGTTTGCAAACAATGTTTCCGTGGGTGGTGGTATATCCTATAGTCCAACCGTCAACCAAGAAACAGTTTATAAAGTAAAAGGTAGCAACGCTAGTGGATGTTACGGAGAGACTTCATTCACAGTAAGCACATACGATGTTCCTACTTTCATCCCTACTGCTGCTGATGTATGTAAAGACAACCAAGCAACAATAAATATCAGTGGTACCGAAAACACCACTTATAAGATAACTTGGGGTAACAAGAATGAGACTGTCACATCCGACAACAATGGTAATCTAACCTTTACCACAACAGACAAATTGTCTAACAGTCAAAACTTCAGAATCGAAGGTTCTAAGCAATACAATCAACAGACAACTTGTACGAGTGAGGCACAAACTCTCATGGTAACGGTTTTGGAACTTCCTTACATCAAGATCAGCTCCAACCCTATCACCAAAGAGATTTGTCAGGACGATCGAATCACACTGACCGCTACAGGTGCTGGTATATATGATCCAAGCGCACCTACAGGTGCTGGTACTTACACATGGAGTGCACGAACAGCAAACGCACCAACACTCACCACATCCAGCGATGGACAAAGCGAAGCATCCTTAACAGGAACCTCCGCAGGAACATTCAAATACAAGGTGGTTGGATTCAATGGAGCTTGTCGTGGAGAGGATTCGATAAGCGTCACTGTACACGAAAAGCCAGAAGTTACCATTTCAGGACCTACAAGCGCATGTCCGGGTGAATCCATCACACTGACGGCTTCTGGTGCCTCTACTTATATTTGGTCGGAGAACAAAACAAGCAATAAGATCTCCGGAAATCAGGTTAAGCCAACTATTCAAGAGCCTATCACTTATAGTGTAGAAGGTACCAACGATTATGGATGTACTGCTAATGCACAAAACACTCATTCCATCACATTGCTCAGTCTTCCTCAACCTACATGGACCGAGCCTCATGTTTGTAGTGGAGACGACGTCACAGTTACCATCAATGCACAAAGCGGAACCATCGACAAGATCGATTGGCAAGATGGTACTCAAGCAACAAACAACACTAGAACATTCACAGACGTAACAGCTGACAAAACCTATAACATTAAGGTATATAGCGGCAACTGTTACAAAGATTCATTCCTCACCATCAAGGTAGAAGACAAACCTGTCATCTCATTTGATGGCAAGCAGAAAGCTTGTTCGGGCGATTCCTATACGTTAAATGCTTCTGCCACAAACAGTAACATTCAATGGCAATGGGTAAGAAACAACCATCGTGAATCATTGACGGGCACCTCTATCAACATGACGCTTTCGACAGAGCAACAATCCGAGATGATCACATACATCGCCACTGCTACAACAAACGATTCATACGCATGTACTAGCAAAGACTCCGTCGTGGTAACCGTATATGCAAAACCAACGAATGAAATTACGGGAACCACCACTATTTGTGAAGGTGGACTTGCTCCTCTTCAATCTATGATAGAGTTCAAGACATATTCTTGGATTGATAAAGCAGACCCTGACTTCGTGTTAAATACAACGAAGAATCCTGTATTCTCTCCTTCTGACACAACCACTTATAAGTTGACTGTAACAGACAACAATGGATGTTCAACAGAATCAGAAAAGACAGTTAACGTCATCAAGAAACCTACATTTGATTTCTCTTATACTCCAGTCTGCGAGGATGAAAACGCTACAATATCTGTAGTCAGCGATCATTCTGACCTGTACAACTACGAATGGAATTATAACAATATCACAAATGGAGGTACAAGCATTACGATTCCTTCCATCAAAGAAAGTACGACCGTCAGATTGACTGCTAGCAACAAAGACTTGACAAGCTGTCAAACAACAAAGGATTATCTTGCCACGGTCAACAAAAAGCCAGTATTCGACATCATCACCGATGCCAACGATAATGCGATTTGTTCTGGAAACTCAATCAACATCTCTGCTTCCAACACGACAAGTTATCGTTATGAATGGAAATACAAAAAAGTGGGAACTGATGTAGACAACTTTGCTTCCAACCTACCTTCATTCTCATGGAAAGGCAACAATACAGGCAACACCGCTGAAACTTATATCTTTACTGCACAAGCTAAGACAAGTGAGGCAGCCGATGCATGTAAAAGCTCAGAAGACGTGATTGTAACGGTTAATCCAGCCGCTACCATCAAGGTAAAACAATCTTCTGCCGCTTGTGAAGGAAACACTGTTGAAGTATATGTCGACAAGGCAACTTCCACCACTACACAATACTCATGGTTGGATGCCAACAAACAGGAGATTGGATATACAGAAGAGTCTAACTCATTCTATATCTCCGCAGAGACAGAAGAAATCTCTGGTTATGTCGTTGGATGGAACAGTTACAATTGTCCTGACACCGCATCATACAACATCAAGAAGGCTGCTAAACCAACCATCATTGTTAGCGGCAACACCCCTATTTGTTCTGGAGAAAAGCCATCCAACATCACTGTTGATGCGGGAGGTCAAAACGTTAACTGGTATTTAGGTGAGAACACATCTGGAGAATACTTGGGTAACTCTACCAATATTCCAACGGCCAACATGAAACCGTTGACAAGCAACCAGTTCATAACAATCCACACAACTAACAACGATCAGAACAATGCTACATGTACGGCAGACACGACAATTCTTATTGAGGTCAAGCCTCGTCCATCTATATCTATCACGGCAAACAAGAGTGAGGTTTGTCCAAACGAAGATGTAACATTCACTGCAGATGTATCAACAGGTGCAACAATCACAAAATGGACTGAGTGGATAACCAACACTAACACACAAGACACAGCTGTCACAAGTGATATGTTGACCGTACATAAAGCAGAAAACAGAAAGTTCACGTATGGAGTCATCGCAAGTTTGGACGAGTGTCCTGACACTGCAAAGATTTCATTCACTGTGTTCCCTGCACCAGCTGTCAGCATTTATACAGAAAAGAATCCAATCTGTAATGGCAATACTGTACAGATATCCACTGATGGAGAATTCAATAGCTTCGAATGGTTCACTGTGGAAAGTCAAACGGTTGGTGGAGTAACAACAGAGGTGGAGACCTCTATACCATCAGCCACAAGCAGTTCATTAACTGACGAGCCTACATCCACAACAAAATACAAGTTGGTTGTTACAAACGACATCAACTGTAAAGGCTTTGACACATTGACAGTTCTTGTCAGCGAGAAACCTATCGTGGAGATCACAGCAGATGCTGTCTGTCCTAAGAGCAACGCTGTCCTCAAAGTCAGCAACAACAGTACTGCTGCCGAATATCAATGGGCTAGCAGTGGAACCTACGATGCAACCACTAAGCAATGGACTTCAACTGAGACCATCACTTCAAGGAAAGGATTTAACGTAACAGCATGGTCGGCAGACAGAGTATGTTCAGTCGATAAGACCATCTATGTTGACGTCAAGAAAGAGCCTAGTGCAAGCATCCTAATTGACGGGCAATACACCAATGGTGCTACAGTGGCTTCTTGTAGAAAAGAACTTCAATTTGCCATTGAAAGTGCTTCTAACACAGTTATCGACAACTCTACAATCGCTTGGACAAAGAAAGAGAGTAGCAGTGCAACTGAAACCGCCATCGCAAACGGCAACGGTGTAACCACAATTACCGACACACCTGCTGAAGATGGTTCATACTTTGTCAGCTTCCAAGACGAACAGACCAAATGTCAAACTAAGATTGAACAAAAGATCAATCTATACCCAGAGATGACTATCTCATTGGGTAACGACAAAGAAATCTGTTCTGGCAAGGATGTCAGAGTGAGCGCGACAACGTCTGGTGCTTCCGCAGAGTCATTCACATGGACAATCAAGAAGAAGAGTGACGACAGCGACTACAGCAATATCATCTACGAAGATAATGCGAAGAGTTCCATCACAATCAAAGATGTAACAGAAGAACTTTACGTCTATGCAACTGGAACGAGCCAATATCATTGTAGTGGTTACAAATCAAACACAATCAAGATTACCACTAAGAACAATCCTGTTATCACCATTGAACCTGCCATCCCTACTGTATGTAGTGGAGGTGACATCACCATCACCGCTTCTGGTTCTGGTACAATCAAATGGGATAACAGTTCATCCAACCCTATCACCCTCAATAATGTAACATCCAATATTACAAGAAGGGTTACACTAACAGATGGTGAATGTCAGTCAACAAGAGACGTAGAGGTAACAGTCAATGCCAACCCTGTCATCAACATCACAGGTCTATCTGGATATTGTAAGGGAGGCTCCACTACCCTAACCGCTACGGAAAGCAATGGTAACACATTGACTTATAGCTGGCAAAAGGGTTCTTCTTGGAATAACAATCAAACTCCTATCAGCAATGAAAGCACTATTGAGGCCTATTCAACTGGCTCTTACATAGTGAAAGGTGTCGATGAAAACAATTGTTCAGCAACTCAGAAATTTGAGGTTGCAGAGTTGGAGAAGCCAACCATCTCTGAGATCACTGCTGACAAAGCGTTGTGTCTAGACTCCACCATTATCTTAACAGCAAAAGGATCTGACTCTTACACATACGAATGGTATAAAACAGAAGGCAATACGAACACCTTATTGGGTACTTCCAAGAATTTGGAGGTGACAGCCACTTCAACTGAGGAGACATACTATGTCAAAGCATTTGAAAACAATAGTATCCCAGGAGGTGTTGTAGTGTGCGAGAGCAATCCTGTTCCATACAGCGTAAGAGGTATCGAAGCTCCATCATGGAACTTCAGCTACAGCGAAGTTTGTGAGAACGGAAATGCTATGATCTCCATTATCAATGAGTCTGTTTCAAATGCTGAATACACTTGGGAGACTTCAGAGACAGGTACTGCGAACAACACTTCATACAGTTTTGTAATTGGCAAATCTGCTAGCTTCTCTGTTACAGGTACCAGCAATGGTTGTTCGTCAACACTTGACACCACCATCAATAGCAAGGAACTTCCTGTCATCAACGACATCGATGCTCCTGCATCAGTCTGTGTCAACTCCCCTATCCAATTGGTGGCAGACTGCTCCGACTTAAATGCACAATATCAATGGACTCCTAGTCCAAGTTCAACCAACAAAGATACTGCAACTTACACACCAAGTACAGTAGGAACATTCTCATACACATTAACCGTTACAGGTGCAAACGGATGTAATGCAACCAAGGCTGGTACATTCGAAGTAAACGAATTGCCAAACATTGTATTGTCTGGAAACACAGAATACTGTCTTGGCACACCAGCTAGTGTGGGTATCACTAGCAACAGTGACATCGAGAGCATCCAATGGTTTAAATATGATGGAACGAAACCAGACCACAAGGGCGACATTGTAGGATCTGGCGATAAGAACTACAAGTTGACAGAAGTTGTTTCTGAAGAAGAGAATTACCTCGTAGTCATCAGCAATGGTACTTGCGAGAATTCTAAATACCCTATCACCATCAAACCATTCCCTGTTTCATCCATCACAACGGCTGGTAACAAGACTATTTGTGAGGGTGATAGCACGAAGATAAACATCACTGGTGATGGTACTTGCTTCGTGAAGATCAATGACAACTGGGAACAAATAACCAATGGTACCCGCACATTCAGACCAACTGCTACAACTACATACGAACTGAAGATAGAAAAGAATGGTTGTGAATACTTCGACTATCTCACTATCACAGTCGTAACACCTCCTAGCGTAACCATCAACGAGCAAATCAATGGTAACGTCAACATCTGTAAAGGTGAAAGTTTGACACTAACAGCTGCGAGTCCTTCAACAACCAACTTCAAATGGGAGAACTCTTTGGGCGAAAATGCAAGCATATCAGTCAATCCTCTCACCACAACCGTATACGAGGTGATTGCAGATCCTAATGGATGTAAAAACTCAACGAAATTCACTGTCAACGTATTAGACATCCCTACTGTTGAGTTCACGGGCGACAGATACGCTTGTGCCGGAGGTTCAGCTACATTTGGTATCAAGAATCCAGACGAGACCAACTACAGCTACATATGGGAAGATGGTAATGCGAATGTTGAGCGTACCATTACGATGGAACAATCCAACTACAAATTGGATTTGACCGTTACCAACAAGAACAGTAACTGTCACAAAGACACCTTCTACACAGTTTACTTGGAGGCTAATCCTACTATTGCTTTGAAGAAGGCAAGTGACAATACGGATGTTACAAACCAAGAACTTAACGTTTGTCTTGGTTCTACATTAGAAGACATTGTTATCACAAGCACAACAGACCCTCTTCACCCACAAACACCATACGAATGGATCAACATCAATGGTGATTCATACATCATGAATAAGACATTGAGTGGTGTCAAAGTGGAGAACAATACCAAATTCACTGCTCGTGTATTGTCCGAGCATGGATGTGCGACAGAGGCCGACATCACCATCACTTCTAAGAAGGCTCCTATCGCTTCCATCACAGGTAAGGAAAATGCATGTAACAATGACGATGTAACCTTAGTTGCCAAAGCCTCAGAAGGTGTTGAGCCATACACCTACAAATGGACTGGTAAATCTCACGATGGTGAAGTATTTACCATCGACGTGGATAACAAAGACACAATGACAGCTAAGTTACTCCAAGAATTAAAAGAGAGTTACACATTCACTGTCACTGTAACGGATGCTAATAATTGCGACAACTCACAAGTAGTAAGTCACACTATCAAGATGGATACGACACCAACGATTATCCTCAGAGCAACTGTGGCTGATGTCTGCGTAGGAAAAACAGCTGAGATTTCCGCATCTGGTGCTGGTGCCTTCGGAACCTACGAATGGGTAACCCGAGACAATGAGAATTTGGGTACGGGCGATGTCATTTACCCAACTATCGAAAACGACATTGAGATTAAAGCAATCGGTAGAACCATCGAAGGTTGTCCTGGCTCCTCTGATTATATTCCAGTGAACAAGATCGACAACCCTGTCATCTCTATCTCTGGACTTAAAGACATCTGCGTCGGTGGCAATCTAACCGTCACACTTTCCAGCAACAATGCCAACGACAAATTTGAATGGTTGTCCGATTCAGAAACTGGAAATTATGTAAACATTATAGAGTCTGCTTCTAGAACGTTAGCACCGGAGATTACAACCACCTACTTCTTTCAAGTATCAAATAGTACGGGTTGTGTCACCGACTCCTCTTTAACCGTCAAAGTTAATCCACTTCCTGAAGTTCAGATTAACGGTTATGCTGCAGATGGTTCTTCTTACATCTGTTTGAACGATTCCATCACATTGCAAGCTAACGGAGGTTCTAGCGACTACAGCTATATTTGGAAGACCAATACAAATGATGCCAACTTAGCTTCTGTAAAGAAAGACACATCTACATTAAGTGACATCAAGCCAAGCATCACGAACTTATATACAGTAATCGTTACCGATGCAAATGGTTGTATTGACTCAACCAACTATACTGTTAATGTCAACAAGTTACCTGAAATTGAATTGACAGGTAAGGATGCTGCATGTAGCAACGAAACCGTATTATTGACCATATCTTCATTGAGTGGCAACATCTCCTCTCCTTCATACAACTGGGGCGATGTGAATCCAAGCAAGAATGCCATGACCTCTAATGTGGTTATCACGAAGGATTCTACCTTCACAGTAACCGTTACGGATGGAAATGAGTGTTCTTCATCTGCTACTCACTTCGTTAAGATGATCCCTGACCCTGACTTCTCTATCTCGACGAGAGAAGACATCTGTGAGAAGACAAGTGTAACGCTCAACGTCACCAGCAACACGTCCGACACCTACAGCTACACATGGCCAAGCAATGGTAGTGTCAGCGGCACGTCATGGACTGAAAATGGTTACAACAAGGCTGCATTAACTCCTTACAACTATACGGTCACAGCTGAAATAGCAGGCACATACAAGAGCACATCGTACGTTTGTCAGAAGGAAAAGAGCATATCTGTCACTGTGCATGAATTACCAGAAGTATTCATTTCTGGTGACGGATTCCTTTGTGAGAATTCTACAAACGCTGCTCAACTGACTGCCAATGGTCCTGACGGAACAATTTACTTATGGCAAGAGGGTGAGAC
Organism: Paludibacteraceae bacterium; assembly: GCA_017551675.1. Lineage (GTDB taxonomy): Bacteria > Bacteroidota > Bacteroidia > Bacteroidales > Paludibacteraceae > UBA1181. The sequence continues at coordinate 21,231 of JAFZLC010000045.1, read as the reverse complement.
ATGGTCTGATCAAAAGAATCCAATCGCGTCATCCACTAGCATAGGTGTTACACCTTCTACAAGCACATACTACATCATAAAAGGTACAACCGCTGTCAACGACACCCTCAGTTGTGTCAACTACTCAGCTCCGTTTATGGTATATCGTGCTCAAACTCCAGAGTTCAGCTTACCAACACAGAACGTTGGCGTTTGCCATGGCAACGACGTCAAGTTGGATGCTAACGAGGTTGCCAACTATACATTGACATGGAGTAATGGTGCCATCAACACTAAGTCAATCACAGTCACAAACGTAGTAGAAGACACTGCTTACACCGTGACAGCAAGCACAGACGAGTGTACGGCTACCAAGAGATTCGTAATCCTTGTGAAGGAGAACCCTGTCATCCGCGTGGATGAGGCTCCTGAGTATGTATGTATCAACGACTCTGCTCGCATAAAAGTAAGCAGTAACGACAACGCAACCATCACATGGATTCAAAGAAACGACAACGTTGCTCAAGGTTCTCTTACAATCAAAGAGAAGATGTCTGCAAAAGAGTTGTTCTCATTCAAAGGAACCATATCTTACGAAGTTGAAGGTCAAAGCAATGCGACGGTTTGTCAATCTACAGTTGACACCATCATCGACATCAAACCTTTGCCTATCGTAATGATTCAAAGTGAGAACGCAATCTGCTATGGTGACACCATCACGATGAACACTGAAATCATCGAAACGGCTGCTCCTTACACTTACGAATGGAGCGACACCACTGTAGGTGTAACCCACTTAGATCTAACCACTAGTCGACTCACAGTTTATCCTAAGAGATACACATCCTATTCAGTGAAGATCCACGATGCCTTCGGATGTGCGGATAGTACTACTCACGAGATCGCAGTGAACGATTTGCCAATCTTCAATGTTGTCAGTGAAGATCAAACGGTGTGCGACGGTTTGAACACCAAGTTAATCGCCGACAAACCAACACTTCTATACAACTGGGGTACAGGTGAGTTCTCTTCTAAGAAAGAATATTTCACTCCTGCTATCACCAGAGATGCCAACAAAGAGTTCGTTGTCACTGCAAGAGATGCCAACGGATGTACATCCAACGACACCATCACCATCGGATGGAAGCCTAATCCAGAGATTACCATCCACGGTAAAGACATCGTATGTTACAACGAGAAAGATACTCTCTACGCTACAGATACCATCACAAGTGGCATAACCACTTATGTATGGAACTTAACGGGTGTTCACAAAGACACATTCATCTCTGACGCCATCACGTCAGTGAAAGAGTTCTCTGTCGTTGGTACCAACAACAAGTGTTCTAGCTCCCAATCTATCACCATCAGCTATACTCCACTTCCTAACATCGCCATCGATCGTGGAAAGACTGATGTATGTTACGATGGTGACATTCAACTCTCCGCTACCGGAGGTGTTAAATACAGATGGGATATGGATTCTGAGACTACATTCTTAGAGAACAATGACACCAAGACATTAGAGAACATAACCAAAGAGAAACAAGTGACTGTCTGGGGTATGGACAACGTTGGTTGTATCAATAAAGACAACCTCACCATCACTGTCAACCCTCGACCTCGTTTCAGCATTTCGGGAGACACCATCGTATGTGTCGGTGGTCAGACTACCCTCTATGCTAAGAGCGACCTCTCTGCTGAAAGCTTATCATTCGAATGGACTGTCGATGGTCAAAAGACATCTGGAGAACTTCTTCAGGTAAATAATCTGACTGCCGACAAGGAGATCACAGTGAAAGCTACCAACTCTAATTTGTGTGACTCTATCATGACACTCTTCGTCAGAGTGAAAGAGTACCCTACCATCACAGTGGCTAGCAAGACTGACTCTGTATGTAAGGGCGGTAAGGCTACCATCAACATCGTTCCTGTTGCCAACGCCACCATCCAGTGGTTCAACGCAGCGAACAGAGAGTTGGGTACAGATTACACACTCAACGAGACTGTCAATGTAAACAATACCAAATACACGGCTAAGGTTAGCTTCTCATATCCTCAATACGACGGCTCTATCACATGTACATCAAGCGAGACATACAACATCGCTACAAGAGAGTTGCCTTACATTGAGATATTTGGAGACAAAGCCGTATGTATCAACACTCCTGCTAATCTTACTGCAACCGACAACATGCAAACGTATGAATGGTATGCGGGAGATAACACAACAGCATTCTCTACGGATAAGACCGTATCTCCAAGTCCTACTACAAACACGACTTACAGGGTTATAGCAGAAGACCAATATGGTTGTAAGAACCAAGCTGAACATCTATTGGTTGTCAACGAGCTTCCAACCTTCAATTTGTCTAGCGAAAGCAAAGTTTGTAAAGGTCAAGACGTGGTTGTCTTCACAGACAATTACAACTTAACATACGACTGGGAGAACAAGGGATATCAATCATTGTTCAGCAACTCTTACACAATTGATGAACCTACAACAATCACAGTTTCAGCTATGGATCCTTCCACCAAGTGTGTGAAAGATAATTCCATCGTGGTAGGCATCAAGGAGTTCCCAACCATGGCTTTGCAATATGCTCAATTTATTTGCGAGGGCGACTCAACCGTTCTTAGAGGTAACAACCCTCATGCAACCTACACATGGAGATTGAACAATGAGGCTGGTCAGTTGCTTTCAACCGCAGATACTTGCAAGAGTGGAATGTTGGAGAAAGACCAATCCTACTATGTTGAAGCTAACGTAGACGGATGCGTATCCAATACGATCGTGACCGTTGCTACTTGGAGCTTACCTAACATCAAGATTGAAAACTCTCCTAACTACTCCGTATGTAAGTTCACAGACCTTGAATTGGTTGTTACAGGAGGTGTCTCTTACTTATGGGAGGGCGACGAATCCTATACTGCAAACAATACGATGGGTATGATTAACATCAGTACACAACAGCACGTATCTGTTTGGGGTATTGACGCTAACGGATGTAAGAATTGGGATGAAATCACAATCTCCATCAACGAAACACCTAGATTCTCCGTCTCTCACAAAGAGGGTTATTGCGAGAACGAAACCGCTGTATTGGAAGCTGACAACAGTTCACTTTCATACATTTGGATGGATAAAAACGGAAACGTTGTTTCTAGAGCTCAAACATACCGTCCTGTCATCACATCTGATACAGTATTCAGTGTTATCGGAACGAACAGCTTCGGATGCGACACTACGGTTGAAGATATCTTCATTAAGAAGTACGATTATGCGAAACTTCAGTTAGACAATCCAGCCTTTGCTTGTAAGGGCAACGATGTCACTGTCACCGCAGAAGTTCTTGATCCTAAGGGTAATGAGATGCCTTGTACCTTCGTATGGAACGGATTGCTCAGTGAAGACCAACCTTCTATCACCAGAAAGATTACGAAGACAACCGACTTCTCTGTAGTTGCCACTACGGTAGAGGGTGGTTGTGAAACCAAGAGCTCATTCACCATCGGTGTAATGGAATTGCCTAACATCACCGCTAGAGACACCACTATTTGTAAAAATACAACGGCTCTCTTAACGGCTAGCAGTACAACGGCTTCCACCTACTCATGGTATTTGAAAGGTGATGAGAATGTATTAGGTACAGGATCAGACTACAAGACAAATAGCCTCAACGAACGTACCACATTCACTGTCATGGGTACCGACCAAAACAATTGTGTCGGCACGAAGGATATCACCGTTCACATGTACAACGACCCTATCTTCTCATTGACAAGCAACGGACCTGTATGTAAAGGTAGCGAAGCTGTCATCCAAGCCAACAACCCTGGTTTGAGCTACGATTGGGGTACTGGATTCAAGACTGACACTCGTTACGCTGAAACGCTTAACAACGATAAAAAATACAGAGTTGTCGGTATGTCTGCAGAAGGATGTAAGAAGAAAGACAGCATCATTGTTAATATCATCGAACTTCCTGCTATCAGCATGACAATCGACAAGGGTGACACCGTATGTTTCGGTGAAGACAAGTTGATTACCGTTTCTGGTCCAGACAACTGCTCATACGAGTGGAGCATTGCCAACGAGCACTACTCTGAAGTTGAGATCACTCATATCGAGGAACCTCAAACCATCTGGGTAAAGGGTACCGTCGGCAAGTGTACAAGCAGAATCGACACCACCATCTACGTATGGTCTTTGCCTGATATCGAAATTGAGTCAGACAAAAACGAGATCTGTTTGGACGATCAAGTTGTCTTAACTGCTAAGAATGGCGTCAGCGGTAAATATCAATGGTTGAATCCTGCTAATACAACAACCGACAAAGTAACAGTTAAACCAGTTGCTTCCGGTAGTGTAACATACGAAGTAATAGGTGAAGACAAGCATGGTTGTAAGAACAATGCTACGAAAGACATTATCATCTACGACCACCCTGCTCTCTTCATCGATCCTGTTGATCCTGTCTGCCGTGGTACAGAGGCTACCATCGAGGCAAAAGGTTCTGCTAACTACTTCGAATGGACAATCTTAGGTACGGGCGAGAACGTAGGTTCTTCTTCAATCATCGTACCAAAGGTAACGCCTGCAAGCATGGATGAGAACTCTGTCACCTACGTTGTAAAGGCAACAGACATCAACTCTTGTCAGTCTCATGACACTATCACCGTCTTTGTTAAGGAATTCCCAGTTCCTACTTATACAACAAGCACGGGAACAGACACCGTATGTAAAGGTCAGCCAATCACCATCACTTTGAGCAATGCTGATGAATGGACTTGGGTTGACAACAATAGCAACAGCGCTGTCAGAACAACTGAGAACCTCTATTCTCAGAAGTCATACAATGTGATTGCAACATCTAACGACTGTTCAACTGAGTTGCCTATCACCATCAGCATCTGGTCTCTTCCTGAATTCACAATCGACGGACCAAACGCCATCTGTGCGGATAAGACCATCTCTTTGACAGCGAAAGCTAACAATCCAAGCAACAAATATGTATACGATTGGATTGACAGAGATTATCAAGGCGAGACTTACGAGATGAAGCCTACTGCCATCACTACTTATGCATTCACAGCAAAGGCAACCGACAAGAACAATTGTCACTCATCACAGTCATTCTCTGTGAAGGTGAACCCATTGCCATCGGTTGAGATCCTTGGCGATCCTAAGCCAATCATCTGTGATGGTACAGAGATCACTAAGAAGGTGGATGGTACAGCTCTCGACTACACATGGTATACGAAGAAAGATTTGAGCGATGCATGGGCAACCTCAACCACTGGTGAAGAGATCATCACCACCGTCAATGGACAGAAGTACTTGAAGGTACGTGGTGTTGACATCAACCAATGTGAGAATGCAGACTCTATTCTTATCGGAACCAAACCATTCCCAGACTTGCAAATTGAGGCTCCTGAACATGTATGTCAGGGATCTATCGCTAAGATCTCCGTCATCGGTGCAGAAAGCTTCGTATGGGAGAATGCTGAGAATGTAACAGACATCTATTCTGAATACAACATTGTGAACGGAACCATCGCTAATGAGGTGATGACCGACGACAAGACATTTGTTGTTCACGGTACAATCAACTACGGTAAGACCGAGTATGGTACCGAGATCCAATGTACATCATCAGAGGAGATCTCCGTAGCTGTTTGGTCATTGCCTTCAATCTTGATTAGCACGAAGGATCCAGACAATGAAATCTGTATCGGAGACTACATCACCTTGAATGCAAAAGAGGGCGAGTCTGGTAAATATGTATGGAAGGCAGGTAGCCTCGACAGCAAAGACACCATCGCCACAACAGACGACATCGATGTTAAACCAGAAGAGACCACCACATACTATGTGATCGGTAAGGATGAAAACGGTTGTGAGAACTCAGCCGAGTTTGAGGTGGTTGTCAATATGCTTCCTGATATCGCTATCGATGGTAAGGATGCAATCTGTAAGAACGAGGTGGTTCAACTTACCGCATTGTCCAACTCTAATATCATTAAGTCCTACTCTTGGACTGATGGAGAATCGGTATATCAAATCAACCCAACCATTACAGAGACGAAGACCTTCACGGTTCAAGTACAAGACTTAAATGGTTGTGAGAACTCAGCAACCCACACTGTAGAAGCATTGGCTATTCCTAATTTGAAATCTGATGCTCCAAACTATGTATGTTACGGTTCTCCTCTCACAATTCAACTCTCTGGTGCAAACGAATACTACAACGAGTTGAATCAGTTGATCAGCGGCGGTGTCATCTCTGACACTCCAACAAAGGATACCACTTACATCATCACAGGTAAGGTTGGTGAATGTACCGCTACTTACGAGGTGAACGTACCAGTGATGTCATTGCCTAACATCTGGATATCGGCTACCAAGAACGAAATCTGTAAGGATGTTGAAAGTTCTGTATTGACTGCCAACGGAGGTCTCACCTACGTTTGGAACGACGGACGTACAGTAGAAGAGAGAACAGAGTCTCCTTCAGAGAGAACTACATACAAGGTATACGGTACCGATGGTAACAACTGTTCTAACTGGAGTGAAGAGTTCGTCTTGGAGGTTAACGATCTTCCTGAGTTCCAGATCTTCGGTGACAATGAAGTCTGCGAAGGCAACGAAGCTCTCCTTTATGTGAAGGGTAATGCCAATACATATACTTGGGTGAACACAGGTGAACAAAAAGATACGATTCATCCAATCATCAACAAGACCACCACATTCACAGTTATTGGTGAGAACTTGAAGAATTGTAAGACGACCCTCACGAAGAACGTTATCAAGAAAGACTACCCAGTCATCACAACAGACGCTCCTAAGAGCATTTGTGAAGGCTTGGATTTGATCATCATCGCATCTGGAGCTGATGAATACAAGTGGCAAGACAACTCAACAGGCAACTCTTACAAAGAGCAGAAGATGACCACCAGCAAGACCTTCACTGTAGAAGGAACTAAGAACGGCTGTACGACACAAGAGCAAGTCAGTGTCAGCGTATTGCCTAGTCCTTATGTATGGATTTCTGGAAACAGAGACATCTGCGTTGGCGGCAACGTTATATTGTCTGCGGGAGGTGCACAAAGCTACGAATGGAACAATGGCATCAACGGCAACGAGATGTCTGAGTCGTTGAACACTGTTGGTTCTGTCTTCTATACAGTAACAGGAACAGACGTTAACAACTGTTCGTTCACAACCGATCCATTCGAGGTGGTTGTACACGAGTTACCTAAGGTTATCATTACAGGTGACGACTCCATCTGTAACGGAAGCGTTGCTCACTTGAAAGCTGAAGGTGCTAATGAATATAGCTGGAGCTCTGGCGAGATGGGTGAAAACATCTACCCTACCATCACCGAGACTATGCAATTCATTGCAACAGGAACCGATGCATACGGTTGTGTTGGAACCGCTTCTCATACAATCAAGAACTTAGATTATCCAGAGTTGGTTTACAACGCACCTAAGCAGATTTGTATCGGCGACTCCATCGTGATGAACATCCAAGGTGCTGACTCTTATGTATGGAAGAACGATACGTTCAAAACGAAGACCTTCCGATTCGTTGATAAGCCAGAGAATCTGACTAACTATACAATCGTTGGAGACAAGTCAGGATGTAAGAGCTCTATCAACTTCCAAGTTAATGTGCTTCAACTTCCTAACATCTGGATCTCCGGACCAGTTTCCGTCTGCAAGAACACATCCATCCAGTTGGCAGCTTCTGGAGGTGTAAGCTACGAATGGAGCACAGGATCTAAGGCTAGCATCATCACTGACAAGCCTTTGGAGACAAAGACCTACACCGTAACAGGAAAAGACATCAACGGATGTAAGAACACAACGGAATACACAGTCCACATCGATTCTCTTCCATCCTTCGACATCGACGGACCTACAGAGATTTGTGAGGGCGGTGCAGTCAACTTGAACATCATCAATGGCGATGCTGTGAAGTATGTATGGAGTAACGGTGCTATTGCAAGCTCTATCACGCCAATCATCACGAAGACACAAACCTTCGTTGTTGAAGCTACAAGCGCAAGCAATTGTGTAACTAAGAAGAGTCACACAATCAAGAGCAACCCTTACCCAGTCTTGAGTTACACTGCTCCTTCTCAAGTATGTGCGGAAGAGAAAGTTCAAATCAACGTCATCGGTGCTAGTGAGTACACATGGGCTCACGAGCCAGAGAATAAGACGGGTACATCTATCGACTACCCAACCAGTTCAATGGTTTACTCCGTACAAGGAACTACCAACAACTGTTCCGCTTCACTCACCATCCCTGTCAATGTGTTACAAAATCCTAATGTATCCATCCAGGGTAACACCTCCGTATGTGAGGGCAAGAGCGTCACTCTGACAGCTTATGGTGCTGCAGCCTACAAGTGGAGCAACAACGCTACAAGTCAAAGCATCACCCTTTATGGCAATGAGAGCAGAACCTACAGCGTAGTCGGAACAGATGTGAATGGATGTACAACGAAGGTAACCATCCCTGTCACCATCCACCCAGTTCCTCAGTTTGAGATCGTAACAGACGACAGTATCTGTCGTGGAGCACTTGCTGAGATCATGGCTGTTGGTACGGGCGACACCTACTATTGGGGTCTTGGTTCTAGCTCAGACGATGGTGTGACAAAAGATTCCGAACCTATCACATTCGAAATCAACACCACATCATACATCTATGCTCACGCAGTGGATAAGAACGGATGCGAAAGCGAGAAGTTCAAGATTATCTACTTGAAACCTAGTCCAAGCATCAACTACACAGGTAACGACCAAGTATGTATCGGCGACGATGTATCACTTCAAGCTCATGGTGCCGACTCTTACGTATGGACATACGCAGACAAGACCGTCCATGGTGATAAACTCAACTTCCAACCAGAAGGCAACACGAGAATCACATTGGCTGGTAAGAAAGGTTCTTGTACCACCGAGATGGAAGTATACGTCAAAGCTAACGTTGCTCCAAACATCAAGGTATCGGGTGATACTGTAGTATGTAAGGGTGACACAGCTGTCATCTTCGTAGAGGGTGCTTCCTCATTCGTATGGAGCACAGGTGAGACTGGTAGAATCTTGACGAAAGGTATCGACGAGAACACCACCATCTCTGTAACGGGTACTTCTTCTAACGGATGTTCCGCAACGAAGGATATTCCTATCCGCACATTGAAACGTCCTAACGTTCAATTGAAGCAAGACTCCGTCAGAGGTTGTCCAGGAGAAAGCACCACCGTCTACTTATCTGCTCATGGTAACGCCATCTCTTACGAGTGGTCAAGTTCACCAAGCAATGGTGAGGTCGCTGGTAACACATCCGACCATATCAGAGCTAGAATCGACGAGTTGACTACAGTTAGATTGGTAGGTAAGGATGCTAACGGATGTACTACTACCATCGAGAGAGAAATCGACACATTGACTCATCCTAAGGTTGAGTTCTCAGTTGAGCCTCGCATCATCTTAGAGGAGAACCCTATCATCACCATGTCTGGTATCTCACCAACCAACACCAACTGGTTCTGGGAGACTGGCGACGGCATGACAGAGGTTGGCGAGACAAACGTAAAACATAAATACTTGAATGCAGCCATCAGAGACTCCTTCATCGTACATGCAATTGCAGTGGATAAGGTGAATGGTTGTGAGTACACAGGTGATTCTGTTGTCTACGTATGGAAGAAGTTCTGGGCTCCTAACGCCTTCACTCCAAACGATGACCAACGTAACGACGTATTTAGATTCTTAGGTACTGAGTTCATCACCGATATGCACTTCATCATCTACAACCGTGAAGGAACCATCATGTTCGAAGGCTTCTCGAAAGAAGATGAATGGGATGGAACTTACAACGACCTCCCTGTTCCTCGTGGAGTCTACGGTTATGTAGTCGACTGGAAGAGCGACTTCCGTGGTCTACACAAGAGCGGTCAGGATAGAGGTAGCATTACCCTCATTCGATAACGGCATACATGCCAATGATAAAAGGGTGTATCAAATTCACGTTTGATACACCCTTTCTTATTGACGGGAAATCTTTACATTTTTGTTGGATTCGTAAAAACTTGAATAGATTTGTATGATTTCTCGCGAAGCGACTCTATCACATATAAATTTCCTGTGGCAAATAATCGGTCTGCACATTCATCATTGCACGCAACAGGCTGCTTTTAGCATGTGGATTTAATTTCAACATCTGATCCAACACCTCTTGCACTGAGGTACGGTTAGAATCTTGCTCATACGGGCAATTCTCTTTTTGTCGCTTAAAATTCCGCAGTTGGGCAAACTCAATCAAATCCTTCTCCTCCACCAATGAGAGGGGACGAATCAACTGCATCTCAAACTTATTCATGGTCAGCAACGGAGGCATCGTACTAAAAGAGCCTTGAAAAGTGAGGTTCATCAGCAATGTATGAAGCATGTCGTCCAAGTGATGTCCCAAGGCAATCTTATTGCATTTCAGTTCCTTCGCCAATGCGAACATCCGTTTCCTGCGCGTCCACGAGCAAAGGAAACAAGGTGTATTACGAGTATCCGTGGTGGGGTCGAACGAGGTGATGTCATGGATGAAAGGTACGCCGAAAGAGTCTGCATACGCCTTTAGATAATCAATATCTGCCTGATACGGAATATTGCTCATCGAGATATGCACCGCCACCAATTCGAAATTAGGGTGATGACTCCTCTGCTTTCGGGAAAGAAACTCCACCAGCGCCAGCGAATCCTTGCCACCGGAGAGTCCCACAAGAATCTTATCCCCCTCCTCGATCAATCCAAACCGATCAATCGCATTTCTAACCTTCTTATATATTTTATCTGCTAAATCCATAACAATGCAAAATTACAAAAAATTCCCCCTCAAAAAAAAGGTCTCTTTTTTTCGGATTAGGAATTTATCTTTTAACTTTGTAGAAACAATAATAAAATAAGTTCACAAAAAAATGGAAGAAGTTATAAAACCATCGAGCGAAAAGTTGAAAGCACTTCAACTCGCTATGGAAAAAATCGAGAAAGATCATGGCAAGGGCACCATCATGAAGATGGGAGACAACAAGATCGAAGAAGTTCCTGTTATTCCAAGTGGTTCATTAGGTTTGGACCTTGCATTGGGTGTTGGGGGATTCCCAAGAGGAAGAGTTATTGAAATTTTCGGTCCTGAATCATCAGGTAAAACCACCTTGGCGATTCATGCTATTGCGCAAGCACAAAAAACGGGAGGAATCGCTGCCATCATTGATGCAGAGCACGCCTTCGACCGCTTCTATGCTGAGAAGTTAGGCGTTGACGTCGAGAACCTACTGATTTCTCAACCCGACAACGGAGAACAAGCATTGGAGATTGCTGACCAGCTTATCCGCTCCTCTGCCATCGATATCGTAGTCATCGACTCCGTGGCAGCTCTTACACCTAAGGCTGAGATTGAGGGAGACATGGGCGACTCCAAAATGGGTCTTCAAGCTCGTCTGATGTCTCAAGCACTACGCAAACTAACAGGTAGCATCAACAAAACAAATACATGCTGTATCTTCATCAACCAATTGCGTGAAAAGATTGGTGTGATGTTTGGCAACCCTGAAACCACCACCGGTGGTAACGCCTTGAAATTCTATGCTTCTGTACGTCTCGACATCCGTCGCATCGGACAGTTGAAAGAGGGCGACAACGTTATCGGTAGCCAGACGAGAGTTAAAGTGGTGAAGAACAAAGTGGCACCTCCATTCAAGAAAGCAGAGTTCGACATCATGTTTGGTGAAGGTGTCTCTCATGTAGGCGAGATTGTTGATTTAGGTGTTGAATTTGGAATCATCAAGAAGAGTGGTTCTTGGTATAGCTACAACGAGACCAAACTAGCTCAGGGTAGAGATGCTACCAAAGACCTGCTTCGAGACAATCCAGAGCTCGCCAACGAACTAGAAGAAAAAGTAAGGGAGGCTGCAAAAACCGCCTCTTTCTAACCAACCATAAAGGAGTAAGGAGAATTTCAATGATTCTTTCTTGCTCCTTTTTCTTTATCGCTTCGCTATGGAGTTCATCATCCATCTAAGAAAGCGAAACCCTAAAAGTGAGTTCAGCACTCACGAAATCTAATAGTCAATTGTAAATGGGACAAATTGTAAAAACTGAAATATACGAAGAGAAAGCCGTTTTGGTGGGACTTATCACTCCCCAACAAAACGAACAGAAAGCTACGGAATACATCAACGAACTTGCCTTTCTCGCCGAAACCGCAGGGGCTTATCCGCAGAAATTCTTCTTACAGAAACTGGACAACCCCAACTCCAACTTCTTTGTCGGTCCCGGCAAACTAGAGGAGATCAAAAACTATATCAAAGAACAGGCGGAAAACGAAAATGAGATCGGTCTCGCCCTCTTTGACGACGAGCTTTCTCCCAAACAGATTAGAAACATCGAGAAGGAATTAGGCATCAAAGTACTGGATCGAACCAGTCTTATCCTAGATATCTTCGCCAAGAGAGCGCAAACAGCTCACGCTAAGACGCAGGTGGAATTGGCACAGTATAAATACTTGCTTCCTCGTCTGACAGGTATGTGGACCCACTTGGAACGTCAGCGTGGTGGTATCGGTATGAGAGGTCCGGGTGAGACGCAGATCGAGACCGACCGCCGCATCATTCTCTCTAAGATATCCCTCTTGAAGGAAGAACTGAAATCGATAGACAACCAGAAGGTGATTCAGCGTAAGAACCGTGGCAAAATGGTGCGCGTCGCATTGGTGGGCTACACCAACGTGGGTAAATCAACCATCATGAACCTACTCAGCAAATCGGATGTCTTCGCCGAGAACAAACTCTTCGCCACCCTCGACACCACCGTGCGCAAGGTGACCATCGAGAACCTACCCTTCTTGCTCTCCGATACGGTCGGATTTATCCGCAAACTCCCACACGACTTGGTGGAGTCGTTCAAATCAACCCTCGACGAGGTGAGAGAGGCCGACCTGCTCGTCCATGTGGTGGATATCTCCCACCCAACCTTCGAAGACCAGATCGCTGTGGTGGAGAAAACCCTTCAAGACCTAAAGGTGGAAGATAAACCAACCATCCTCGTATTCAACAAAATAGATGCCTTCACCTACACACCAAAGGAGGAAGATGACCTCACACCTAAGACCCGTGAGAACATCAGTTTGGAGGAACTAAAAAACACATGGATGGCCAAGTTGCAAGAAAATTGCATCTTTATTTCCGCACATAATAAAACAAATTTAGAAGAGTTCAAAGACCTACTCTACAAAAAGGTAAAAGAGATTCATGTCACACGTTTCCCATACAACGATTTCATCTACCAAAAATACGATGAAAACGCTGAGGAAATCAATTAATCGGGCAGATGGAAAACTACAGAAAACTCACCCAGCAAGAGATTGACCAACTAAGTCAACAACATTGCACCGCAGAAGATTGGAATGCGATTGAAGTAGACCCCAAGTTTAATGCGCAATATGTCTCCGACACCCATTTCTCGGGTCCCATTCGATTGGGTTATTTCGAAAAGAGTTACACGTTGGAAGGCAACATCACCCGCCACTCCGGTATTCGGATGGCTACGCTTCACAACTGTGTTGTCGGCAATGACGCATACATCGAACGCATTGGCAACTACATCGCCAACTACGTCATCGGCAATGAGACCCTCATCGAAAATGTGGATCTGTTAGCCGTGACAGAAAAGAGTTCTTTTGGTAATGGTGTCCTTGTCTCCCCACTCAACGAAGGGGGTGGTCGCGAGGTTCCCATCTGCGACGTTCTTTCCGCACATTTCGCCTATATGATGGCTCTCTACAGACACAGATCCATCTTGATTGAAAAACTACAGAAAATGGTTGAGCAATACAGTGCTCAGATCGTTTCTGAAACAGGTCATATCGGCAACAACGTCATCATCCGCAACTGTGGATGTCTGAAGAATCTGCGCATAGGTGACAATGCGACTTTGAAAGGTTGTCTCAAGCTTGAGAATGGTAGCATCAACAGCAACGCTTCCGCACCTGTCAACATCGGTGTGGGTGTCATCGCTAAGGATTTCATCCTCTCATCAGGAAGTGAGGTGACCGAGAGTGCTATGATCGACAAATGCTTTGTCGGACAGGGATGTCAGATTGGTAAGCAATATTCTGCTACCGACACACTCTTCTTCGCCAACTGTCAAGGATTCCACGGTGAGGCTGCCTCTGTATTTGCAGGTCCGTTCACTGTGACGCATCACAAGTCCAGTCTCTTGATCGCCGGTCTCTTCTCCTTCCTAAACGCAGGTTCGGGAAGCAACCAGAGTAACCACATGTATAAACTGGGTCCTATCCACCAAGGTGTTGTGGAGAGAGGGTCTAAGACCACCAGCGACTCCTACATCCTGTGGCCTGCTAAGATTGGTGCATTCACCTTGATCATGGGTCGTCACACCACCCATCCCGACACCACCAACCTACCCTTCTCCTACTTGATAGAGAACAACAACGAGACCTATCTCGTTCCCGCTGCCAACCTGCGTAGCGTCGGCACCATCCGTGATGCGCAGAAATGGCCTAAACGTGACAAACGAAAGGATCCAAAACGGTTGGATCAAATCAACTATAACCTCCTGAGTCCCTACACCATCCAAAAGATGATGGCGGGTGTGAACATCCTCGAGGAACTGAAAAAGATTGCTGGCGAAGAGTGCAGCAACTACTACTACCACAACACCCGTATCAAGAACAGCTCCCTGAAAAAGGGAATCAGCCTCTATGAAATGGGTATCTGGAAGTTCTTGGGTAACTCCATCATCAAACGATTGGAGAGTACTCGTTTCACCTCCATCCAACAGATTCGTGAGAGACTGAAACCCGATACGGAGATCGGTACCGGCAAATGGATCGACGTGGCTGGACTTATCCTACCAAGAGACCTTGGCAAGGAGGTGGTTCGCAAGATTGAGACCGATGAATACAACGATATAGAGACGTTGAATCAGGTCTTTGCCGACGTTCACAAGAACTACTACACCTACGAGTGGACCTGGGCCATCGAGAAACTTCAGGAGAAGATAAATAAGACGATTGACGAGTTTACCATCCAAGACATTCTCGGCATTGTCAACAAATGGAAGGAGTCGGTCATCACCCTCGACAAGATGCTTTACGAAGATGCGAAGAAAGAGTTCACCCTCACCACCAAGACTGGATTCGGAGCCGACGGAGGTGCAGAGCAACAAGAAAAGGATTTTGAGAACGTGCGTGGTCAGTTTGAGCAAAATCCATTCGTCATCGAGGTACAGAAGCACATCAAAGTGAAAGAGGCTTTGGGTAATGAATTAATTGAACGAATCAAAGATATAAAAGGATGAGCACAACAAATCAAATCATCACTGTAGAGGAAAGGAATTTCTTCCCTATCGCCGTTGTGGTGATAGGTGTCATTATGATCATATCAGCAATTTGTCTGTTCGGTATGTTCGTCTATCATGCGATTGTATTCGACTTCACCAAGACCTTTGCAGAGATCCTGATCGATTTTCTAAAAAGCGAGTTGCCCCTCATGCTCCTCATGGTGGCAATCGGTTATGTTTTTGTCCAGACTAAACGATTCTTCGAATTCGACCCAGAGAATAAAGCCATACGCGAAGGAGCCCAACTCTTTCAGTTTAAGATTGGCAGTTGGAAACCATTCGTTCCGCAGTGCCGACGTTTGGCTTTTCAACGATATGAGCAGACGAGCGATTACACCTATGGCGGACTCTACCATCAGAAGGTCGATGAGTATGTCTACGACCTACGTATGGTGAAGGAGGATGACTCCTTCGAATCACTTATCTCGGCGAGCGACTTCAGTGCTGTGTCACAGATTCTTTTGTTAGGGAAAAAGATCAGTGAGGTCTATGGAATTCCGTTCCACGATTATGTATTGGAGTTATTAAAGAAGCAGAGTATTGCATGAAACGCATCGGACTACTCTCCGACACTCACGGGTGTTGGGATGATCGTTACCTCACCTATTTTAAAGAGTGTGATGAGATCTGGCATGCAGGCGATATCGGTTCGTTAGAGATTTGCGAGAAGTTAGGAGAAGGAAAAGTTTTCCGTTCCGTTTATGGCAATATCGACGGACAAGAAATTCGCATAGGCCGACAGAAGATATTGAAATTTCAGTGTGAAGAGGTGCGTGTCGTGATGACACACATCGGAGGCTACCCTCGCAAATATGCGCCAGGCATCAAGGAACTGCTCTACCAAGAGAAACCTCAATTGTTTGTATGTGGTCATTCGCATATTCTAAAGGCGATGTACGACCCCGAATTACGTGTTATGTGTTTGAATCCAGGTGCCGCCGGAACCTATGGTTTCCATAAGGTGCGGACCCTCATGCGGTTCGTGATCGACGGAGGGAAAACCACCGATTTGGAGGTGATTGAATTGCGGTAGGGGCGAATAGCAATTCGCCCTTGATGATGGTTGCACAATTTGCACCGTTCGTCGCATACCGAACATGGGCGAATTGCCATTCGCCCTTACAGGATGCGTTTTCCATCGACATTGCGTTCCGTAGGGGCGAATGGCAATTCGCCCCCGGTGATGTTTGTGCCTTGCGGTGAAATATGCACGAATGGCAATTCGCCCCTAATGATATTCCGCACCTTACCTCACAATCACCTTATACCCTTCCTCATGTCCATCGATGACCACAACATAAACGCCTGCGTTCATCACTTCGACATTATAGAAGTTACCAACCTCAACCTCGAAGGCACCGTTGATCTTCACTAGACGACCTAACATATCGTATACGCGTACCTTGCTGTTGACATTGTACATCTCGATTGAGTGGTCTTTGCCGACAAGTACAAATGGAAGCTTGTGAAGGTCTTGCTCTACTCTCAAGATACCATTGTTGACCTCTCCGATTGTATAGAAGTCTGTCACATCCATATCACCTCTCATGATACGATAATCAACGATTCTGTTAGTATCCACACCTACCTCAGTGATGCTACCTTCTATCGTTACATACAAGATATCACCCTCGGCAAGTATGCCCTCGGTATAGGTGAAGCTGCTGTCCTCCAATGGAGTTCCATCGTACATCTTGGTTGCACTAGCTGCTGTGATATCCAACACTTGCGTATTCATAAGAACGGTCAACTTACCTTCTCGTTTCGTGATGGTGTAGTTCTTAGCCAATGTGTTGGCATCCAACTCGTAGGTGAACTTGTTAGCTGTGTCTCCTGGATACAAGCGACTGCCTGTCACTGTATAAACAGCGCCCTCGCCTTCTGCCCAACCATCACCTTCTACGAAGATAGTGTCGTTGGTCAACTCTTCTCCATTGTACTCACGCTCTGCACTGCCAGAGATCAATGTCACTTTACGTTTCTGTACCAATAACGTTCCATCTACTGGCGTACCGAAGGTGTAATAGTCGGTCACATCCATAGCACCTCTCACTACACGGTAACCTACCACCTTATTGGCTGCCTTACCTGCCTCGGTAATCACACCCTCAACATCTACGATCAAGGAGTCGCCCTGACCAATGTAACCACTTACGATTCTATAATGGTTAGAACTATGCTCTTTACCATCGTATAAGAAGGTGTCGTTAGCAGCTGCGATGATCACCTCATCAGTGTTGCTGGTGACAGTCAACGTACCATATACTGTCTCGATCTCATAGTTGTGTAAATCGGTGTTCTCCCACAACTCATAAGTGAAGGTGTTCTGGCTCTCGCCTACCTCTAACTGCTTTCCTGTGATTTGGATATCGGCACCTTCACCCTCAGCCCATCCATCAGCCTCGATGCGGATAGAATCCTGAGTCAATGGTGTACCATCATACAACTTCGTGCTATCTGCGGATGTCAAGACTACTGTACGTGGTAAGATGGTCAACGTTCCATGAACGGCAGTACCGAAGTTGTAGTTAGCAGTTACATCCTCACTACCACGAACGATCTTGTAAGAGACAACGCGGTTCTCAACAGTTCCTACATTGGTGATACGTCCTTGGATGACTGCCGTGATACGGTCGCCAGTCTGAAGTGCGTTTCTCGTATAAGAATAACCTGTATTCTGATACTCCTTACCATCGTAGATCTTAGATCCTGTGTTAGCTGAGACGATGATTGGAATTGGCACACGGTCGATGTGTAAGTAACCATCCTCTATTTCAAAGATTACATTGACATAGTTGCTACTTGTATTCTTGAAGTTGGATGATGTCAAGCCCATGTAGTAATCACCAATCTTCACGCCCTTAGCTACATCGTTACCGGTGAACTTAAACTCTTTGTAGAATTCAAATCCCTCTTCTGCCTTCCATGTGTAACCCTTCACCTCTTGGAATCCTCCATTGTAGTAGACTGAATCGATGTTACCATAGATTGTCACATGGAGTGTCTCCTTAGGAAGGATCTTCGTCACGGCTGGTACCACGTGGAAGGTGACATCCGTAAAGTTCTCGTTCGTATTAATGAAGTCTGATGTCTTCAGGTTCATCTTATATTCACCTGCATTGACCTTCTTGATGATACTATCACCGACGAACTTGAAGTCTTTAGCATCGTAGTAAGAGATGCTACTTTCAATATCGTATCCACTGACGATTTGCTCTTTACCATTGAATGTGAAGGTATCAGCATGTTCGTAGATGGTTACCACGATAGATTGCAATGGAACGATTGCCAAGGAGTCTTCCTCGATGACGAAGGTGACGTTCACATAGTTCGTATCGATATTAGTGAAGTCTTCAGCCTTCAAGTTCATTGAGTAAGCTCCCACCTCTTTACCTCTTACAGTATCGCATCCGCTAAAGGTGAAGCAGCTGGTTGTATAAGCACCATCTGTGCTAGATACCAATGTGTAACCTGTTACCATGTGTTCTTGTCCGTCGAATGGAACCAACTTAGCACCCTCACGGATAACTATCACCTCATGATCGTTTGGAACCACCGTCAAGGTGTCTTCCAAGATGATGAAGCGTACATCATCGAAGGTAGCGTTGTTGTTTTGGAAGTCGTCGGCCGACAAGCTCATCACAGCCGTACCGATTGTGGTGCGGGTAGCGATGGTATCAGCAGCTGTACCGATGAAGCTGAAGTCTTCTGCATGGTAAAGGGTATCACTGATACTGATAAGGTCGTAACCACTGACTGTTTGTGGTTGACCGTTGTAAGATACCACAGCACCATGTTTCTTCAAGACAACCTGAACTCCGTCAAGACTCTCGATTACCAACTTGTTATCACTGTTGATGATGAAGGTTACATCCTCGAAGTTCTTGTTGTTATTAGCGAACTCAGCTGGATTCAAGATCATGGTGTACTCACCTACCTCAGTTGCGGTGATTGTGCTATCACCTGTGAAGTCGATGAACTCACGTTTGTACAAATCACTGTTAGCCTCTACCTCGAAGCCAGATACTGTATGAGCAGTACCATCGTATGCGATGCTGTCTCCGTGGGTTGAGATCACCACTTCAACACCTCTCATTGGTTCTACCACTGTCTTCTGACCCTCTTTCACAACGAAGGTGACATGTCCGAAGTTAGGGTTAACCGATTCGAAGTCGGTTGCTGAGATATTCATTTCATACGTACCCGCATCTGTTACTTGGAGTGTATCCACACCGTGGAAGATCAAATCTTGCTCGGTGAACAAAGAATCGCTCGACTCGATAGTGTAGTGAGTTACAGTATGCATTTCACCATCATAAGTGAAGGTATCGGTATTAGGTATGATAGTTACCTCTACATCCGTTCTTGGAAGGATTACCAAAGAGTCTGGGATAATGACGAACTTCACATTGATGAAGTTTTCATCATCGTAAGTGAAATAGGACTCTTGGATGGTCCATTGATATACACCTACCTCAGTACCCTCTACGATGTACTTCTTGGTTCTATCACGTTTCACCTTACCTACTCTACAGAACTCGTTGTTGAAGGTGTAGTGGAACTCAGTCACCTCATGTCGTTGACCGTCGTAAACCACCTCATCACCATGCTCGTGTACATAGACTATGATGGTATCATTTTGTGTGATTACCAAACCGCCCTCTTTCACATCGAACACAACATTGAAGTTCTTATTGTTGTTAGCGAATTGATCGCTGGTCAACTCCATAGGGTAAACACCCACCGTCGTACCAGAAGTCTCAGCCACACCTGTGAAGATGATGTCGCTCTCTTGGTACATTGGATCTGGGATGATTACATCATAACCAGTTACCTTATATTGAGAAGATGTATACTTCACTGTATCAGAGTGAGGGATGATTGTCACTACGATGTTCTCACGAGGTGAGATCACCAAGTTGTCAGTCTCGTTCACTACGAAGGTAACATCAGCGAAGTTGCTGTTACCATTTGTGAAGTCATCGCTGGTCAACTCCATCTTGTAGGTACCCACTTCTGTAGCAGATACAGATGCGTTACCGCTGAAGATGATGTCAGCCTCGTTGTACAATGGATCACTGATCTCTACATCGTAACCTTCGATTGTATGTTCCTCACCGTCGTAAGTGATCTTATCGCTATGACCAGTGATGGTGATTACCACACCTGTCTTAGGTTCGATTACCAAGCTATCAGCCTCCTTCACAACGAAGGTAACGTTAGAGAAGTTCTCGTTAATGTTCTGGAAGAAGGTCTCGTCGAAGTTCATACCATACTTACCAACATTTGTACCAGTTGCAATGGTATCAGACTCTGTACCCAAGAATCTCACGAACTCTTCTGTATACAATGGAGAGCTTGATTCGAAGTCGTAACCGCTAACCGTATGCTCTACGCCATCGTAAGTAACCACGTCAGCATGTTTCGTAATGGTAACGATCACATCCTTCAATGCCTCGATTACCAAGCTATCATTGCTGTTCACCACGAAGGTTACATTCTTAAAGTTCTCATTGATATTCTCGAAGAATGTCTCGTCGAAGTTCATGCCGTAGCTACCGATTGCAGTACCCTTAGCGGTTGAGTCAGCCTCTACTCCGTTGAACTTCATATAGTCTTCGATATACAATGGATCGTTGCTATCGAAGTCGTAACCTGTTACTGTATGCTCTTCACCGTCATAGATGACGTTGTCTGAGTGTTTAGTGATGGTTACGATGACGTTCTCACGAGGGGTGATCATCATCGTGTCTGGTACGACTACGAAGGTTACATCCTTGAAGTTGTCATTGTTGTTAACGAAGTCGCTTGGTTCAACC
>JAFZLC010000044.1 GCA_017551675.1 Paludibacteraceae bacterium | reverse complement strand
TAGGTTGTTGCTCAAAACGCTGTTTTGTCCGTTCACCTTCTTCTCCCATGTTACCGTCTCAGGCGAGTGGTCGGCAGTGGCTTTCAGTGTTACGTCCGTGCCTGCGCAGACGGTCGTCTCGGTAGGTTCGATGGCGATATGTAAGGAATCCTCCGTTGAAACCGTGACTTCGTTGGAATAGGTCTCCGGGCAAGCGTTGTTTTGCGTTGAACGGATTCTGTAAACCGTTTTCTGGGCAGGGTGGACGGCCAGTCGGGTGGTGAGTTCGGTGGAGAATTCGGAGAAGTCCGAAGCTCCTTCCAGTTTTTGATCCCAAGCGATGGCAGTTGCCGTGCCATAGTCAGCCGTGAGATCCACCTCTCCATTGACGCAGACGGCCTCGGCGGAGGCTTGGAGTTTCAATTCGGCTTGGGTATCCACTTGGAAGTCGATGCTTTGGCTCACGCTCGGACAGAGTTTTCCAGCGGCCGTCACCGTGTATTCGCAAGATTGGGTCGGAGTGTCGTTGGCGGTTAGGTTGTTGCTCAAGACGCTGTTTTGTCCCGCCACGTTTTTCTCCCAAGTGACGGATTCCGGCGTCCTGTTGGTGGAGGCGTTGAGGCTCACGTTTGTGCCTGCGCAAATCCTTGTCTCGATAGGCTCGATGGTGACATGCATGGAGTCTTCCGTGGAAACGGTTACCTCGGGCGAGTAGGAGTTAGGGCACGTTCCGTTTTTTGTGGAGCGGACGCGGTAGGTCGTGTTTTTTGAAGGGTGAACCGTCATTTGCGTGGTGAGGTCGGTGGCAAACTCGGAGAAATCCGATTCCCCCTCTGCTTTCTGCTCCCAAGCGATGGAGGTTGCTGTGCCGTAGTCTGTCGTGAGAGAAACCTCGCCATTGACGCAGACCGCCTCGGCGGAGCCTTGGAGGGTGAGTACGGCAGGCTTATCTACCGTTACAGTAATGGTGTCGGAGTACCCTTGCGTGCATTGCTCTGGACTGATGCCTGATACCGCATAGTAGGAGGTCTTACCCTTCGGACTGATGCTTATTTGTGTTCCGTCGTCCGTGCTAAGGACTGAGAAGTCGTTCTCTCCCTCTTCCTTTTTCATCCATGTAATCTTATCGTTGACGGCATCGGTCAGATTGAGAGTGGTCGAACCATTCTCGCAGACGGCCTTTGCTCCGGAGAGCTTCATTGGACTCTTCTCGGGGCTTTTTGCCTTCACCGTTATGAAAACCGTGTCGGATCGGCAGGTGTCATTCCAAGCCACGACGCAATAATTTCTATCGACGTTGTCGAAGACCGTGATGGAATATCCCTGTTGGTCACTGACGTCGACCCACTCCTTGGTCTCGACATCTTGTTGGCTCCATACGAGTTTATCGATTGTCACATTATTCTTTGCCACTGCCTTGAGTTTGACAGGCTCCGTACAGAAATACGGTTGGTTAGGCGTGATGCCCAATACCGGTTTTTCGCAGTGGCAAGTGAGCGTAGATACATTGCTGATTTTGTGGATGGTACAAGGGTCGTTCGAATAACCATTTTTTGCGATGAAATCGCCCGTTTCTTTGTCTTTTGAGATGATTACTCGGTAGCGAATGCCCTCCACTGAAGGTTGGAATGTGACGTCAACGGAGTAGACCTTTTCCCCGCTCTCTGGCATGGTGGTCCACGTAAATCCGCCATCCTCGGAAGTCTGCCATGTGCAATAGACGTTTGGCAACAGAGTCTCCCAATCATTCATGTGCGATAGGGTCAGTTGTGTCGATTCCCCGCAGAGCCCATCTTTGTCTGGTTCCAAGCCAACGCTCAAGGAGGATTCTGGCACTATCTTTTGGCAGGCAATCAGTGAGATGTCATCCACAGCCATGTCGTTTCCCCACATGTTTTTTATGGCACTGTCATAGATTCGTAGCGTGACATTTTGGTTGGTGCCTGAGTTGAAACTTACGCCGTAGTTGTACCAAGTGGATATTCCATAATCGGAGAGGGGCACATCCCCTGATTTGTTTGTTGCAAGCACCGTAGATCCATCATCTCCGATAATCTCGAAGGTGAAGTTGCAGTGTGCAAAA
Organism: Paludibacteraceae bacterium; assembly: GCA_017551675.1. Lineage (GTDB taxonomy): Bacteria > Bacteroidota > Bacteroidia > Bacteroidales > Paludibacteraceae > UBA1181. The sequence continues at coordinate 15,976 of JAFZLC010000044.1, read as the reverse complement.
GAGTCGTCAGGGTGACCGATAGCTCCTCCTGAGATGCACATGGAGTAGAGGGAAAAGTAGTACCACGTGTTGGGGCATAGCTCAAAATCGATCACCTTTTCGTATAGTAGAACATCCGGTGCGCCTCCATCCACATTGTTGATGATTAGAAAACCTCCGTCCTTGTTGCCTGTGTGGTCGGTGCCTCCGGAGAACCAATTGTAGCTAGGGATGGAACCGTCGGCAGAGTGGGAGACGACGGCGTACCGGCCATCCCCGATATTAGTGCTACTGCTGCTGTTGTATTTCCCCGCAAAACGTAACCCCACGAGGTTGTCGCATTCGCGTCGTTCGCCCCTTGGTACGCTTTTGAAATCTTCTTTCCAGACCACCATGCGGTTTTCTCCCTCATTGCAGATGTCGGGGTTGCATTGCATCCATACTTCGCCGGGAATCATATATTGTCCATTAGAAGTCCCATTTAATGCGACTTCGTTGGCCACGTCCTCCGTTTCTCCAATAATGACACGATAGGTTTGTAGGGTACCGTCATAGTTTACCACCTTGATGGAGGTAATGTTCTCTCCTCGGTCGGGGAGGTTTTGCCAAGACGCGCCGTCGTTGTCAGAGCGTTGCCAGATGAGATAGGCTTTCGGCCAGTTGAATCCCCATGTCTGGGGGTCGGATAATTCGATGGAATGCGACTCTCCGCAGATGAACCCACCCAATTTTATCTTTTCCCCATCAATGCGAATCTCTTGTGAATAACCGTTTATCGAAAGAATAATCGCACTCAAGCTCCCAATAATATACTTTTTCAAGTTCATAATACATAGTATTTGAGGACATATGGCTTCCTTATATCTCTCAGAAACAAAAATCTATCAGAAATAAATAATCTACCTTGACGGTTTCAAAAATAGTAAAATTTTGTATTATTTACGATAAAATTGATAAAGTTTATTTGGGCGAGGTTTCCAGCTCTTTTTTATAGAAACTCTTATCGCATAGACTTTGGCTAATATTTTCCTTGAGGTTTTTTCGTCATTGTTGTGGATTTTGTATTATCAAGGGAAAAATGTATTTTTACATCGTAAAGTAATTTTTTGCCAATGGAAAGAGTATTTGAGAATATCCCTCATGTTGAACGTCATGTATACGAACGTACATTCATGAACGAGATTTCTCTGTTTTTTTCTTATAATTCGATTGACTTGGGCGTCGCAGGTGAAGTCTTAGGACGTTTAAAGTCAATGGATATTCAAATAGATAAAAACAGCGATGAGAATGACTTGAAGGCAATATCTATTAAGGATAAGGATGCTCTTGTTACATTCACTTCCAAAGCCGTATTGGTAAGTTTGCCATCACGTAAATATGTGGATTTCACTACAACAAAATCCTTATGGGATGACGTTGAATCTTGGTTGAAAAAACTTGAGATAAAACCTTCTGTTTGGAGTTTTACAAAAGGTAACAGATGGGTGTTTAGAAAACCTATCTCTCCTGAGCAAGAGGCTGATGTGCTTAAAGTTGTCTTGTCAAAAGAGCTACTTGGAAAATCAAGAGAAAATCATATTTATGTTGAAGAATCCAAAGATAAATCATGTGTGTTTACGTGCCGGTATAGTATGGAGAAAGTAAATGGGAATGATTCTTTGGGTCTGAAGACCATGATTACGTGTCAATCATATTCAACTGACAAGCTTTCGGAACAAGTGTTTCGTGTGAACGAGTGGATGTTTGACGTTTGGAGTTGGTGTGTTAGCGATTCCATTAAAGATTTGATGAGTAAAGGTTTAAATGCAAATGGGAAATAAGGGGGAATAATAAATATGACGACCATAGAAGAATTGATGATTGAAGAAATCTCCGATAATAGAGTTATGTCGGGGAAAGAGATTCTTGAAGAAATTAAGGATATGGTTAATTATGCTCTGTCCGAAGTGAAACGATGCGTAACAGGTGCTGCACTTATGACTACGTTATTATTGTCCCAAGACGTCATACCCAATAGCATAATTGTGGATGACTCTTTGCCATTTATTGAACTACCATTTGTGGAAGCGAAAGGAACACTTCGGGTGGTAGAGGAAAGTGAGGATCGTGTTCGTTTGTCGGAAGAGCTAAGTAATTTGGCAAAGATAGAAGATGGTTGGGATAATCAATGTGCGAAAAAGCCCTCTAGGCTCGCTTTATATAATGCAAGCATTCTATTGGCAGGATTAGAAGATTCTGTCTTGCCAAAGTGTTCTTTTTTCCCTAGTAATGATGCGGGCATTTATTTTCAAGGTCATTTAAAAAACGCTAAGTTGACCATTTTTTTGAATGATGAGAAAATGGCCTATGTAGTAAAAGGTAAAACAGAAAAGTTAACCGCTTCGGTGATTTTAAATAGAGAATCTGTAGAATACCTTAATGTGGGTCTTAAAAAATACCTCTAAATGCAAAAAATAACACAAAATCCAAAGGATATTGATGCGGCTGCTCATCCAATAGAAGGAGAAGAAACTCTTGCCCGATTGTTATGCTCTCCATTATATTTCAATGAGAAATCAAAAAAAACGAATCCTGATGCTTTTGATTTAAGAATACTTCCGAGTGGAAGTTTGGAAGAGTATGTTTCATTGGCACGAATACAAAAATTTGTCTCAGACGAAGAATTTAACGAATATTTGGCTACTACGGGTTATAAAATATGGGATGACAAGCAGAATGATAATAACAAATACTATGGTTATGGGCTCTTCAACTGTAAGGAGGCTCGTGAGGTTCATGAAATGATTGAAATCAACCCTTTGACAGGAAAAAACAAATCGCATGTGGGTTTATTTTATAAACATTCTTCTGGAGGATATTATTGTGGCCCTTTGCCTAAAACGGATCCAACTATTTTGGAAGTGTTGTCAGATATGGCTGATCTTTTGGATGTACGAAAAGCCCCTGATAGGCTAACAACAAAATAGAGTTATAACTAAGTTAGCAATGGAGAATTTCAAAATGCTATTGGAGATATAGAGAAATTCCACCCCTCCGTTGAGGAACGTTATATTCTTCTCTTTGAAAGTTGGGTTATGGAAATGTTGTATCTTCGATACGGTAGGCATTTTACACTTGTTGTTTGATTCTGCGAGATGCTGTTCCATATAGAATTTGTGCTTCGTCATTGATTGAAAAAATCCGCTTGAAAGGGACCTTTTGTCGAATTTAATGCGTATTTTCGCCATATTTATTGAAGTATCGTACTTGTTTGCGACACTAATTTTACGGCGAGGCAAAGTCTGTACGATGTTTTCTGCTTCAGACTTGGGAAAATATTCTGTTTGATTTGTTTGGAATTAAGTATAAATATTTGACTCAGTAATAGTTGGGTCTGGTTTCGTGTATTGAGAGAGAATTTAATTAAGGTATGAAAGCGGTTAGACGATTAATACAAACGGTAGGTTTGGTGGTGCTAAGTATGCTACCGATAGGGGTGTCGGCACAAAATATGGTATTGGTTTCTGGTACGGATTTTTCCTCTTCAACGATGAGTCCAGATGCCCTTTTTTCAGGGGTCGATGAAGTAGATGGTTTTCTTGGAGTTATAAAACCTTCGTTGTTAACAGATTTAAGATTGTCTGAATCAACGAAATCGACAAAAACAAAGTCGGATTTTTTGAGCAAATCAAATTATGCGGTAACCCCCAATCCTATTAGATTGGATTCGATGAGGCTAATCGATAATCCTGAGTGGGCTTTGGTTTTTTCTAACACTTCGTCTCAGACGCCTCTTTTGTTTATGTCTGTACCTGGATTGAAGGATAGAAGTCCGTATTGTGTAGAAATAGAGTGGTGTGTGCCGTTTACAGACGACTATCTAGATAAGGCAAACAAACAAGTCCAACCCTATACGAGCACATACGATGTGGGAATTAGTGCTGTTGTGAATCCAGACACGAAGCAAGATCAATTCTCCGGAGATGGACAAAGTTTTAGTAGAAATAGTGACTCTGAAGGTGATTGTAAGGTGTTGAAAATCTCGAATACTAGTACTAAATGTGGAAATATAAGGGGAGGCGTTTTAAACTTATACATAAATGCTGCGAAAGGAGGCTTGGGACAAGCTATAATGATAAAAAGCATAAAAATATATGGTGAGATGGCTCCTACCATCTATAGCTCGGAGGGAACTGAGGTTTGCTCGGGTGAACAAGTGACATTGGTGTTGAAGGGCGAATACATGGGTGCTCATTATCAGTGGTATAAAGATGGAAATAAGATAAATGGCGCCACCTCGAGTTCTTATGTGTATGAAGCACCGCAAATGAGTGGCTCGGAAGAATTTAGGGTTGATGTGACTGTTGATGGGAAAACGATAGAGTCTAATACGTTGACAATCAGAAGCGAAAGATGTTGCTTGTATAATAGGGTCTCTGCACCACGAAAAATCATTTTTAAGGAAGATTTTGGAGAGTTCGATTTATCTGATAAGACAGGAACAACGTATAAGGTATGGGATTATTCTGATATTATGAATCCAGTACAAGTAACAAAGACGACTACGACTCCATTTCGTTATGAATTAGACAACCCTCCTTTGGGTTGTAAGTTTGAGGGTGGTTCAGGGAAAGAGGTCTTAGATGGATATTATACCGTTGCTGGAGTTTTGACAGGCTATGATGACGTGCAAGGTATGAGTGGAGCTAAGATGGGACGGACCAATCGTATTGGAGGGAAGGTGGTGCCTACGGATTTGGAATATGATCATTCTGGGAAATTAGAGGGTTGTGCTTTGTTCGTTAATTGCAATCCTTATACAAGATATCAAAATATTTATGAAAGAAAAATAGATCACTTATGTCAAAATAGACCATTGTTTTTTGAATGTTATTTCTCTGTGTTTACCAATTCAGCTGCAGGTTCTTATAATCCCGTTGATATTACAGTGCGCTTGTCGGAGGTGGATTGTCCTACTAATGTTGTCGAAATGCAAGGTAGAGCTACGAGAGAAGCGGATGGAGGAACAGGAACTTGGGTGAAGTTGACAAGTGTGGTTTTCTTGGAGAAATCAGATGCTGTGTTTTTGGAAATTGTAAATAAATCTAATGTGTCAGAAGATGGTATTGACTTGGTTTTGGATGATATTATCATTAAGGCTTGTGCCACGCCCCCTCTGTCAGCTTATTATGACATTACTACACTTGCTATTGATACACTTACCTGTTTCAACGAGGATGATGAAATCGAGGTCTATGCAGACCCTTCCGACATGTTGGTTGAGTATTTTGGAGGAGAAGCTAATGCTAGATTTTTATATCAATGGTCGCTCACTCCTGAGGTGAAAACCTCTTGGAAAAGTATTGGAGATCCAACTAAAGATAAAAAGTCGAAAGTGGGGGCAACGCCTTTCGCGGGTGTTAAGAAGGGAGATGTCGTCTATTTCCGTGTGATTGCAGGAAGTGAATATACTTTAACGACTACCGATGAAAGTGCGTATAATGCAGATGATCCATGTGCAAATTATTCTGTCTCTGAGGCTGTTCCTTGTGTTGTCGATTGCCCTATCTGTACAGAATCAAAGAAACCAGTCATTGGTTCAATGGGTAGTGGTGTGTATAAAAACAAGACTATTGAATTGTGTAGAAATGATAAAGTTACACTATTTGCCAATGATGTTACAGTAATCGATGAAAACACAAAGGCTCCTTATACATTCTATACGGTGACATGGACTAAAGATGGAGAGGAAGTAGGAGAAGTAGCTAAATTCGAGAAAGGTGCAACGGAACCCGTTACGGCTATACCTTTGGATATTTCTTGGTCGGATGCTACTGAAACGGGTACTCAATATGTCGTAACGGTTCATGATCGTTTTGAGGATGGGAAAGGAACGGATCAATGTGATAGGTCTGATACAATTACGGTCATAGCTCTTCCGACTCCAGTCGGCAGAGATATTGTACTACCGCCTTTCTGCGAAAATGATCCATCCAGAGCTACCATTCTGAATGATACCATGAGTAAGTTCTCTTCTTACGATATCACATGGTATTTGGATGATCAGATGACTATTGCGATATTTGAGCCTGATGTGGCATTTGCGGCTCCTGCTGATGATCCTTATGTCTATTATTATACGCTTACAAATAGTAAGGGGTGTGTGAGTGATGTTTATTCGTTCTCGTTTTCGGTTAAAGTTTTGCCTAGTGAGATATTGTCTGAAATTCCAACGTTCTGTGAGTATGTAAACGGAGCCAGAAGTAAATCGGAAGATGCTACGGAAGCATCCGTGTTGCCTGTCAGTACAAAAGGGTATACGGTGGACTGGTATAGCGATCTGACTGCTGAAACGGCGGCAGAGACTGATCTATCCAGCTTGAGAGGTAGCACGACTAAATATGTCTATTACTATACCTTGTCGAAAGATGGTTGTACAAGTTCTCCTACAGCATACGGATTTTCGGTGATACCGCTTGCGACTCTATCTTTGGAGGCTGCTAACGTATGTGATAAGATCACCCTTAGGGCAAATCCAACGCCTACGGATGCCACGGTTACTTGGAATACGGGAGAAACGGGTCTTTCTCTTGAATTCTTAGAACCATCGGGGGCTGGACTATATTCGGCTATCGCTACAGCAACTGGTTATTGTCCGAGCGAGCCGGCTGAAGTTGAGGCGGAATTTTATGCGTCGCCTGACGATTTGGTTGTCAACCCCCTCTCTTTGCTAAAGATTAAGGCTCCTTATGAAACAACTGAATTGCTTGCGGCAGTAACAGAGTCCAGCAAAGATCCGAATGCGACCATTATGTGGATGGGGCAATTCAACACACAAGGAGAGCCTACCGATAAGAATGGTAGTGCAACGCCCAATGTCCCTGATCCTCTATATGATGAGACGACAGATGAAAGGTGTTATTACTATGTCTATCAAGAGATAAAATATGGCACATTGACTTGTGCAAGCGGATTTTCGGAGATTCTTGTGGATATTTTAGGTGCGCCTGCCCCTAAAACGACTAATGTAATCTATTGCCTGAATGCAACGCCAGCAAGTTTGTCTGATTTGGTACAAAAAGGTGGCGCTGAGTCTGGTAAGAATTACGAGCTCTTGTGGTATTTGAGCGAGGACCAAGCTTCGCCTGAGAGTGCCGTTCCAACGATATCTACGGGTAGTGTGGGCGAGACCACTTACTATGTTTCTCAACGCGAAGTGGGGACAGTTAATGAGAGTTCTAAGGTGCCTTTGACCGTAACCGTATACGATGCGCCAAAACCGGTTGTTACGCCTGTCGTTAATTATTGTAAGGATGAGACGCCAGTTGCTTTGTCTGCTGATTATACGATAGGTCTTTCTGCCTATACTCTGGCAGATGGTTATTTGTGGTATGATGAGAATTCTATTGCCTCGGAAACACCGATTACGCCGAACACAGCTTCTGTAGGTGCTCAATCCTATAAAGTGTCAACGACTTATACGTTGCCTGATGGCACTGCTACATGTGAGAGTGAAAAGAGTGATATTACGGTGAACGTCTATAAGACGACCGCTCCTTCTCCTCAAACGGTTCAGTATGTTAAGGCTGATGCTGCTGATGGCCAGACATTTCCTGCTATCACAGAAGCTAAGAAACCATGGGTGGAGGAGGCTTCTTATACCTACTACTACTCTCTTGAGACAGAATCTGCAAATGTGGAGGAGGCTAGTGGCTATACGGCTACAGTGCCTGTCCCTGTATACAATACGGCCTCGTTAGGGGGTGGCTCCAAGAAGTTGTACTATTATGTATATCGTGTTGACGATCGTAACCCTCTTGGCTGTCCAAGTGACACGGTGAAGATTACTGTTGAAATAGGTGATGCTTTGTCGCCGGGAGTTAAAGATGTCTATGTCTGCGAGGGTAGCAAAGTGCCTGATTTGGAGGTAAGCGTCTCCATCTTGGAAGGCTCTGGAAAGAGTGTAGATGATTATGATTTGTTGTGGTACGGGACCGTCGATCCAACGTCGACAACCGATCCTACGCCTCTCAATACGTCTAGTCAGTTGACCTTCTCAACAGGGATCTCTTCGGCTACTGCCGTTGGTCACGCTAAGACTACAACGAGTTATTACGTAACACAGAAAGATAAATCAACTGGTGCGGAAAGTGCTCCTTCCGTCATCCATGTAATTGTGTTGCCTAAACCGGTGGTTGTCCCTAAGAGTGTTCCTGTTCAATGTGGAGGAACGATTGATTTGGATAATTGGTTTGAGGTTAGTAATGCCTCTGAGGTGGGTACTACATCTGCAAGCTATAAGGAGGGCTCAAACATTGTGGAAAGTATGGGTACCTATCCATTTACTGTAGCTTATCCTGTGAAATATGCAAGGCCTGATTATGTTGTTGATGATGCACAATGTGTCAGCGATGAATCATCGATTTCTGTTGTCATCGATAAGCTGGATAGTGTATGGATTGAGGGAGGAGCAACGGTTTGTCCGGGAGGTGACTTGGAGTTGGTTGCCCATATCGCTTCTACTACGCATACTGAAAATCAAGCCTCCTTCCAATGGGAAGATAATCGTGGGGGAACTGCTTCAGGAATGTCATGGACAAACAGTTATCCTATGACCTATGCTTCTGAGTCAGATAAGGTTTATATGTATACCGTTACAGTCACGGCTGGTACTTGTGAGAAGACCTCGGAAGTGCATGCCGTAAATGTGGGCGAGGGCTCCGTGCGCGGTACCATGACTTTGGCAGAGAGTGACAATGCATGGAATCCTTCGTCGTTCCAAAACGATGTGGAACGTGAATACTACTCTTGTGGTGGTGAACTGACGATCCGCGTGGATTATGAGAACACAGATGAAGCATTCTCCTATCAATGGTATGAGGCGGGGGCAACTACTATGTTGGCAGAAGGCTCTTCCTTGACCATCCCTGCGACGGATGCTTCTTCCGTTAAGACGTATGAAGTACGCTTCATCAACAACTGCGATGCGAAGGCAAAAGTGGTTGTTCATACCATTCCATTGACAGTCGTTCCTGAAATTAGCAAAGATACCTTGTGCGAGGGCGAATCGTTCAGTGCGAATTTGACAATCACCTGTGATGAGAATCCAACCATCCAATGGCTTTTGAATGCCCAACCAATTTCGGGAGCTAATTCCAGCACCTATTCTAAGCGTGACGTTTTGGAGAGTTCTGATGAGGGGCAATACTCGTATGAGGTGACAAACAGAGGGTGTGTTCGTAAGGGTGATTCTAAGTACTTGGATGTACAACGTTACATTAAAGTGGCAGACTTTACGGAACCATTCATTGTGAAGAAGAATGAGGATCAGACGATCCAATTGGAGATAGAAGTTCCAGAACCTGCTTTGGGTGTGACGTTGAGCGATATCGATTGGAAAGAAAACGGTGTGAGCAAGCAATTGGGTTCGTCAAGTAACTACACAGAGCCGTCCGTTGTGTCAGACCATACGTATGAACTCACATTGGATGATAAAGACTATTGTCCTACGACTACGACAGCTACCATCTGGGTGGAGGCCGATCTTCAATTGAAGACCAGTCTGAAAGATTCACTCTGTTTGGGAGCCTCAGCCGTCTTGACAATCGATACAACAGGAACGGGCGCATTCCGTAAGGAGGATAAAGGAATTCATCCTACTCTGACAGTTCTTTGTTATACGAAGGGCACTACGGAATATCTGCCTGATAGTTTATTCAAGAAGAAGGGTGATTTGATTGAGGTCGAGGTGAGTCCGGAAGATTCAGCATCGTATACAGTTGAGTTTACTTACGATGATCAGGTGGCAGGACCATTGGTTGAGGAGGTCACGATCCTCCCAATGGGTAGTTTGACGTTGCCGTCTGTATCCACTATATGTGAGGGTGATACGATTAAATTAGGAGTCTCTACACTCTCTCATGATGGTATTGCCGTGTCATGGAGCCCAACAGAAACCATCTTGTCTGGTGCCGATACGGATACAATCGTAGCGGTTCCAACCTATACGGGTGGATTGAATCACCAAGGCACCTACACGTATGTGGTTACCGCCTACAACAAGGCTTGTGATGAATCGAAAACATACAATGTTCCTGTGAAAGTTGATGAGGCGTTGGCTGGAACATTGACGGGTTCGGAGGTTGTCTGTGAAGGTGATCAAGGCGAGATTGATGCATCAAGTTATGGTGCTACTACATACGAATGGAAAGTGGAGGATGAATTGGTTAGCTCAAGTGCTACAGCCATGGTTCGTCCGACAGAGACGACTACCTACAAGGTAGAGATGACACGTGGTACCTGTAAGGCTTCTCATTCGTATGAGTTGAAGGTAGCGACATTGCCTGTTATTACTTCGGTTGACTCTGTCGGAGTGAGAGCCCGTTCTATCGAGACGGAGATAGGAAAGGGGACAGGAACCTTCTATTATTGGGTCGATGAAGAATCCTCCATGGCAACAGACAACACGGTGTATAATCTGATGTTTGGTAAACACGTTGCCTACGTAAGGGATGAGAACGGATGTAAGGCATCGATGCCATTCACGATGGCGGTGCCAAAACCGGAGATACCAGAATGGTTCTCTCCAAATGGCGATGGAATCAACGACTCTTGGGTAATTGTCAATCTGGCAGATACTTATCCTAATTCTACTATCTGTATTTATGACCGGTCCGGCAAGCTGTTGGTAAAACTCAAGGGTTCAGATACAGAAGGATGGGACGGAACCTACGAAGGAAAGCCGATGCCATCGACCGACTACTGGTATGTGGTGGATATCGAAGGAATAGACAAGCAATATGTAGGTCACTTCACATTGATTAGATATTGAAAAAACGTAGAGAGGTACGGTCGTGCCGCTCTAAATTCTTCGTGTGTCGGAATTGATTGCTTATAAAGGAGATATGATGAAGAGAATATATTTTTTGATGGCGCTGTTGTTGCCGTTTTTGAATTCTAATGCAAAGGATATGATTGATGGCCACGAATATGTTGACCTTGGTTTGCCTAGTGGCAGACTTTGGGCAACTTGTAATGTGGGTGCGGAAGAACCAACAGAGGCTGGGAGCTATTTTGCTTGGGGTGAGACCCAACCCAAGAAACAATATACTGACGAGAATTACAAATTTAATGGGAAGGTCGAGTATGATATGGATCATCATCCCTATTGTAAGGACATCACAAAATATTGTTCAGATAGCACCATGGGCAAAGTAGATAGTTTGTCAGTCTTGGAAGATGAGGATGATGCGGCAACGGCTAATTGGGGCAAAGCTTGGCGTATGCCCACGATCGACGAGTTGAAAGAGTTAAAAGAGGGTTGCCGTTGGGATTGCTGTCTTAACGATAGTGGCGAACGAATAGCGGGTTGGATCGGTACTTCGCTTGTAAATGAGAAGGCTATTTTTTTGCCGGTTTCTGACAAGAATGAACATTGGTCTGTATTCAAGGGTGGTTATTGGTCATCATCTTATGCTGGAGGGAAAGACTTTAAGCCCTCCTACTATTTAAATTGTACAAAATACAATCAAGCTGGTTCTCTCAATCTAAACGATTTTATGACCATACATGAATATTGGAGAAGCTACGGCCTGTCAGTTCGTGCAGTGGTGAGATGAGTATGCATTTGAAGTAGAGTGGTACGGCTGTTCCTCTCTACAATGGTTGTATGCGTTAATGTACAATTGAAAATTCATTCCAGAGCCAAATAGAATTTCTTCTCCCCTAAATTTGCCTTCTTCGGCTTCTTTTAATATTTTCGCACTTGTTAATTGACTCTGCAGTCTCTTAAATTCTCCTTTTTATCCAATGCAGGGTTCTATAAATCCATATTTTGTGATTTTTGAAAATCATACAAACTTATGTTGAAAAAAGTAGAGATACTAAGGCAAAAAAAGCGGTTAGACATTGCAATCGGAATTTCATGTGTTTTTTCCATTTTATGTGTTCAATTGGTGTTTTGTGGCGGCGGTTTTGTGTATGATTTGGATTTGGATTTGTCGATGGTTTTATTTATTCTATTGTTGATCTTTATAGGTATATCGCCTCTTTTTTTATTTGATAGAGTTTATGCACGTTTCGAGAAGAAATGGGGAATAACGAGAGAACAAGTAGCGGGTTATGTATCTAGACGGGCCGATTTGGGAAGCTGTCTCAATCAATATTTCCCGTTTATTCGTGAAGTATGTAAGTTGAATGAAGATGTGAGAGAGGAACAGATGCAATTTTTGTCTGAGTGGTTCAGCGAAGACGAGTTGAAAAATCACGTTTTTCAAAAAACAGAATCAGATTCGAAGTTGAAAGAGGCCATTGAAATCATGAGGAAGAGACCTATAGGGGAAAGACAGCGATTGATGGAAATGCTTTTTAAATTGTCTGTTGTGGAAGTCGGCATTCACGATGATGAGTGGAATTTGTTGATGGATATAATGACGCAACTTAATTTCAACAAGCATTACCAGGAATATTTCGAGAATCGTTACTCTCCACTTCGGTCGGAATTTTATGAATATGAGGAGTGTGAAGATGAAAAAGAGTCTGAAAAAGAGTCTAAAAATAAGCAATTCACGTCCTATTATGGTGGTTTAAAAATCTACTATGAAATTTTAGGTTTGGAAGAGAATTGTTCTGTCGAGGAGATAAAGCGGGCATACCATTCATTAGCTTTGCAACACCATCCGGATTTGCCGAAGAATGCGGGAAGGATTGAAGAATGTGAGGAGATGATGGCTAAAATTAACGAGGCGTATGAGAAGCTGACGAGTACACGTAAAAAATATTTTTCCTAAAAGAAGATGGTAGAAGCCCCGACTTCACCATAATTGATTGAAATATATATGTTATGAAAATAGAAGAGATAGTAAGGCAAAAAAAGCGGCTAGACATTGCTATTGTATTTTTGCAATTTGGATTATATGGTTTTACATTTTTATTTGTTGGATTAGTTCAATCGCTTTCGTTTGGTGGCAGTTCTTTTCAAGATTTTTTTACGGCTTTATCTATTATATTGCTGATCCTTATGTTTTTTTCGCCTTTTGTTTTATCTGAAGTACTTTATGCACGTTTCGAGATGAAATGTGGAATGACGAGAGAACAAATAGCGAGCTTTCGATCTAAACGAGCCGAGTTGGGAAAGTGTCTACTACAATATCTCCCAATTATTCGTGAAATATGTAAGCTGAATGAAGATTTGAGAGAGGAGCAGATGCAATTTTTGTCTGAGTGGTTCAGCGAAGACGAATTGGAAACTCACGTTTTTCAAAAAACAGAATCAGATTCGAAGTTTGAAGAGGCTATTGATTTCATGAGTATGAGAAATATTAGGGAAAGACGGAAATTGATGGAAATGCTTTTTAAATTGTCTGTTGTGGAAGTCGGTATTCACAATGATGAGTGGAAATTGTTGATGGATATAATGGCGCAACTTAATTTCAACAAGCATTACCAGGAATATTTCAAGAATCGTTACTCATCACTTCGAACGGAATATGATGAATATGAGTCTAAAAAAGAGTCTAAAAATGAACAATACCCCTCATATTATAGTGGATTAAAAAACTACTATGACCTTTTAGGGTTGGAAGAGAATTGTTCTGTCGAGGAGATAAAGCGGGCATACCATTCATTAGCTTTGCAACACCATCCGGATTTGCCGAAGAATGCGGGTAGAATAGAAGAGAGTGAAGAGATGATGACTAAAATTAACGAAGCGTATGAGAAGCTCATGCGTAGGAGAAATTAGCACGAAATTTACTCCAATTCTGAGAGAATATTTTTTATCAAACTGATAATCTTTTTTGTTGTATTTTTGAAATCTCTTAAATTCTCCTTTTATCCAATGCGGGGTTCTATAAATCCATTTTTGTGATTAATCCATACAAACTGATGTTTAAAGGGTGAAGATATAGAACTCACCATATTGTTTGAAATGTATATGTTATGAAAATAGAAGAGATAGTAAGGCAAAAAAAGTGGATAGACATTGCGAATGTATTGTTGTCATTGTTGATATATGGTTTTGTCATTATAAATATGCTCTGTGCTCGTTTGGGTGTATTTAGAGGCAGTTCTTGGCATAGTCTGTTGGAGGCTTTATCTGTTATATTGATGTTTTTTGCATCTTTTTTAACTTCTGTTTTATCCGATTCACTTTATGCACGTTTCGAGAAGAAATGGGGAATGACGAAAGATCAGATAGCGAGTTATGTGTCTAGACGAGCCGATTTGGGAAAGTGTCTCAATCAATATTTCCCATTTATTCGAGCAGTATGTAAACTGAATGAAGATTTGAAAGAGGAACAGATGCGATTTTTGTCCGAGTGGTTCAGTGAAGACGAGTTGAAAAATCACGTTTTTCAAAAAAAGGAATCAGGTTCGAAGTTGAAGAAGGCTATTGAAATCATGAGGAAGAGACCTATTGGGGAAAGACGGCGATTGATGGAAATTCTTTTTAAGTTGTCTGTTGTGGAAGTCGGCATTCTCGATGATGAGTGGAATTTGTTGATGGATATAATGGCACAACTTAATTTCAACAAGTATTACCTTGAATATTTCAAGAATCGTTACTCATCACTTCGGGCGGGATTTTATGAATATGAGGAGGATGAAGATGAAGATAAGTCTGAAAATGACTCTAAAAATGAGCGATTTACGTCCTATTATGGTGGTTTAAAAATCTACTATGAAATTTTAGGTTTGGAAGAGAATTGTTCTGTCGAGGAGATAAAGCGGGCATACCATTCATTAGCCTTGCAACACCATCCGGATTTGCCGAAGAATGCGGGAAGAATAGAAGAGAGTGAAGAGATGATGACTAAAATTAATGAAGCGTATGAGAAGCTAATGCGTAGGAGAAATTAGCACGAAATTTACTCCAGCACATAGCTACTATCCAAAATGCAAATTCACAACTCATTTTGACAGAACGCCCTGTACATTTGAGCATCGTTGAGAGGCTTGACGGCTTTTATAGATGCAAGGGCACTGCTTTTTTTGATTCCCCAACTATTTTGACGAAATTTCCCAAAAAACTTCCCATTGTTTAGAGGATTCACTATATTTGGAAAATATCTAACAACGAAATTAATTATAACTTAATTTTATGCAATACGGATTTTTCGACGACGAGCACAAGGAATACGTCGTTACCAAACCAGACACTCCGAAGTCTTGGAGTAACTACTTGGGTGATACCCGTTACGGAGCAATCATCACCAACAACGCGGGAGGTTATTCTTTCTTCCGCTCTTCTGTTCAAGGTTGTTTCTTGAGAATCAAGTTCAATAACGTGCCATTGGATCAACCAGGCCGCTACATCTACTTGCACGACTGCGAGTCGAAAGACTTCTGGTCTGGCTCTTGGCAACCTGTGGGCAAACCTCTCGACCAATACAAGAGCGAGTGCCGCCACGGTTCTGCTTATACGAAGATCTCTTCTGAGTATAGCAACATCAAGACAGAGACTCTTTATTTCGTACCTAAAGGTCAAGAGTTCGAGGTATGGCACGTGAAAGTGACCAACATGGGCAAGAAGGCTCGTAAACTTCGTGCTTTCACCTACGCTGAGTTCGCTTCCAACTGGAACATGAACGACGATAGCAACAACTTGCAATATACGCAATACATCGTCAAGACGGCTTACAAGAATGGTTTCATCGACCATGGTAATAACCTCTATATGCCAGAGGAGCCTGAGAACTTCCAAAACAAAGACCAAGCTCGCCACTCTTTCATCGGCGTGGTAGGTCAGAAAGTGACTGGTTACGATAGCGACCGTGATAAATTCATCGGTCCTTATCATACTTATGCAAACCCTCTTTCTGTTGTCAATGGTCAGTGTGGTAACACAGTGACAGAAGGTGACAACGGTTGTGGTACGCTTCAAGTGGATTTGGATCTTGCTGCTGGTGAGACAAAAGAGTTCACCGTAGTGCTTGGTATCGGTAAGGCTTGGGTGGAAGGAAAGAAGGCTGCTAAGATGGTGGCTACTCCTGCTAAGGTTCAGGCTGAGTTCGACAAG
>JAFZLC010000043.1 GCA_017551675.1 Paludibacteraceae bacterium | reverse complement strand
TCTGGGTCATCGGATGATCCTCCTGGCCCATCCATTGGAATCGTCCCGTCAACATCAAGTGTGTACAACGCTCCGCACCCGCTACCGCAGGGTTCACCAAATAATAATTGAAATGGTATTGATTACAAACTATTTCTTCTTTAGCATATGCATGAAGCAAAAATGCGCAAGAAAAAACGGTTGTTAAAATTTTCTTTATTCCTCTCATTCGATCCTGCTTTAGTTCTAAAAACTTTAATAACCTCCCCACTATAATACTATAACCTCACTGCCTAAAGAGAATTACATTACAAATATATTAATCTTCAAGGAATCTAGCACCTTTATTAGAAGTTTTTTCGATTCTGAAGGATAACATAATTTCACTAGCATTGCGTGACAAAGAATTAGCCACATCACCCAATCCTAACTCAAACGCGTATCCAACACGGAATTTCTTGTATTCAAGACCAACGTTCATATGGACAAAATGAGAAGAGAAATTATCTGTTCCATTAAGGTCAGGACGATAAGTGAAGCCCCACCAAACGAAACGTTTGTAGAACATCATCAAATTGAGTTCGGCACGATTCGTTTTATTTCTGTGTGTATAAATCAAGGCAGGAGCCAAATCGAAGGTCTCTGAACAAGAGAACAAACCTCTAATATACCAATTGAATTGGCGACCAGGGATAGTTGTTGTCACCATTTCCTCATTATTGAGCAAGTGATTAACAGAAGCACCGAACATAAACTTAGGCATAGCCAATTCAACACCGAAGTCCATATCAGGTTTTACCTCAGACAATTTTTCACCATGGTTCAATGTAATTTTCTCCAACTCTTCAGGATCCAAGTATCTATGTCTTCGTGGATCCAAATAGTGATGCAAGATACCTGCAGACAAACCAAATGACATCAAGATACTCTCGTTCAAGTTCAAGTGGTAAGCATAAGCAGCCTTCACGTTGAGAGTACGGCTAGCAATACCCAAATCATCGTAAGAAGCAGTAAAACCGATACCAGAACGGACCTTATCGAAATAGTTTGTGAGATTCAATACACCTGATTTAGGAGAATCATCCAAACCAATCCATTGCCAACGACCGAGTAAGAATATATCGACATCGTCTGTATTACCCGTAGCAGACGGGTTCATGTTCACTCTTGAGAAAAATTGCTGAGATAGCATCAAATCGCGTTGTGCGAAAACAGAGACGCTAAACAACAGCGTAAATATGGTAAAAATGTATTTCTTCATTGTATATATCCTCCTCTATTTATTCATCCAAAATTTTAATATCTACACGTCTGTTCTGCTCATGCTCAGGTTCTGTCTGTGCATTAGGGATAACAGGGTCGTCATAGCTTCTACCGACTGCAACCAAGTCGTTAGGATTCACACCTCTTTCAATCAACAAAGTACGAACGTATTTAGCACGTTTATCAGACAATTTTTGGTTATAATCATGAGAACCTCGGGAGTCGGTATGTCCACTGACCTCAAACCTAACACCAGGGAACTCTTTCATAGCAATAACGAGCTCATCCAACTGACACAAGTACTCTGGCTTCATCTCTGATTCATTGAAGTTAAAGAAGAATAGCACCCAGTGGAAACCTTTAGGCTCTGTGATAGAAGCCAATGGGCTTAAGTCGAAATCTGGTTCTGCACGGAATGGTTGAGGAACATAGATATCATCTTTACCCTTACCACCTGCACGGTTAGACATCAACATAACCAATTTTTTGTTTCCAATAAAGTTATAATCATTAGCACTAGTGTTATATGTTGAATCCAAATTTACAGGTTTTGTCCATACTTTTCTTTTCACCTTAACCATTTCGTTGGTAGCAGTGTCCAACACTTCGAACTCCATTTCTCTGAAGTGAGAAACATACAAGTCCATACCGCCGAAACCACCAGGTCTATCAGAAGTAAGATACATAGCCGTATCACCCACGATGAATGCATAATCCTCGCGAGTTGGTCCATTCAACTTTTCAACGCTATCACTTGCGTTAACTGGCATTTTCCATTCGTAACCAGATTTATCTGAACGATCTCTTTCGATATACCAGATATCCTTACCTCCAAAAGATTTCTTAGGAAAATCTCCTGTGAAGTAGATCTTATTACCTCCCTCAGCTAATGTTGGGTTATAGAAACCAGAAACTCTGTTGTAGCGGAAAGTCCACTGACCCATTGCAGTAGAAGAACCACGAACATTTTTTCTTAATTTCTCCAATCCTTCAATATTCATCAACTTAGGTTCTGAGAATGAGCCGCCTTGAAGTTGCGCCTCATATAAATCAGAATTACCCAACTCATCGACTCTAGCGAAGTAGATGGTTCGACGTCGAGGATCGTAAGCGAAGGTACCCATGATACCAAGGCCACACAATTCAGGACACACCTCGACTTTCTCGAGATCATTCGATTCACCAATTACTGCACTATAAGCAGAATCGCCTACAAAGAAAACAACCTTACCGTCTTTATAAAAAGACATTGGTCTCTCTTGTTGATTAGAACTAGCTTGAGAAGAAATAAATTCATAACCTTCCCTAAACTCTTCATGTATAGCAAACACGTTGCCATACAAGAAAGAAATAATGCATAAGAGCAAAGCCCGCTTCATTTGTGAAAACATAACACTATATTTAATCAATTTTTATTATTTCAACTGTACCTTTATATTTCTTACCATCCTTAAGGAGGACATAAACAAAGTATACTCCAGGATCTGCCATAACGTCACCCTTCATTCCATTCCAACCATTATTGCCTTCAAATACTTTGTTACCATAACGGTCGAAGATGGTGACATCATAACCTTCCATGTAAATATCATTCATGCCATCTTTAATATGAGGAGTAAATGCAGTAGGCATTAAGACTCCTATCGTCACAGAAGACGAAGTGACAGGACATACACCATCCGAAGCATATACTGTATATGTACTTGACGAAGCTGGTTTAAAGTCTGCCAAGTAATTAGTAGGAGTTGTACCTAACAACATATCATCAATCATCCAATCGAAAACTATCGGGTTACCCTGATATACATCGGCAACGAAATCAACAGTAGAACCAATCACCACCTCGTTCTTTGAAGCGATAAGATTAATCATTGGTTGTTCGTGAACCTCAATAGGGCCAACCGTCACTTCTACATCTGGACAAACGAAATCAGAAGCAACTATGATATAGTATTTTGTTCCAGCCACTTCTGGAATATTCTCCAAATATCTCTGATCTGTATAAGCAGGCTCAGGTAATACTGAAGAAAGTCCGTACCATCCAAATGCGGTAGGATCACCTTGGGTCACAGTAGTTGTCAAGTGAACCTTCTCACCCAAACAAATTTGATAATCATCTTCAGGAATTGTCACATCGAAAATGAGTGGCAAGTGAACATCTACCATACGAGCACCTGTTATATCAAATGCACCTGGACAAACATCGTCATGAACAACAGCATAGTAAGAGTTAACCGTTTGGTCTGGATAAACTTCCCATGAATTTGACATGGCTGTTGACTTTTTAGAATTCAACAATGTATTTGTCGCAGCATCATAAAGTTCATAACGAACAGGTTCACCAGAGTATGAATTTGCAGTGATGACAACTGGAGAACTAGTCGGTTGCATACAGAATGTAGGAGATGAAGCTGTCAATGACACGATGATTGGATCATGAACCTTTATAGTTACAGTATCAGACTGTAATGTAGGGAAACGGTCCGTACCATAGCAAATACCATCTGAAATATTGGTGAAGAACTTATGGTAACCTGGAGCTAATCCTACAGGATACAATGTTTTATTCAACTCACCTACAGAACCGACACCGTCTTCTTGCCAAGAATACATCTTAATGTAATCTTTAGAACCTGCAGGATCAATTTGTACCAAATCTACAGAGAATGGTTCGGCCTTACATACAACATATTTAGAGGCTTCTATATGAGCCTTAAATGGAGTCTGAAGATGAACTGGCACTGCAGCAGAAGTTACAGGACCGCACACGTTATCATCATTAACCGTCAACGAATAGGTTAATATATCTTGTGGATTAACTCCTTTATAAGAATCTGTTGTATCAATAACGTAGAGTGCGTTACCACCATTTTTCAATGTATACGTTGTTCCATTCAAAACTGAATTGAATGTGTTTTCATAAGTAACGTATGAATCAGAAGATTGGGAATTAGTTCCCTTAAGAATTACGAAGTCACCTTTCGAACATGCATAAGCCTTATCTGCGACCAAATCGACAGTGAATGGTGTATTGATATCCACAACATCTTGTGAAACTACAGGACTATTAGAGAATACGCAAATACCATCGGAAGCAGATACCGAGAAGAGAACGTCATCACAAGGAGTCATCCAACTTTCCAACTGAGAGATTTCAAATGTAGTGGAACTTGTGCTATAAGACAATGTATCACCATTTCCAATTCTGCTATAGATGAAGGTTGGGATATGATTGATAGCATTTGCTGGAGAAACCTCAACATTCAAGCTAACAACATCGCCCTCTCTATAACATACCTTATTAGCAGTTGGTGTCAACTTCAAAGTAAATGGATCATTCACATCGAAATGAAGTGGTTCAGTAGATGTAACCTCTGTACAAATCTGGTCATCCGTAACCACATAAATACTGAACGAATTACCTGCAGTGAATAACTTCTCGTAATTGCTCTTTGACAAAGTAAGTTTAGAATCTTCTGGACCACCAGCTTTCAAAACTTCTTCGTTGCCCAATGAATCAACCACATACCATGTATATGTTTTGATGTAAGAGCGAGAGGTTTCAGGCAATACCACTGTAGAGATGACTGCACTATCCGTAGAACAGATTCTGTCTTTAGCGCTCTTCAGAGTAACTGTATAATTGATTGCAATGTTAGAAGTGAACTCATGTTCAACATCTTTACAGATACCATCCGAAGTAACCAATTTGAAGAGACCCGTCATACTCTGTTGTACTGGGTAAGCATAAGACAAACCATTTGAGTTTGGCAAGTCATTTCCATTCAATGTCCACTTATAAGAAGTGATATGATTAACTGCTTTTGCAGAATCTATCGTTGCAATGATATTGAATAGGTTGTTAGACTCTGTCAAACAAGAATCCGGTTCGTTGAACTTCCAATCATATCCATTGTACTTAACCGTTGCCGTATTAGACTCGTTATCACTCTTACAAGTTGAGTCGAACACTGACACCTTATAAGTAGCCGTATTACCAGCCGTGAAGATGGAAGGATACTTCTTATCATCAATTGTAACAGAGAAAGAGTCTCTCAAATTATCTATATCTTGCAATTTAATACCATTCATGTACAACTGAAGTTGAGTGATATTGTACAATGCGGTAGGAGGTGTAATCGTGATTTTGATATCATGAGAATTTTCATCCAACAAACAAAGTGTATTATCAGCCTCAATCATAAGAGTGAAACCACCCTCACGGATTTCAACGTCGATCTTTGATTCATTAGGATCATGAGAAACCGTTTGACAAACATCCGTTGTTGTTGCAACGACAGATGCGAATAATTGTTTAGCCTTAATCTCATTCAACTCTGAGTTCAACAAATCACGGTTTGTAAAGGACAAATCCCTAGTCGTCGTGATAGTATCCAAAGTTGTATTATCTGAGAATTCGATATGCCACTTGTATGAAGTGATTTTTAAATCAATTTTTGCAGCCTCCTCAGCACTCATATTCTTTGTATCCACTTTTGCGGTGAGTGTCAATATTGAGGTGCTGTAACTTCTCTCATTAGTAGAGACGCAGACAGGATCCTTGCTTGATGAGATAGTCATTGTATAATGACCATTGTGAATTGTGTAAGGAACTTGTATCTCATCCTGCAAGAAACAATATTTATCATCCACGTTTACTGGAGTAATCTTTACTTTTCCTTCAATTGTTGAATAAGCCTCTAAGTTATCTGGTGTGAATGTTTGTGTTGAATCATCAACAGCCACTGCCGTACCAGGGACAGAAGACCAATCAAATACCAAAGAAGGTTCGCTATAATTACGAATTATCTTCACAGTAACTGAATTACAATCAACGAATGATTCTGCTGCTGCTTTGATATCCAAGTTCATCTTAGCATGAGTCTTCACTGTTTGATAGAAGAAACATCCACCCTCATCTTCTGCTCTGAAAAGAAGAGAATCTAATTGAGCAAATGTAAATTCACCCAAGTCTGTACCATCAGAAGCCTTAGCAGAGAACGTTTCACCATCAAGGACTGTCAATGTCAAGGAATCTTTAGAGATACCCTTTACCTTCTTTGAATAGATAACTGAGCTATCAGCAGTCAACCAAGACATTGTCCACTCATGATCTGGAATCGTGAGGATACGTTCACCTGGAATCTTAACAATCGTACCTGGTATGTTACAGAAGGAGACTGAATCTTTTGGAGCCATCTCACCTCCATAGGTATTGCGGATTGAAACTGTTGTTGAAGCTTGGTGATAAGTGAATTCACATTCTGACAAATCGCCCCAATTTTCATCAGCCACTTTACGGATAACACTTGCATCATCAGAGATGATTACTCGATAACGAAGAGTTCCCCAGAAGTCTGCCTCTTTCGTAGAAACCTGAGCGGTATCAGACTTCATCAAATCAGGATTGTTAACGTAATCCATCAAATCAGTCCAAACTGTATCACTACCAACCAGTTTTTGGAATTGGAATACATACAAAGGATTTTCCAAGTATGTGCTAGTTTGGAAAGCATGCAATGTGATAACCTCACCACTACAAGAGACTGCCTCTCTACCCAATGTATCACCATTTAATGTAGCCAACATATCAGCCTTAGGGATACATACGGAGAAGGTGATATCATCCAACAACATATCATTTCCATCACCAGGTTCTCCATTGTTGTAAATTACAACCCAAACATCTTGAACCTTTTCACTCAATTGGATGAACTCATCCAAGCGTTTCCAATCCTCTCCTGCTCTTACGTCGCCAGAAGAGAGACTTGCCAACACGTTAGGATTATTTGATGATGGTAATGTTCTTGCATTCTCATCAAATTCCTTCAACAAACAAATTGTCAAGTTAACAGGGTTCTTAGATGTAGAATTTCCATCCACATGTGTAGCATTACGAACGCTCATACCGAAGTTGAAACGATCGGCAGGGCAAGCCAAAGCTGCCTTCTGTGCGTAAATAGCAGCTTTTGAGACATTAGTCTGTCCTGCATTTACGAACAACATAGCGCCGTTTTTACCACCTGTATAATCGGAACAAGTAATGAAGTCTTGATTATCTCTGTTGTGTCCGCAAGAATCTGGAGACATAACAATTGCGTAGTAACCATCTTGCAAACGAAGAGAAGCGTCTGTCACCCAAGAATCTGACTCATATTGAGAAAGCATTGGGTTCTCAGTCATGTAGAGGTGACCATTTGTACCAACAAATTGGTTAGCACCACCCACATTAGTAAATGAAGTTGCAGGAACCACATATCCGAACGGATCTGGTGCAACATAATTTCTTACAGAGAATTTGTTAGTAGAAGAAAGATCAACTGACATAGAAGCGTTATCTGCTCTTGCAGTAAAGTAGCCAGAAGATTTATTATAATCACCAGAAGTATAGGTGTCGTTACCAACTCTTACTGTTGTTTTGTGGTTCACCTGTATCTCCTTAGAGAAAATTTCGCCACCTGAGTAATATGCGTCATCAGACAAGAAGAAACCGAAAGTTTCATAGAACAATGTTTTGGTTTCCAATCCATCACAGTAAGACTGATTTTCGCAATCTGGTTTTGGATAGAAGATTCCTTGAGAAAGTCCATTGTACTCAACTTTGAAATACATGTCCATCGTCACGTTAACAGGCATTCTGTATGAGCTTGTACCCAATGGGAACCAAGTGACACTATCCACAGAAGCGAACCACTCAAATACATTATTATTTATATCATCCAACATAGCCGTACCAACAGCCATCAACACGTTCGTATCCTGCAAGCAACTACCTACAGGGAACTTAGAAGCGATGAAGAAGGTACATTCATGAGCATCCACACTCGCATCACCTACATAATAACCATCCACATAGAGGGTATAAGTAGTTGGCTCAGTTGGAGCAACTTTAACAGAAGGAGTGGTGGTTTCTTGAACAACCGTATTACCCACC
Source organism: Paludibacteraceae bacterium (assembly GCA_017551675.1). Taxonomy (GTDB): domain Bacteria; phylum Bacteroidota; class Bacteroidia; order Bacteroidales; family Paludibacteraceae; genus UBA1181. The sequence goes on along the minus strand of JAFZLC010000043.1, from coordinate 12,502 downwards.
TTCCATGTATATAGTTTACCTTCTGTATAATTCGTAGATAATTCATCCGTTCCACCAATACATGCATAACCATGTTTTGCAGTAACGGTATAGCCACAATCTGCCATTGACTTCACCTTTACAGAAGCAGTTCCAACCTTCAAACCATCTGCATAAACAGAGATTTTGTAATCGCCAGCCTCTCTAGGAAATAATGTAGCAGTTGGAGTAGATGTAGATGGATAGGTATTACCTTTATCATCTTTCCACTCATATAATGTACCACTTGTATAAGTAGTTGACATTGTCACACCTGCACCCAAGCAAACAGATTGGTCAGAGACAGTCACCAAGAAACCACAATTTTCCAATGTAGGGTAAACTGTTAATCTGCTTTGAGAGGAAGATCCTCCTGAAGAAACCTTAGCAACAAAAGTAACAGGTTTAACGCCATCCATTAAATATGTGATGCTAGTTTTATTTGCCTGATCTGTCAATGTTTCAACACTACCCGTAGTTGTTTCAACGCCCCACTCTATCTTATCTGAAGAGGAAACTCCAATCAACTGAAGGTTAACTTCTGATCCGAAACAAACATTCTCCGGAATTGCAACAATCGAACCTTCACATCCACCATCCGTTACATAAATGGTTTGATCAGAAGAGTCGTATCTCATGCAATATTTACCAGTTTCTGAGTCTGTTGTCTGGATTTTCATCTGCTCAGGCTTCGACTCATTTACATAGAACTTGGTAAAATGACTAGTGGCAGATACATCTACACTTTTAACTGTGACACCATCAAAAGCGATGGTTCCATTAAATCCATCTGCATCTACAATCGCATAATTTCCAATCACTTGCACTGTAGCAGATCCATTCCATCTATCACCAATGGAACATGTCATCTCTGCGTAAGCGGATACGAAATTAATGAGACAGAAAAGCATCGGGAATAAAATTCTTCTCGTCAAATTAACTTTTGGTTTCACAACTGTGTCTTTCATAACAAAATTATACTTCAACTCTTTTTGGGTTTAAAGTTGTATTACTCGTGAACCTCTTTGTTGGATAGTTCACACAAAAAAGCAAGCAAATATAAGAAAACAAAACAAGAAACAAAAAAATATATTAAAAAAACTAAAAACAAAATGTTTTTTAGAGTGATTGCATGGAGTATAATTTTTTATAAATGCCATCTAATTTCAACAAATCTTCATGGCATCCTCGTTCTACTATTCGGCCTTCATGCATGACGCAAATCTCGTTTGCGTTCTTAATTGTAGAGAGTCGATGGGCAATAACGATTGTCGTGCGAGACTTCATCAGATTCTCCAAAGCCTCTTGTACCAGTTTCTCCGATTCTGTATCCAAAGCGGATGTTGCCTCATCTAAGATCAATATCGGAGGATTCTTCAATATGGCACGTGCAATACTCAACCGCTGACGTTGTCCTCCTGACAATCGACCACCCCGGTCTCCTATATTTGTTTGATATCCTTGTTCCATCGCCATGATGAACTCATGTGCATTGGCTATTTTTGCAGCCTCCATCACCTGTTCCTCCGTGGCATTTTCCACGCCAAACGTGATATTATTAAAGACGGAATCATTGAACAAAATAGCCTCTTGATTTACATTACCCATATAAGAACGCAAATCATACAATGTCATCGACTTCACATTGACGCCATCTATGGTAATTTCTCCTTCATTCACATCATAAAAACGTGGCAGCAGATCAACCATCGTGGATTTTCCTGAACCTGATGCTCCCACCAATGCCACCATCTTCCCTTTTGGAATGGTAAGATTTATATCTTTCAAAATCCACTCATCTTCATATTTAAAGGAGACATTCTTATATTCTATCTTATCGGTAAATGGTTTAGCAGGGACTGGATTTTTCACCTCCTTCAATGGATTAACTGCTTGGAGAACCATATCGATACGTTCCAATGAAGCCTTTCCTTTCTGGATGTTATACATAGCTTTCGACAACTCCTTAGCTGGATTGATAATGTTATAGAACATGATCAAATAGTAAATGAACGAGGAGGCCGACATCGAACTATCTTCACTAAGAATCAACATTCCTCCGAAGAACAAGACGATGGCTATCGTAACCGTACCGAGGAACTCACTCAATGGATGTGCCAACATATAACGGCGATTCACCTTGGTGACCGTATTTCTCAAACGTTCATTGAAATTAGAGAATTGGCGAATTACAGATTTTTCAGCATTAAAAGCCTTTATCACTCTTAGTCCTCCGAGCGTCTCCTCGATCTGAGAGAGAAGTTGTCCCGACTGCTCCTGAGCCTCTTTCGATTTTTGTTTCAATGATTTACCGACCCGTCCCATAATGAAACCAGATAATGGCAACACTATCAGGACAAAAATCGTCAACCTCCAACTAATATAAAAGAGTGTGCCGATATAGATCAGAATCATAATCGGATTTTTAGAGAGCATTTCGATGGAACTCATGATTGAGGTCTCCACCTCACCTACATCCCCTAGCATACGAGTCATGATGTCTCCTTTTTTCTGTTTGCTAAAAAAGGCGAGGTTCAGGTCCACCACCTTTTGGTACAATTGGTTACGCATATCACGCACCAAACCCGTACGCAAAGGGATGATGAAATAACTGGCCAAATAAGAAAAACCAGTTCGGAAAAAAGTAGCCACCACTAAGAACACACCCAACAGGAGTAATGTCAATAGTGGACCATGATTGTCAATGAAGGTAGTAATAAAATAATAGGCATTATTTTTCAAGGTATCCATGTTCCATTTAAAAGGCATGTATGTATAAGTAACTTGTTTTGCCTTGAAAAGGATTTCCAAAATAGGAATGATCAAAGCAAAAGAGAAGATACTGAAAAAAGCAGAGAGAATATTGCAAACGATATTCAATACTACATTTTTCTTATACGGGCCAACAAATCGTTTTATGAGTTTAACGAATTGTAACTCAGATACCTTTAGCATATTTTATGGGGTTACATACCTGTATAATTGTGAGGTGTGATAGCTCTCAATTCATTTTTCACAGACTCACTTACATTCAATGTCTCAATAAAATCTTTGATTGACTTCTCAGTTATTCCCTCGTTGGTACGGGTCAAAGCCTTCAATGTCTCATAAGGATTTGGATAACCCTCACGACGAAGGATTGTTTGAATACCCTCAGCAACGACAGCCCAACATTTATCGAGATCTGCATAAAGTGCTTTTTCATTCAACAACAACTTACCGATACCCTTCAATGAACTTTGAATAGCGATAATTGTATGTGCGAAAGGAACACCGACATTTCTGAGCACAGTAGAGTCGGTCAAATCTCTTTGCAAGCGAGAGATTGGTAATTTGGTAGACAAATGTTGAAGTATTGCATTCGCCATTCCAAGGTTTCCTTCTGCATTTTCAAAATCGATTGGGTTCACCTTATGAGGCATAGCGGAAGAACCCACCTCACCAGCTTTAATCTTCTGTTTGAAATACTCCATAGAGATGTATTGCCAGAAATCGCGATTCATATCAATCATAATGGTATTGATACGTTTCAAGCAATCAAAGATGGCTCCTAAATTATCGTAATTTGAGATTTGTGTAGTCCATTGTTCGCGTTGCAAGCCAAGGACATCATTCACAAAGTGGTTACCAAATGCTTTCCAATCAATAGAAGGATAAGCCACATGATGTGCGTTAAAGTTACCTGTTGCACCACCGAATTTTGCAGGAATAGGCAATTGTTTCAGTTGATCCAACTGAACTTGCAAACGGCTGACGAATACCATAATCTCCTTACCCAAACGAGTCGGAGAAGCTGGCTGACCATGTGTCTTTGCCAACATAGCGATATCCTTCCACTCCGTTGCACGAACAGTGAGTTCGTTAATCAATTGTTCCAAATTAGGAACATACACCTCCTTAAGGGCATCCTTTACAGAGTAAGGGATTGAGGTATTATTGATATCTTGAGAGGTCAATCCAAAATGGATGAACTCCTTAAATTCTTGCAGATTCAATGCATCGAAATGCTCTTTCAAGAAGTACTCAACAGCCTTCACATCGTGATTCGTCACCTTCTCAATATCTTTGATTCTCTGAGCGTCAGCAATTGAGAAATTCTTATAGATGGCTCTCAGTTCTGCAAATTTTGATGAATCAAAGTTTTTTAGATTAGGAAGAGGCAATTCACATAACGCGATAAAATACTCTACTTCAACAAGCACTCTATAACGGATAAGTGCAAACTCTGAAAAGTATTCAGAAAGAGCCTCTGACTTATTTCTGTATCTTCCATCCACTGGAGAGATGGCTGTCAATGCATTCAATTCCATATTAAAAAAATTTAATGAGTTGCAAAGGTAGCAAATAATTATGAATTATTTAGATTTTGTGTCTGATAATATCACAAGCTTCACTTCTCGTAAGAAAATCAGAATCTACTAAACAAACGTTTATTTGCCTGCGACAACAGATGGTGCATTACCTGTTGTACAACCACATTTTTCTTCTTCTATGTCAGTCTCAGTAAACTTAACACCCATGATAGGACCGAACATAATAAGTTGAGCGATATCAGCTTCATTCTTCCACATATAATTGATATTACTATCTCCTTTCTTTTTGAGGGAAGAATTTCTAAAGTCGACCTTCCAACATTTGAAAAGTGGCTCCTTGCCGATTCCTCCGCGCACCAATATGGTCGCATCAGATGTATTATCCTTGTTTCTGTGTATTATGGCCTGCGCATCATCATGAAGATAAATAGAGGTGATTCTTTGTTCGTCATCCATATACGTTGTTTTGTCTTTTAATCCTTTGTTTTTCAACAAATTCTCGATATTCTTCGTTGACCCTTTTGGAATTGTCAGTGTCATAAATTCCGTAGAATTAGAGCTACCGACAAGAACATTAGCAGACTTTGAGCAAGGGTAATTTTTATAGATTTCGACGTCACGTATGTTTTTATTTTTTATTGCTGCACTACCATATAAATAGATTTCATCGTCATCCTCACTATCAACATACAACTCACAGTCTGTCTTGAATGTGAAAAGACTATCCTTATCAGCACGCGCATCAGTTCCCTTGCTTTTCGCCACATTCATCATATCAGTAAGCAAATAGACACAAAGTGTATGTTTTGGCCCAGATATTGAATATTCATTATAGTTGTTTTCCAATATCAGCATTCCGTCGTAGTCTGGACTTTTATACCAAACTTGATACTTTCGGGTTCCAGAGCCTTTACTTTGGAACATCTCCGTGAATTTATCCTTCTTTGTATTGAACTTTACTGTTTTGTCTCCAACAATTGCATAGATACAATCAGGATCTGGTTTTTCACCTAAACAGACTTCCATTCTACCCAAATACAGATTTGAATCTATTTTATCTATTTTTTTTGTAAATCTCTTTCCACAACAGTCTATCTTGACCTTCGCCTTTGATCCTTTTACGCTAATAGGAAGGTCGATGTTAAAGTATCCGTATTTTGTATTTTGAGAGAATGTCATCTTGTTTTTACCCTTTCCTACTTCAATGGTTACTTTTGCTTTAGAAGGTCCACAAGTATTGACAACGAAACCACTTATATCAAATCCATTCGGAATATAGATAGAAGGCATCCAATTCATCCTATATTGGGATATTTTTTTTGATACTTTATTGGATTCCACACCACACCCATCCTCTGCTTTAACATAAGCATAAATTTCTTGCACATCGGGAGAAATACAAAATGCATACCATCCTTTTGATGACACCTTATATTCTTTTTGATCGATGACAACAGTAATTGTGACAGGTTTTTTCAACCGTTTATAATCAGAGAAACAAACACTTCCATACACACCTATAGGTCTATCCATCACAAAATCATAACTTGCATCAGGATCTATCACCCAAGAGTTTATGAAATCATATTTTTTATATTCTTTTTGGTTTAATACTGTTTTTTCGCTAACCTTCAATGAGAATGGATTTGGGGCATTACAATACATAAAGTATTCTCCTTTTCGATTAGTACATGCAGTAAACTTATCGGCACATATTTCAACGCCACAAATTGGTTGACCACCTTTATCCAACACTTTACCATGAGCGCAAGGCATATTAGGAAGGACAATATCTTGTGTATATACTGATTGAGCCTCTAATCCATCAATATTAAAGAAAGGACAATTGGAGTAACCAGCATAGTCTTCCGACTTTACTGTCACAAAAAAAGGTGTGTTTCGTGGCACAAAGGCTCTATAATAGCCCTCGCTGTCAGAATAAGCAGAGATCTGGGAGATTGTCACCAATATATTAGGCAATGGTTTACCATCCTTATTTGTCACACGTCCCACAATCGTTGCGCGTAGCTCCGGCCAATCAAGATTATACCAAGAAAAATGTTTAACATTTCCTGTATAAGTATCGCCGTTCTTTGTGGCCATACCCTCTTCAACCCATGTTCCCTTCTCCTCATCAAAGTACCAGAGAGGTATTTTTTCATATTTCTGTTCTTCCTTGAATCCTTCAGGAATAGGGAAAGTCAAGGTACTCTCCACACCCTCCTTGAGTTGGAGTTTTTGATCGGCAGAATCCTTTAATGAAACTTCAACCATACCGTAAGAGAGAAGGATAACATCCTTTCCGTCGGCAGTCACACCACTCATATCACCACCAGGCATCTCTTTCGTAAATGTTTCCGAATTAGGATTCAGATAATAAGCACTTGCAAAAACGGAGCCATTGAATTCACTTCCATCTTTTTGGTATACTAATGCGTTGGCAGGAATCACAACCTGCATATTGCCCACCTTAATGGTGCTTCCCTCACTGTTATAGAAATGAGTCACCTCAGACACCCCTTCCTTCGAATCCTGAGGCATCAAGATTGCATCAACTCTAGCTTCTCCATTGACAATATTGGCTGTACGAACCACAGAGAAGTATTCATGTTCTTCAAATCTGACAACACATCTGCCATTCACAGCCCGGCACTTCTCTAACGAGTATGCACCATTCTCGCTTGTCAATACCGTATCTGTACCACTTGTAACCAACACGTTATCCAATGCATTTCCGTCAACATCCCTAACAACACCATAGACATGAGTATTAGACAACGAATCTACATAAACATAGTCATCGCAGTTCTTCAAATCTTTCTCAGAACCACCATTACAACCACTAAGCATTACCACGAATGAAGTGATTGCCATCAATAACAAGTTTTTTATGTTTGTCATAATTGTATGATTTAAATTGTTATTATCATTAGAAGCCGAATGCCTTCTTCAGGTCATTCACCTTATTATTAAGATTGTTTTCTTTCTCTTTATTCGCTTTTTTAGCCTTTATCTCCTCTTTCGAGTAAACCTGTAACCCAAAAGGATCTCTTCCGGAATCATCTATCAGACTTTCCACATTGGTGATAGGTTTTCCATCCAATGCGAAATAAAAATATTTTCCTGCTTTCTTACATCTAAACAAAGAGTTACCTAATACAATCTCTTCGTATATATCCTTCTTATGTGTGAATGTGTTAGTACACTCATATACATACGGAGAAAGCATATCAATATCTGTTCCAGTCTTTTCAACCTTTTTAGGTGTCTTTATAACAATTTTAGGAGCGACTTCTCCTTCAGTAGTACAAAACTTGGATGTTGTTGTATATGCGAGAACTGACTCCGAACGATAAGTTCTATAATTTGATCTGCCCCGCATAATCTCATCCCAAGATGTTTCCACCCACTTTTTGTATATGTTGTTTCCAACTGAATAAAGAATCCTTTTATCCAATCCATTGGTCTGAGTATTTAAACATGTGTGTGGGATATAGAAGTCTGGCAAATTATCTTTGTTTTGAAATGTGTTTTCAAAAACAATAGGAAGAGGGTTTTCTTTAGTTTGAATTTCCAAATCCATAAAGAGTACCTTTGACTTTACTCCATCAAACACATTCGCCTTCATTTTCCTTACAGGTGGTACGACCAGCACACCATTGGTAATCTCCAAATTACGGAATGCTTCATTGCCAATGAATTTCAATCCAAACGGAATGATAAGATCTTTCAGTCTGGCTCCCTCGAAAGCTTTCTCTCCAATTCCCAAAACGTGATACATAGCCATGACTGTCGTGTCCTTTCTACCATACGTTGAAGGGGCATAAACGACATCTGGAATTCTCACAACTCGATCCGAGACTGTAACACCACACACATACACTTCACCTTCGTTGACAATGATGTGTTCAGGATCTCCTTTGCTTCTGTTTACATTTACCCTTCGTGTTGTAAACTCTGAAGATATGATATATTTCAACCCGTCTTGCTCAAACATGACGCCTCTTTGATCTGCCAACGAAATCATACAAGAAACAAGGCTGAGTATTAGTAATGTTATTCTTCTCATTTTTTAATCAATTTACCGTTCAACATATATTTTACCTCTTCCTCATTACTTACAAACTTAACATACCAACCCATTTTCTGAACGGGATCTGCCAGAGGAATAAAATCTTGATAATGTATAGTTTTCTTACTCTTCTTATCGAGAACAGCATAGTTAGACCGACGATAGTAACTACTGGTAAGTTTTCCCCAAGGATAACCCATTCCTTTCACATCAACAGCGCTTGCCGTGATTGTGAATCCGTTCTTACGTTTTCTAGGTGTAGTGGAATAGGTCCTTCTATTGAATCGTTCTGTCTTGTTGTTCAGGTCATTCTGCTGAAATTTCTCATCATTATTAAATGCTTTGTCAATCCACTTTTTGTAGTTATTAGCCGTAGCGCCATAGCAATCATCATACACTCTACTATTTCTAATGAAACCAAGCATTCTGGTATTGGTTTTGATCAATCCCTTTGGCATACTTGAAGTAAAGGAAGAGTCTGGCAACATTTTTGAAAATGCATTTCCCCATGTGATCTTTCTTGTTATGTCAAAAATCAAATCTGCATCCAATTCGTCGAATACTCCCAATCCGAAATTAGAAATGTCATGAATCACCAAAGCTCCACTTCTAACCTTCAATTTTGCGAAACATCCATTTCCTGCAAATTGCAGTTTGGGCAACCATATTCTATCATGTTCATGTTGATAGAACAAACTGTCCGTAAGACCGATAACTTTGAATCGACCTACTGCTGGAGGTATAACTACATCACTTAAACTTTTATCAACACCCACCACCATCAACTCGCCCGAGCGATAGAACTTATCTGGTCCCTGTATAGTATCCGTCGTTTCTTTTGAATCGACCACAAGATAAGTGACCAAGACTTTATAGGAAATACCATCTTTCTTAAAGATATCTCCCTTCGAATATTCATTAGCAAATAAGCTAAAACTATGTAATACAAATGCTATTACACTAGCAAAAAAGAAACGTGTTATTCTCATGTTCATTTTACTTTTTTATCTCTGCAAATTTAACGTTTTTATCCCTAAATTACACAACATTTCACACCATATTTAGGCAATTCGAAACATATTTTCAAGACCCATCTTTTCTAAGAAACGAAGGAGTCTTTTATTTGTTATTCTCATCGCCATGTTTTTCTTTCCACTCCCGAATCGATTGTTCAAACTTTTTTACTTTTTTGGCACTTTTATTCTTTCGGAACCATTCTGATACTTGAATCTTTTGAGGAATCTCTTTTCCTCTGTCTATCAGTCTTTTCCCTTTATCATTCTTCACCAAAACCACATCATCATACAGATTATGTTCCGCTCCATAAGTCTGAATAACAAGAGAATCTTCCGATACAGAAATCCGTTGGTAATAACGATCATCAGTACCCCATTTCTCCACATCCCCATAAAACTTCATCGCATAATCCTTACGAGAACAGTATGTCACAAGATACAACGGAGAAGTGACTTCGCCCGACTCCGAAACATCAACGCAACTCCTCGCATAAGCATGTTCATGGCCCTGCAACACGAGGTCTACCCCCGCCTCTTTGATGACACCATCAAAATAGGCCCAAACACCTAAATTATTCGCAGCACCCTTTATAGAATGGAGCGGATGATGCAACACAACAATCTTCCATTGTTCTTTGCACTCTGCCAACTGTTTTTTCAACCAATCTCGTTGTTCTCCCAAGTCCCAAATATCCTTGTTAGAATCCAACAAGAAGAAGCGGGCGTCTCCCTTAGCAAAGGAGAACAAGGCATTGTCCGACTCATCCTCCACCTCGTAATAAGGGAATGTCAGGGTAAACCTTCTTTCCAACTTACGGGATAGGCCCTTCAGATATTCATGATTGCCGGGCACGCACACAATCGGATAACGGGTGGCAAAGGTATCCAACGAGCGGAAGACCAGATCCCAATAGCAATCCATAGGACGCTCGATCAAGTCGCCTCCGAACAACAAAAAGGAGGTGTTTCGATTGCGTTCCATAATAGATGGAAGCAAGGAATCGAAGCCTCCATCCAGTTCATCCTGCACATCTCCCATATAGAGAAACGAGTAGTGACAAGTGGTATCCATCTCAAAACAGCGCCAATCAGTCGTATCGCGCGAAGAACGAACTCTATACTTATAAGACTCACCCATTCGCAAGCCTTTTAACAAGACGTGATAGAAAGCACCCACGCCGGCTCTGGATTGATAAACGGTCGGTTTTGACTCAACCGTCAAAGTGTCGGATGGGGTTGAGAGGGAATGGTAATCCACATATTCCACAGTGGTCGTTTCATCCCCTTCCAAACGTGCAGAGTCTTGCCAACTGATATAGCGAGAATCAGCGTCTGGGCCCACAGTAAGGAGTACGCGTTGCACCTTATTAGGAATGACATAAGAGGGTTCTGGTATATTACCGAACCACACATTCCAACGGGAACACACCCATACGATCAGTACAATGAGCAGTATGAGAGGAAGGATGACCTTAAAGATGTAGAATCTGCGTGATTTTGCCATCGATTAATAACCCAAAATTTTCAACATGGATTTAAAGCTCTGTTCCTTTGCGAAGAGTTTGGTGTAGTATTCACCATTCTCATCCAAGTCGATGACCACCATCTTAGGAGCTGGCAACAAGCAGTGTTGAATACCACCATAACCGCTCAATGCCTCTTGATAAGCACCCATGTGGAAGAATCCGATATACTGTTCTCTTCCCTGTTGCATTTTTGGCAAGAAGATGGCATTGGAGTGAACCTCTGCATTGTAAAAATCTTCGCTATCGCATGTCAGACCGCCCAAATGAACACGTTCGTATTCCTGATCCCAGTTATTAATTGCCAAGAAAGGGAATCGTTGATTCAAAGCCCATGTATCAGGCATTGTATTAATAAATGAGCTGTCGATCATATTCCACAACTCACGGTCGTTCTGTTGTTTTTGATTTACAATTGAATAGAGCATGGCACCACTTTCACCAACGGTATAAGAACCAAACTCAGTAAATATGTGAGGTTCAGGGACACCCGCCTGCGTACATGCATTCTTAATTTGTGCAACGATCTCCTCTGCCATGTATTCATAATCGTATGAGAAATCCATGTGAGATTGGAATGGGAAACCACCACCAATGTTCAAGCTATCCAAATCCGGACATATCTTTTTTAATTCACAATAAAGGTTGATACTTTTATTCAATTCGTTCCAATAATAGGAAGTATCTTTGATACCTGTATTCACAAAGAAGTGTAACATTTTAAGTTTCACTTGCTTGTTGTTTTGTATCTTTTCTTTATAAAAAGGAATGATATCAGTAAATCGAATACCCAAACGAGAAGTATAAAAATCGAACTTAGGTTCCTCTTCCGTTGCAATTCGTATACCCAGATTAACATTCTGATCGAAGTCTTTAAGAAGCATATTGAGTTCTTCCTTATTATCAAGAACAGAAATCACATTCGTGAAACCGCCTCTAATCAAAGACTGAATATTTTCTACATATTGAGGAATTTTAAATCCGTTACATATCACGAAGCGATTAGGATCCAAGTGACCCGAATCACGCAAGCACTCCAACAAATTAACATCATACGCAGATGAGATTTCCACATTTACATCATGCTTAAGCACCTCTTCCATCACGAATGAGAAGTGGGAACTTTTCGTACAAAAGCAATAATTATAATCCGCTTGATAATCCACTTTTGCCATAGCGACATTAAACAAACGGCGTGCGCGCTGAATGTTCTGAGCGATCTTTGGCAAATAAGAGATACGTAGCGGTGTTCCGTATTGTTTGATAATATCCATCAATGGGACATTAAACCAATACAAATCGTTGTTCACAACGCTAAACTCCTCATTAGGGAATTCGAACGATTGTTCGATCAAATCAACGTACTTGTTTTTCATTCTTCAAAGTCTTTTTTAATAAAAGTAAACTCCAAATATAATAATCAAAAACACAATCCAACTCACTTCGATTCAAAAAAAATTTGCAATCCAAGTGAATCGGATTGCAAATTTATATATAAAAAATTTAAAACCAATAGATTTAAATTACATATTCATACCACAACAGCAATGAATTACTTGA
>JAFZLC010000042.1 GCA_017551675.1 Paludibacteraceae bacterium | reverse complement strand
GCGCCGCGTGTAAATCTTGGCCTGAACATTCTCCGCCCGTTCTGCCAAGCGTAGCAATACGGTCTCGTCCACGTAATTGTCAATCAAAACAATGCGTTCCCGAGCAGAACGAATCAACTTGTTGACGAAAGCGAAAGGCTCGAACATGTTACCATCGTAGAAGATGCCTTCGACAGGAGGCAGAGATGTACGCACAAAGAAGTCAATCTTTTGCTGGTGGTCCGCAATCTGTTTTTGTTGATTTTCCAACTGGTTTTCTATACGTTCCAATCTGTTGTTTAATGCGTATCCTCTTAATAGATAATCTTTTAATATACTATTAGCCCATTGGCGGAATAGTACACCCTGACGTGATTTCACACGATAACCAACTGACAATATCATATCTAGATTGTAATACTCAACATTGTACGTTTTCCCATCGCTGGCAGTTGTCGCAAAATTTGCGACAACTGAAATGTTCAGTAGTTCTTCTGCAAGTGCATTAGCAATATGTTTTCCTATAGTTTTTACATCTCGGCCAAATAAACAGGCCATCTGTTTCCTATTTAGCCAAACTGTTTCCTCGCTTATCCTCACTTCCAGCTTTACCGTCTCATCAGGCTGGTACAGTATGATTTCATTTTTATCGTTCATAGATTTTAATGTGTATATATTAATCAAAACAAATAGTTGCTGAAAATCTTTTTCCTGTAGATTTTATGTCTTTATATCAGGTGTCAATTTTCAACACAAATATAATGCTTTTTATCTTATTATCTAAACCATCAACAAATCATCCTTTTTTTTGCCATTATTGTTTCTGATTATTATCTTTACACATTCATTGCTTAGAAGAAAGTTTATCGCACTAATCATCACTCTTTTAAAGATGAATTTTTAATTATTAATAAGTTTTATAGTTTATGAATGACTCGAAAAAGGTAAGTCGCATAGAATGGCTATGTGCTGCGATGATTGATTTCATCCCGATAACAATTTTATCTATATTGGCATTACTCTTGCATCAAAACATGTGTTTTCATAATGCGATCACCGTGATGACAGTTCCGTTTGCCGTTTATATGTTATTGAAGGACTTCTTTTTTGACGGAAGAAGTATCGGGAAACGATTCGTGAACATACGGATTGTGAGACCGGAAAATTCCGGAAAATCATGCTTAATTCTTCGCAACCTACCCCTCTTTTTGGTAATCTTTCTATGGATGTTTACCAACATTTATAAACTTTCCTCTGAATTTAGGATTCTATTTGTACTCTATATGTGGGCTGATTTTATTTGTTTTTCGCAAAAAGGAAAAACCATAGGGGATTGTTTGGCTCATACAACCTTGGAAGTGAGTGAGGACCCGAGCTTCTTGCTTCAAAAAAATGTGTCTAAAAGAATTGCTTGTTTCGTTGTCGTGCTGATATTATTTGTATCTGAAGGGTTTTCTGTCTCTCCATTGCACCTTGTCACGACGTTGAAGGACATTTTTATAACACAGCAAAACCAGTCACTATTTACTTATTCCTTGCATTATATAAACATATTGTATCCATGTGTGATATATGTGTATATCTTATATAAAATGGTTGAACATAAGCCCTTACGTATAATGGTCATGGCACTATTCAGTGGGTTCCTATGCTTTATCTATATGTTGAAAACAGATAACTGCTATATTCCATTGGGCTTTATGCTCCTATATGTAGTGATTATCGCTATTTTACTATATATGACAACGGATCGCCGATTGAACAATTCTCAAATCCGCACCGATTTTGAAAACAGATTATGGAGCGGATGTGATCTTCAAAAGGTGAAAATCTATGTTACCATTGTTGTCATGGTGTTGATTATTTCGGTTCTTTCCCCTATTGTAAGTTTTGTCAGTGAATCGTATGATGGTTACAATTCCTCAATTACGTTATTGCTCTCAGCATTGCTTCCAATTTCATTAGTCATATTCCCTGTGGTGTATCTTTCTGAAAAATACATCAATCAAAAGAGTTTGAAATGGATTATTTATATTGCGACTTTAATTAGTGTGGTTATTATCCAAATTCCTTATATGGAGTATCTTATCTCCCAACACTAGAAATCCTCCACATCGATTTCATACAAATCCACAGCTTGTTTCATTTTGTCCCGAATATAATTTCTAGCATTTCGTGGATATAGGATTTGAACACCTGGTCCGTACGACATAAAGACGGAATACATTCATGATTTTCACGTCTTAATTTCATAATTAAACAAAATGTATGTATTTTTACATTCATAAAGACGGACTAAACGGTTCTTACTCCTACTCTAGATAGTCTCCTTCGGGAGAGATATAGAATCGTGCTTTCCGTCTTTTTTATATGCGGCGGTAGCTCTGTAGATCCTGCCCCGCACCACAATAACAAGGTCAAGGTTGGCATACTTCAGATTCCAGATTGCAGTTCTATTGCTAACTAATTACCTTTTAAAGTTTTATGTTATGGAAAATATTATTTTAACAAAAGTAGCTTTGCGCTACCGTGCTCTGTACTTCGATATTGATCGCAAAGATATTGATATGCGGTCTAAGGTTTCTGCCTCTGTTTCAGCATTCATTCTTCGTTTGCACGAGAATGGGTACTGTGTCAGCGAAGAGCTGTTGCATACATTGACCGAACTCCCTACGGATCGTCTTGCGGAGATTACGCAGTGCATCAATACCATGATGGGCACGAGCCTCAACTGGACACCGCTTGTCAAAGGATGGAAAATACCAACTGGCGAGTCGTTTCTTGATCACCTCATCACCTTGTTTGCCAATATTTTGGGCAAGGAGGCTGGTGTCAGAGGTATTACGTTACCATGCGGACACCTGATTCCTGAGGGAACCTTCCCTCTAGAGCGTTACAACGGATGTCCTTTCTGTGGCACACCATTTGAGACATCTGGCTTCGTCTATAAGGGACAAGCCAGCAAACTGAAGGAGCTACGTCTTTTCACTCGGGAAGACATGGAAAACACCTTCCGTTCTCTTCTATCATCCTCCACACCGTTGGATGGCACACAAGCAGATTCGTTGGAGCAGTTGCTTCAGATCTTCCCATTGCCGGATGATATTGAAATCACGATGAAGGAGACCGCCATGCTGGTCGTCAAGCAACTTGTGGCACAAGGCAAGACTGATCAAGCAGCAGGCTTTATGAAAAGTCCAACAGACATCCTTCGCTATCTCTGGTACGAGAAGACAGGCTATGCGCAAATTATCGAGCCAAAGACGCTTATTGCTCATGCCCGCAAGCTCTATTACCACATGTGGGGTCCACTCGACAATAGCGTGGAAGCAGCTGAAGGGATGAAAGAGAAACTGATGCTGAAGTATGATCGCAAAGCTTGCCTACGTGTGGCGAAGTGGCTGAATGCCCTCCCAATGTCTGCAAAACAGGCAGCTGAGAACATGCACCCGAAACGAGGCATGTGGGTACGCATGATCCGTGCGCTTCGCTTGGGCGAATACTCTCGAAAGAAGGGCTTCGATCATTTAGCAGAAATACTTGATGTTTTCTACAAACAAGACTATTCCACATGGCAAGGTGCCGTCGATAAGGCACGTTCCGAGAATAATGCAGAAACGACATTGTCTCTACTGAAGGAGCGTCCGGGACTCTTTGCTCGTTGTCTCTTCGCCTCTATGTTACGTTTCGGTAGTGACAAGGTGTTGGCTGCCTTCACGGAGGTCTCTGACAAACTGCCCGCACGTTTGTTGCTCTCGCTCTGCAATGCAGCGGAGATCTACTTCGACCCGAAGGCGGAGCGTCTGGCCCGTCCTATCACTGGCGTAACCCGTAAGTTAGGCCCTAACAAATTATTGGTGTTGTATGACGAGGCCGATTGCAAGAGAATGATTGAGGCTGTTAAAGGGCTCTACAAAACAGCTATGTTGCAACGTTATGCGGCACAAAAAACAGAGTCAAAGAGTATCTACATCGATCCATCTCTTTATAGTATTCCAGTCAGTGTGGGCGATCGTTCCGCCACCATTCAGGATGCCTCCTGTGCGTTGATGGGTACACACTTTCCTATTGAGGGGGATGCCATCCGACTCTTCCTCCATTGGGGAAAGGGTCTGAATGCCCAGCGGCTTGACATGGACTTAAGTTGTCGCATTGCCCTACCCAACAATGAAACTGCCGAGTGTGCCTACTATAATCTGACTTGTGTAGGTGCTAAGCACTCAGGGGATATTCGTTCCGTGCCCAATTTGGTTGGAACCGCTGAATATATCGAGTTAACACTTTCTGAGTTGGATGCAGCAGGAGCCAAGTATGCCATCTTCACTTGCAATGCCTATTCTACAGGTGCCCTCTCACCTAACCTTATGGTGGGCTGGATGGACTCTGCCGACGAGATGAAGATATCAAAGGAAACAGGTGTGGCTTACGATCCATCCTGCGTACAACACATGGTACGCATCAGCGAAGGAAACCTCTCCAAAGGATTGGTTTTCGGTGTACTTGATGTAGCGAAACGAGAAATTATATGGCTCGAAATGCCTTTCTCAGCCCAGACATTACGAGGAGCAGACAGTGCCTCCATCGAGGCGTTGCTCCGTCGGTTAGAGAGCAAAATAACAATTGGACAACTACTCGACATTAAGGCGCAAGCACAACATCTTACGCATGTAGAGAAAGCCGACGAGGCCGACGAAGCCTACACGTATGAGTGGGCGCTCAATCCGGCGGAGGTAACGAAACTGCTAACAGTATGATAAAAAAAGAGGAGACCAACATCTCCTCTTTTTTTATGTATTCGGGCAAACTTATCTATCCGTCACAAGACGTACAGAGAGAGCAAGATCTATATCCATGTACATCAGAATCCCATCCGCATCAAAACCATCATAATCTTTATGCAAAAAATTATATTCAAAACCGAAATAAAAAGCCTCATGACATAAACAACTTGAGGAGGTCCAATAACCTCCGCATATCGTCAGATCAACAGGATAACATGGTAGGAAAAGTGCACCAGCCGCTTCCATTCGTCTCCACTGCTCTTCATTATAGTCATTAC
Organism: Paludibacteraceae bacterium; assembly: GCA_017551675.1. Lineage (GTDB taxonomy): Bacteria > Bacteroidota > Bacteroidia > Bacteroidales > Paludibacteraceae > UBA1181. Next base: position 7,776 of record JAFZLC010000042.1, on the reverse strand, counting down.
TAAAATCATGACACTGAGGGATAAAACGCACGTCTTTAGGAAAGACAAAATCATCAGGAAGTATCATATACCCATGCACGCCACAGACAACCGCCCTTGATCGAAGGTTCTCTGCATTCCTTCGCTCATTCAAAATGTAAAGCCACTCTTCCCTCGAAAGTGTCCGCCAAAGTCCCTTTTCACAGCCTCCATTATCAATCTTGTTATAGACTCCCCAGTCATAATTAGCATAACACGAATCACTAAAGCCAGCCGGATCGGCAGCGGCAGGTCCTTGAAGCGACAAATTACATCTACTTGCCGGTTTTCGGTTGTCGTAACCACTGGAGCCCCAACCAAACTCATCTATCCATTCCGTCAAAGGTTCTCGTATGCTATCATCTGACGAACAATACTTCGCACTCTTTTGCATCACATCGTATTGGTTGAGCGCAAACCGCCAAGTATCCGTACTTTCCATATATTGCAGGTTACCTTTGGAAAAACGGACTTGTCCACTATCCGAGACGGAAAACAAACCAGGTAGGGCGCCCTCCACCTCTACTTTCTTCTTCTGTTCGGTTCTGTTATTTCTTTTCGATAAAACATCCTGTTTCTTGTTTACCTTCGCTTTGGATGAAACTGATACCAAACGGACATATAATAAATAACCGGGAGGAGTTCTATAGGAGATATCCAGATCGTCATTAATATAAAAACGGCAAGCATACCATAGTCCACCACGAGTAGTCCAATATCCATTTCCCATACCATCCTTCGTCTGATTCGGTAGAAAAAGAGCACCACACTCTTCCCATTTTCTCCAATCTTCCTCAAGGTCATATCGGTTGGTGGTATAATCCTTGCTTCGAGGTGTAAAGGAGAGTCCATCGGGAAGTTGAAAATCGTCGGGAAGCAACATATACCCCTCCACACCACATACCATGGCACGAGAACGCAACTCAGTGGCATGGGGGCGTTCCGCCAAAAGAAACATCCACTCATCAACACTAAGCGTCCTCCATAAACCCGTTTTATTGCCACCATTGGAAATGGCATTGTATATGCCCCAATCATATTTGTCGTTTTCTCCAATCATAAACCAAACAGGTCCGTTATTACTATAGGGACTAAAATAACTAGAAGTTTTATACCCTCCCACATAAGGAAGGTTTTTTTCCCCTTCTCTCATTTCAGAGAGGAAACCACTTGTTCCCCAAGCGAAAGCGTCCAACCACCCATCAAAATCAGAAGAATCTTGAACTACTTCCTTTTTTCTATAAAAGGACACATCATACTGATTTGTTGCAAACCGCCAGACATTTGAACTTGGCTGGTATTGCAGGTTACCCTGAGAGAACTGCACCTGTTCTGATTCGGAAACAGAGAAGAATCCTGGAAGTTTTCCATTGATTTTCATGTCATCTGTTTTTTTCTGAATAACTTTTTGTTTCCTTGGAAAAGAGGAAACATCCGCGGCAAGACGAACAGAACATAACGATTTAGAATCTCGCAAGAACAAACCTTGATCATAATAAACACCAAAATTAAACATTACAGGACTGCTATCATGGTTTCTATTCTCATCGTTTGCCGCAGCAACAGATGATGTCCAATAACACCCATTCAAACATCTATTCCAATAATATAAACTCCTTGTTTGGCGTTGTTCGGAGTCTTCCTTTCTGTATGTTTCCCATCCCGAATATATTTCAAAATAGTTAGGGAAAGGTCCATCCGCACCTGGTAAAAAAAGTGCCCCCAATGATTCCAAAATCGACCATTGATGTTCATTGTAGTTATTCTGATATTCATAATTACCATCTTCACGAGAGCCATTAAAATAACTATATCTATACCTAATATCGTTTTCGTCATATCCAATGTTATCTGAAGCAGGATGGAAAATTATATCCGATGGCATCGTAAAATCATCTGGCAACAAAATCATACCCTCAACATCACATACGGTTGCTAGGGAGATAAGTTCTTTCGCATGAGGACGTTTAGCGACCAAATACATCCATTCTTCAGCTGTCAGTGTTCTCCAAAGTCCCTTCTCATTGCCTCCATTTACTATTTCATTGAACATTCCCCAGTCGTAATAAGTGCCAGCTATACCCTTCTCCCTGACATCATCTGGTAAGGGATTCAATTCTGAATAATTGATAAAACGCAGGTCACTAAGGCTGTATGAATAAGCGTTTTTTACTAAATAAGGTTCAAGATTACCGTAACCACTGTGTCCCCAGTCAAACAAGTCGATCCATCCCGAGTAGGAAGATGATCGGAATCGGTTGTCCGCCAAGATTCGGTCATATTGTCTTTCGGCAAAGCGCCATGTGTCCGTACTGGCCTGATACTGCAGATTACCCTTGGAAAAATAGACCTGCTTTGTTTCAGAAACGGAGAATTTACCACACAACATACCATACTCCTTCCATCTTTGACAATCATCCACTTGCGAAGAGACTGCCATAGAAGAGATTAACAACGCTATTAGTAGTATATATCGCATAACCATATTTTGTCTTATCATATAAAAATCAAACCCATACGATATGCTAAAATATATTGTTTATCAAAAAAAATGAAATTTCCAATTGGTTTTGTTGTCGAACTCAATGGTTCCGCTTTAGATAATTTCAATAAATTCATCGTGCAATCAAGTATGATTTGTTGATTTTTTCTATTTTTGTAATAATTATAGGGAAAGGAAGTAAGAAATCATATGACAATCAGAGGAGGAAACGTATGGCAAAACAATTAGTTGCGGATTTTTATGAATGTGGAGATTTTGCATTAAATGACATTTCTTATCTAAAAAATGTTGCTCGTAAAATTGTTGAGCGCATAGACTCCATCATTGTCAATGAGTCATACCATCAGTTTCAACCAGTAGGGATAACCTACATGGCTATTATTGCAAAATCTCATATTGCCATCCACACATGACCTGAGAAAAAAACAATAGCACTCGACCTCTTCTCTTGCGAAGATGATCTTCCGTCCTCTTTCCTCGATGAGATAAAAAGTGACCTTGGTGCCTCCGACTATCATTTCAAAATGATAGAACGAGTACTGACAAAACAAGCTACTAATCATGTATAAGTATAGGTTATTGATGCTAACAACCCTGATAATATCGGGGTGCTCAATTTGCTATGAACTGATCATTAGCGCATTAAGTTCCTTCCTCAAGGGCGACAGTGTGTTGCAATATTCCATCACCATCGGAATATACATGTCTGCCATGGGTCTGGGTTCCTATTTGAGCAAATTCATCAAAAACAAACTATTCAACTACTTCGTAGGCATAGAAATCGGAGTGGGTGTCATCGGAGGACTCAGCACACTCATTCTTTTCTTGGCAAACATCTATCTTGTCTGCTACCAGATTGTCATGTATGCCATCATCCTCATCATCGGTCTCTTTGTTGGTATGGAGATCCCTCTCTTAACAAGGATAATCGAGGAAGACGAGAACAATTTACGTGTAACCATCTCCTCCATATTCAGTTTTGATTACATTGGTGGATTGGTTGGTTCCATTGCCTTTCCTCTCCTACTACTACCTCATTTGGGTTACTTCTGCACGGCCTTTTTGGTCGGGTCTTTCAATATTATCGCCGCACTTCTCATCATTTTAAAATACAAAGAAAGAATAGCTCATTACAAGGCGATTCTTTGTGCTACACTCAGCGTTCTCGCAATTTTATTGGCTGGCACCATCCTATCGGAAAACATATCCAAAGTTGTCGAAGATGGATTGTATCAAGATAAGGTGATATTTTCAGAGCAAACGAAATACCAGAATATTGTGCTAACCCGTCATCGTGACGACCTTCGTTTGTTCATCAACGGAAATATCCAGTTTTCCTCCAAAGACGAGTATCGTTACCATGAGGCACTTGTTCATTTAGCCATGACGAAAGCTGTCAAAAGGGAGAATGTTCTTATCTTAGGTGGAGGCGACGGATTAGCAGCTCGTGAAATTCTAAAATACGAAGAAGTTCAAAAAATCACTTTGGTGGATCTGGACAAGGAGATTATCCGTATCTGTCAAGAAAACGAATTGATAGCAAACCTAAACAACCATTCATTGAGCAATGCAAAGATGAATGTGGTCGTCGATGATGCCTATAAGTTTTTGGTAGAAAATCAATTTAAATACGACGTTATCATCGTCGACCTACCAGACCCCAACAATGAAGCATTGAACAAACTCTACACCAATGTTTTCTACCGCTTGTGTAAGCAGGCGATGACCGACCTTGGTGTTATGGTGGTACAATCCACCAGTCCCTATTTTGCAACCGAAGCCTTCTGGTGCATTCATCAAACCATTGCAAGTGAAGGATTTCATGTGCTTCCCTATCATTTGGAAGTACCCAGTTTTGGAGATTGGGGCTTTAACTTAGCCACTTTTCAGAAAGTTGACACACAATTCAAGTTCAACGTTCCAACAAAATTCCTGACCGAAGAGAAATGTCAAACCATCTTCTCCTTTGCCAAGGATGAAAAGCCTAATCAAGAATTGAAAATTAACACATTGTCCAACCCCATCCTCATGAAATATTATGGGGATGCAGATAAAAAATGGAGGTAATATATGAGCAAAACAATGAATCAAGTATCGAACAGTCTTTACCATGTAGGAGACACACTTAAAATTAATGGCGTGAGCTACCATATCACAGGTCGAATTAAGTATAAAGACAAAAATGACAATGAGACATGGGATGAATATCAACTCTCCGAATTTGGTTCAAGATCAAAAAAAATTTGGTTATCTATAGATGATGAAAATTACATCTTATGGAAATCTTGCAAGAAAATAGATTTGGACGAAAATTGGGAACTATTGGAAAGTGGCGTTGAAGTTGTCACAGAGGCTTACGATGACGTAGATGTTGACCCTTCTGACACAGCCTCATACAATGAATATGTCAATAAAAGCACTGGAGAATATTATTCCATAGAGGAATGGGATGATGAAACCGAGTATTGTTCAGGACAAAAGATTAACGGACTGAACATTGAATGGCAACAAGGCGGTAAGAAAGAGAAGAAGAAAGGGTCTAGTTTCAAGTTCCTCATCTATTGTGCAATTGCGTTGGGATTACTATTTTTCAAATTTCCTTCAGGTTGCAATAAGGAGGATAAAGTCGATGCTCCTTCTATTGAGTCGATTATGAAAGATGGATCCCAATTCAAATCCGAAACCTTTATCACTGGAGCCGATAAGCAATACGCCACCATATTCAAATACTACAATCCAACGGTTGTTGCTGTTGATAGTTCTTATTTTTTCACTACTACTGATGAGGTTGCTAAATATATCATTAAAAACAGGTATGGACAGACATCTCACATCCAGCAAGATATCGAAGACACCACAAACATCTTTATCCTAACCGATAAAGAATGCTGTGTCATCTACCATCCTGTCGACGAGCAACAAGAGAAAAAGAACGCTACTTATATCCATGTTGCTTCAAGAGAATGGACTTTGAAGAATCTAAGTTCTCCGTTATACCAAGCAGACAGTATCACCCAGAAATTCTATTTGGACACTTACGAGTCGTATGGTTTCGTTGCCGACTCTACAGCGAATCCATCAGAGGGTAGACATCACCATCGTCATTGCTACGTCTTACGGCCTTTTGGTAGATACAATGATTATTCAAACAGTGTTCGTGAAACATCTCATATCAGAAGAACCTCAGGCGGAGGTCATGGTGGTGGTGGAAAATAAGTGTGGTATCGATCTCAACACATGGCTGGAAGGGTTCAAAGATACGCCAACCTCTGTTCGCAAGACTGTTGAAACCATCAAAACCCATCCACTTGTACCAAAGGATGTTATAGTCAGAGGTTTCATCATCGATTCTGAAACTGGAGCATTGGAAGAGATCCAGGAGCAATAATAAAAGCAGGAAAAAAGAGAACCCCGAAAGTATGAAGTTTTCGGGGTTCTCTTTTTTTTTGATATACCGTTTGGTAAATGACTATTCTACATTGAAAATGTGGCGTATAAAGTTGTAGAGGTGAGGTTGAACGGAAGTACCGTCGTGACCTGTACCTGTAATGGAGTGCCATACATGATCCACATTATTTTTTTGCAAGATATTATGATACTGCTCAGGATAATCACCTACAACACCATCGTTGGTTCCACCTGAGATAAGAAGAATGTATGGTTTAGGGTTCCCGTCCTTCAAGTGGAAGTCAGCTTCATTCTTTATTGTACCTTCGTGAACCATAAATTGATCTTGAGTAGGCACAATACCAGGAGCAGGACAAGCCGCACCTACGAAGCCAAACACATCTGTATGTTGAGTTCCAATATACAAAGCTTCACGACCTCCCAATGAGAAACCTGTGATAGCAGTGTTCTTAGGTCCCTCTGCAATCGAGAACTGCTGTTTAGCCCATGGCAACAAGTCTTCAAGAAGATCATTCTCAAACATATCATAGTATCTCATTGTCTCTTGATCGAACGCGATACCACTCGGTTGTTCTCCTTTAGGAGAAGTGTACATCTGAGGGAAAATAACAATCATATCTTTGGTCAAACCTTCGGAAATAGCGTTGGCAATCATTTTCTTTACACCATTAGCCTCATCAAGCATGGAATTCTCGTCACCAAAAATACCATGTAGAACGAACAATACAGGATACTTCTTGTTTGTGTCGTAGTTTGGTGGCAAAATCACTCTCACTTTCTTATCATGTCCTGCACTTTTTGAGTAATACTGATAAGTCTTCACCTCACCATAACTGTTATTGGGCACGTTAGGTGCGAATTCTACCAAATCATCACGAAGTTTCTGCATTGTTTCTGCTGGGTTAACCTCTGGGGTTATCTCCTCTCTTTCACTGAAAGTAAGGCTATCTACATCAGAAATGGCATATTCCACAACAGAACCATCTTTCAACCAAAAATACATTTTGTCATTGTTTTCTGCCATTGAGGTTGCTGCACCCGCAAACAATGCAAAAATTGGAATTATAACTTTTTTCATATAGCATTAATTTTTTAAGCGTTTAATATAAGTGTTAAAATTTAGTGATACTATATTTAGTTAAGGCAAATGTAGCAAATTATCACCATAAAACAAGGATATTAGGCAAAAAAATATTGATGAACATACTTGTCCTTTAAATTGTATAGCGGTAAATTTGTACAACTAAACGATATTCTATGCTTGAATATAAAGATATACATGAATTCAGGAAAGAAGACTTGGAGTCGCTGTTTCTTTCCGTTGAATGGTCTTCCGGTCATTATCCAGAGAGACTGGTGGTTGCCATGCGAAACTTCGAAACGGTATATACGGCATGGGATGGAGACCAACTTGTGGGACTGATCTGTGCGATGGACGATGGCATCATGACGGCCTATGTTCATTACCTGCTTGTCCGCCCGACACATCAACACTTGGGTATCGGACGACGCCTAGTGGAGATGATGAAGGAGCACTACAAAGATTACCTACGCATTGTCATTGTCGCCTACAACGAGGAACTGGATTTTTACGGATCGTGTGGGTTCAAGAAGGCAGACGATGCCAGTCCGATGTTTATCACCAGTCTGTGGACCTGAATTGTTTTTTACGTAATTTTTGAATTCGATAGAGACGATGTACACCTCGTCTCTTCTATGTTGTAAACCAAGAAAAAATCCAAAAAAATTTTTATCAAAATTTATAAGCCGTTGATAATCAACCTGTAATTTAAATATATTTGTTAAACATGCGCACAACAAAGATTCAACAACTCTTTTTTTAGAGT
>JAFZLC010000041.1 GCA_017551675.1 Paludibacteraceae bacterium | reverse complement strand
TCCCTCTCGGAGATGCTCCGTTATGTAACTTACGAATCAAAGGAGTCTCGCATCCTTCTTTCAGGTGAGATTTCCTATTTGGATAATTATATCGAGTTTCAACGTTTTAGTTTCGAAGGAAATGTCGATGTCACTTTTGATAAAAACATTAAAAGTAATACAATATATATTGCACCTATGCTGTTTCAGCCCTTTGTGGAGAATGCTTTTAAATATAGTGGAATAGGGCAGGACAAGGATGCGTTTATTCATATCACACTTGATGCGGATCAGACGGATCTTTCGTTTCAAATCATCAATTCGAAAAAGAAATCGGTTACGGAAAATACCAAGACGGGTATAGGAATTGAAAATGTGCGAAAACGATTAGAACTGATCTATCCAAATCGATATCAGTTGGCGTTCCACGATCAGGGAACCACTTTCCAACTGAATTTGCATATTCAGTTAGATGATAAATAATTAGAGGTGACTTCTATGAATTCACCATTTTAAAATAAGATATCATGGAAAATGAAATGGTAAGGGTTATCATCATTGATGATGAGTTCCCAGCAAGAAAACTGCTCTCGGAATATGTCTCCAAACTTCCCAACCTTCAGTTGTGTGGAGTTTGTGAGGATGCTGTGCATGCTATGGATGTTCTTCAAAAAGAAGAGGTCGATCTAATCCTGACAGATATTCAAATGCCTGAATTGTCTGGCTTGGAGTTTATTAAATCATTGAAAAAGAAACCTATGGTTATCTTTACAACTGCGTATAAAGAGTATGCGTTGGATAGCTATGAATTGGAAGCCATTGATTATTTGCTTAAGCCGATTCCATTCCCTCGTTTCTTACAGGCGATCAATAAGGTAACGGAACGATTGAGATTGAAAAGACAGGCCGCTCCTGCGGAAAAAGAGAAGGAGTATTTCATGGTGAAGGCGGATTACAAACTCTATCGCGTTGATTATGCTAACCTGATTTATGTAGAAGGACAGAGTGAATATGTGACGTTCCATCTAAAGGATAAGAAAAGAATAACAGCGTATTATTCTTTGAAACGCTTGGAAGAGGAATTGCCATCGAATGAGTTCGTTCGTATTCATAAATCCTATATCGTATCCCTTTCTTATATAGAATCTGTCGAGGGGAATATGGTATCCATCGCAGGACAGAAACTATCGATAGGTAAGAATTATAAAGACTCGTTGATGGAGAAATTGAAGTAGGTATGTGCTTCGTATAACATAAAAATAGCACCAAGTTTCGCAACTTAGTGCTATTTCGAACATCTTTGTGTTCTAAAATGAAAACAAACACTATTATGAAAAAGTTTTTTTATTCTGTTTTATTCAATTGTAATGGGCAACCCTTGGTAAATATTCAGCACTTGAATATTGAGTAGCGCCGTGTATTTAGCCTGTAGGGTTTGTTGTTGCGCATTCAATAATGCGTTTTTCCCATTCAGCATCTCGTAAGGGTTTTTGGCACCCAAGTCATATTTCTCCTTTGTCAATTCATAACTTGCTTCTGCCGCTTTCTCATTACTATAAGATGCTACATAACTTAATTGAGCAGCGATTGCGTCATTGTAAGCAGACTCAATCGTTTTCTTCAAATTGTCTTTTATCTGCTCTGTTTGTAGAGAGGAACTATGTTGATTAAGTTTTGCTCTCTCTACTTCTGATTTCCTATTCCGATTGTCCAATATGGAATAGTTTAAGGATAAACCTACGTTCTCACCGAAATTTTGCTTCATCTGCTCTTTAAAGGCCCAATCTGATGATGAATTGTGCCCTGTACTCACCCCCGCATTTAAATTTATACTTGGATAGTAACCAGCTTTTGCGGACTTGATTTTCAATTCAGACATTTGTTCGTTCAATTCCGCATTTTTGATATCCGGACGAGCTTTCATCGCATTTTCAAAAATGGAATCTTTTCCGGGCAGTTGACCGAGAATGTCTTCGTTGGTAATTTCAGGAGCAACAATATCCATCTCGGTGTTAGGATCTAATCTTAATAAAAGTTTTAAGTTCAACTTAGCTTCCACCAAATCGTTTTCGGCCATTACCAATAAATGCTTTTCTTTGATGTACTGTGCTTCTATCTGAGAAAAGTCACTTTTCGAAATTGCTCCAGCCTCAAACAACGCTTTACTCCTTGAATACTCTGCTTCTGCCACCTCCATGGAGTTTCTTGTGGATTTCAAATTCTCTGTGGCGTATAGAATTTGGATGTAATCGGTTAGTACGGCTAACTTTACATCTTCTTCTATCTCTTCCATATTAACGAGGGAAATCTCTTCTTGCAATTCTTGTTGCTTGATGTTGTATTTCCGTTTAAACCCGTTAAAAACAGTCCATCCCGCACTTAAGTTGTAATTTCCATTGTATGAAGTATTACTCTTTTCTAGTCCTTCTGGTATCCACGGACTGTTATTGATGGAATGAGATGTTGAAAAGGATAGGGAAGGTTGCCATTGTGCTTTCGCTTGTTTTGTGTTAATGCGACTTTCATCAATGCTAATCTGTCCTTTTTGCATGTCTATACTTTGTGTTAGTGCGTATTCAATACACTTGTTTAAACTCCATATTTCGTTTTGCGCGTTAGCTTGGAACGAAAGAGTGTAAAACAATAACACTAATAATATGTATGCATTCCTTTTCATATCATGTTTACTTGTTGCGAATATAATAGATGTTTTTTTAATGAAAGAATGTTATCGACAAAGTGATTCATTTTATCGACGAAATAGTTAACAAAACAAGGAGGCTTTCGAAAAAGACCTCCTTGATATTATGCCATTTTAAATGAATCATTATCTGTTGAATACAAGTAATTTACCTTTCTTCTCGGTGTTGAACTTGCCATCATCGTAGACTAGTTCGCCGTTGACAAAGGTCTTGCATATCTTGTAGTTCAATGTCTCTCCTTCCATAGGAGACCAACCACATTTATATTGTAGAGACTCTTTGGTGACCTTCGTTGGATTGTTAGGTTCAACGAGAACCAAATCAGCAAAGAATCCTTTTCTGATAAATCCTCTCTTTTCGATATTGAATAGTTTGGCTGGATTGTGACACATTTTCTCTACCACTTGTTCTCTGGAGAAATTACCTTTCTTTGCCAATTCCAACATCATCTGAAGTGAATGTTGAATGGAAGGATATCCTGATGCTGCTTGTAGGCAATCACCCTCTTTGTCACTTAACAAGTGAGGCGCATGATCTGTTGCTATGGTGTCGATGATATTCTCTTCGACAGCCTTTAACAAGTTGACACGGCTCTTTTCCTTTTTGATGGCAGGGTTGCACTTGATTTTTGCACCTAAGCGCTCATAATCTCTATCGTCAAACCATAAATAACCAACACAAGTCTCTGCTGTAATTTGTTTTTCTGCTAGTGGCTTGTTGTTGAACAATGCCATTTCCTTAGCGGTTGTTAGGTGAAGAACATGGAGTTTTGTTCCATATTTCTTTGCTAAGTCAATCACTTTGGATGTTGATTTATAGCAGGCATCAGAGTTTCTAATCACCTCATGGTAGGAAATAGGAATTGGTTGGTCGCCTAATTCTGCTTTTACCTTTGCAAGATTCTCTTGGATCATTGCCTCATCCTCATTGTGAGTTGCCACGAGAATAGGAGACTCTTTGAAGATCCTCTCAAGAATGGCAGGATTGTCAACTCTCATGTTGCCTGTTGAGGCTCCAACAAACACTTTGATACCACACACCTTTGTTTTGTCCACATTGACTACCTCTTCTATGTTGTCATTGGTAGCACCTAGATAGAAAGAGAAGTTGGTGAGACATTTCTTTTCGGCAAGTGAAATCTTGTTGTCGATTTCTTTCATGGAAGTTGTCTGTGGATTTGTGTTAGGCATATCCATAATGGAGGTAACACCTCCAGCAACAGCAGCTCTTGATTCACTTTCGAAATCACCTTTCTGTGTCAATCCAGGCTCGCGGAAATGTACGTGTGTGTCGATAACTCCTGGCAACAACCATTTGTCTTCTCCATCGACAATTTCTGCATTTTTTAATATGTTGGCTGGAACATCATCCTTGAATATTTTGGAAATTTTATCTCCTTCAATTAATACAGACCCTTTGAAAGAGTTTCCTTCGTTGATGATTTTTACTTTATGAATTAGTATGCTCTTCATGTTTCAAATTTTTATTTTAGAAAATTGATTCTATTGTTTTTACTTTTGTTTTTGTGGATATTTGCGGAAAAGACTATCCCATTTCAAACGAATTACGCCGAACAATGCTTCTCCGAAAATACCTCCGCTCATTTTTGAGTTGCCTAAAATTCTGTTTACAAATATAATAGGAACTTCTTTGATGGTAAAACCACATTTGTAGGTTGTGTATTTCATCTCAATCTGGAATGCGTATCCCTTGAAACGAATTTTATCTAACTCGATTGTTTGCAATACTTCTTTCCTATAGCACTTGAATCCAGCAGTCGTGTCTGCTATCTTCATTCCTGTAACTATTCGTACATAAATAGAGGCAAAATAGGACATGAGAACTCTTCCCATTGGCCAATTAACGACATTCACGCCACTTACGTAACGAGATCCGATGGCTAAATCTGCACCCTCTTCAGCACATGCTTTGTGTAGCTTCAATAGGTCGTTCGGATTGTGGGAGAAATCTGCATCCATCTCAAACACATAGTCGTAGTTGTGCTCCAATGCCCACTTAAATCCTGTGATATAAGCAGTTCCTAATCCTTGTTTTCCTGCTCTCTCAATGATAAATAACCTATCGGAAAACTCGTTTTGCAGATTTTTTACAATATTACCCGTCCCATCTGGAGACCCATCGTCAATCACCAAAACATGAAACTGCTTTGGCAATGAAAACACGGCTCTACAAATGTTTTCAATATTCTCCTTTTCATTATACGTTGGTATAATTACTATGCCGTCGTTAATTTCCACTTTATTTAAATTTTGTATGTACGTTTATGCAAATTTAAAAAATGGTTTGGAAATTTATTCGTTATCTTTGTGAAAAATTTTCTTACCATTGGAAATTAATGAATTATTAAACCGCTTTAGTCTTAGTAATCAGATTGTTGCGGTAGATGAGTGGACGAAAGGGAAGGAGAAAAAACTCAACATAAAGGGTGTTGAGGGGTCTCTTCGTGCCTTGTTGTTCTCTTGTTTGTACCAAAAAGGACAACAACGCTTGTTTGTTGTGATGAACGATTCGGAATCAGCTGCCTATTTTTACCATGATATTACACAGTTGATTGGTGAACAGGATGTATACTTTTATCCATCTTCTTATAAATCTTCTGTCAAATACGACCAGCAACGCCAAGATGCGGGAAATGAGATTTTACGCACGGAAGTCTTGAACTGTTTGGAAAGCCAAGACTCTCATTTCTTGATTGTTTCTTATCCAGAGGCGTTGACAGAATTGGTGGTGAAAACAGAAGTCCTAAAGGAGAAAACCTTCGAAGTTAAGGTGGGCGAGTCTGTCGATTCGTCATTCATGATTCAGATGCTATTGGAATATGGCTTTTCACGTGTTGATTTTGTTTATGAACCAGGCCAGTTTTCTGTTCGTGGTAGCATTATCGATATCTATTCTTATTCATGCGAATATCCTTATCGTATTGATTTCTTTGGCGATGAGGTTGACTCCATTCGAACTTTTGAGGTGGAATCTCAACTTTCCAAAGAGAAAAAGGATAAAATCGCCATCGTTCCCAATATTCACGATAAACAGGTCGTCTCCGATTCTATTTTAAGTTTCTTGCCAGAACAAACGATTCTCTCTTTCTTGGATTTTCAGTTCACTGCAGAGATGTTGGCAAATGTATGTGAATCGGTGGATGAAAAAGACCAGTTTATTGATTTTGAGTCGTTTATAAAACAAATGTACTCTTTTCGCCTAATCGATTTTGGAGGACATTGCTGTTTGAAAGAGGCATCACAGATTCTCTTTCATTCTTCTCCGCAACCTGCCTTTAACAAAAACTTTGATTTAATTGCAGATGAGTTTAAACGTCGTATTGCGGAGCATTATACGATATGTTTGCTGAGTGACAATAAACATCAGATTGATCGTCTCGACTCGATCTTTAAGGACAAGGGATTGAATATTGTTTTCACCCCTGTACTGAAAACATTGCATGAGGGATTTGTCGATGAGGATACGCGTCTATGTTGCTATACGGATCATCAGATTTTTGATCGTTATCATAAATATTCTTTGCGTTCTGATCGAGCAAGAAGTGGACAGGCATCGCTTACGTTGAAAGACTTGAATAGCTTTAAACCAGGTGATTATGTGGTACATATTGATCATGGCGTGGCTCGTTTCGGCGGATTGATACAGGTAGATGTGAATGGTAAGAAACAGGAGGTCATCAAACTGTTGTATAAAAATGATGATTTGCTTTTGGTGAGTATCCATTCGCTTCACAAGATTTCAAAATATAAGAGTAAGGAGGGTAGTGAACCGACAATCAATAAATTAGGTACGGGTGCATGGCAAACATTGAAGGAACGTACCAAGAAGAAGGTGAAGGATATCGCTCGTGATTTGATTGCCTTGTATGCGAAACGAAGAGAGGAGAAGGGGTATGCCTTTTCACCCGATACCTTTTTACAATCTGAATTGGAAGCCTCTTTCATATATGAGGATACTCCGGATCAACTCAAGACAACCAAGGAGGTGAAGCAGGATATGGAACGAGACTTGCCAATGGACCGCTTGGTTTGTGGTGATGTCGGTTTTGGTAAAACGGAAATTGCCATTCGTGCAGCTTTTAAGGCAGTGTGCGATAACAAACAAGTGGCGATACTTGTCCCTACAACGGTTCTCGCTTTGCAACACTATAAGACATTCAGTGAGCGTCTTAAAGATTTTCCGTGCAAGGTGGATTACCTAAATCGATCTCGCTCTGCTAAAGATGTGAAAAAAATTATCAATGAACTGAAGGAGGGAACCATCAATATATTGATTGGTACACAGAAGGTACTTGGCAAGGAGGTGAAGTTCAAGGATTTGGGATTGCTTATTATTGATGAGGAGCAGAAGTTTGGCGTATCTGTAAAAGAGAAAATCAAACAGATGAAGGTGAATATTGATACGTTAACGATGACGGCAACGCCTATACCTAGAACGCTTCAGTTCTCACTGATGGGTGCTCGAGATCTGTCGGTTATCAACACGCCACCACCTAACCGTCATCCAATACAAACTGAGTTGCATACATTCAATGAGGATGTGATTCGGGATGCTATTCGTTATGAGTTGGAACGGAATGGCCAGGTCTTTTTCATCAATAATCGGGTACAAAATTTGCCAGATATTGCAGCTTTGATTCATCGTTTGGTGCCAGAGGCTCGTGTGGCTATCGGACATGGACAGATGAAAGGGGAGGATTTGGAGAAGATTGTTATGGACTTCTTGGATTATGAATATGATGTGTTGTTAGCCACCACCATTGTGGAGTCTGGTATCGATATATCCAATTGCAATACCATTATTATTAATAATGCGCAGAATTTTGGTTTGAGTGATTTGCATCAGTTGAGGGGACGCGTAGGACGAAGCAATCGACGTGCCTTCTGTTATTTGTTGGCACCTCCGTTGACATCGGTTACTTCCGAAGCTCGTCGTCGTTTACAAGCCATTGAGAGTTTCTCAGATTTGGGAAGCGGATTCAATATTGCCATGCAAGATCTTGATATTCGAGGAGCGGGTAATTTGTTGGGAGCGGAGCAGAGTGGTTTCATAGCTGATTTGGGATATGAGACATATCAGAAGATATTGAATGAGGCTGTAGTGGAACTGAAGGTGGATGAGTTTTCTGAATTGTATCAGGAGGAGAATGCGGATCGGAATAACGAACTCCAGTTTGTGGCAGATTGCCAAGTTGAAACTGATTTGGAGTTGACATTCCCATCCGATTATGTGGAGAATATTTCAGAAAGAATGTCACTTTATCGTGAATTGGATAATGTGAGGGATGAGAAAGAGCTGCAAGCTTTTGAGATGAAGTTGTTGGACCGCTTTGGTACACTGCCAGCCCAAACTGTCAATTTGATGTTGATGGTTCGTTTGCGTTGGATAGCCTTGTCGTTGGGCTTTGAGAAGCTAACAATTAAGCAAAATCGAATGGCGGGTTATTTTGTCCAAGTGGAGAACTCCCCTTATTTCCAATCAGAAGCATTTGGTAAAATATTGAACTATTTTCAAACACATATAGAGCGTTGTAAGTTGCGTGATGTGGGAGGAAAGCGATCTATACTCTTCTCGGATGTGAGTGATGTCCGTACAGCCTATGACATATTGAAGAAAGTGGAGTCTTCTCCTTCAAATTGAACATGTTTTACATAGCGTGAAGAGGCGATGATGAGAGTCGATAATTCTGTCTATGAGGTATTTGATGTTAAATCGAGCTTTTTTCGGTTGTTTTTTATAGACGAACAGCCTATATTTTTCTATAAAAAAAGGTTGATTTCCTTTTGAATTTTCTTTAAAAACCATATCTTTGCGGTGTTAACTTTAAAATATTAAAATTATGGCTTACGTAATTGGTGAAGATTGTGTCGCTTGTGGTACATGCGCAGGAGAATGCCCAGTAGGAGCAATCTCTGAAGGAGATATCTACAAGATTGATGCTAATGCTTGTACTGAGTGTGGAACTTGTGCTGACGCTTGTCCAGCAGGTGCTATCTCAAAGTAATTAAACATTAGTGAAAATAAAATGGGATGTCCGTAGGGCATCCCTTTTTTTCATTTAAAAGGTTCAAATGATATGAAAGTCGCTTTTTCCTTAATGATTCATAATTCGGATGATGACAGGGTGGCCTATCAGGAAGCAGCAGCGTTGCAGCGTGCTGGAGATGAGGTTTCTGTCTTTTCTGCGTATGAGCAAAAGGAAAAGAGCAGGGAGGAAAAATCGAAATGGTTGTTGCAACAGTTGGTCGAATACCAACCGGAGGTGATTGTATGTGATACTCCAATCGCTGTAAAAATAGCCTATAAAGCAAAAAAAAAGATTGGGAAGCAAGTTCGTGTCCTATACGATATAACGGAGTGGTATCCATCTAAAAAAAATCTGAGAAATGTACCTGGATTGAAGAAAATAGTTCGAGCTATTCTTCTTACGTTCGCATCTTTATTGGCAGGGTTCCTTGCAGATGGATTTATCTTTGGAGAGTATTATAAATCATTGCCATTCAAAGTTTTATTCTTTTGGAAAACATCAGTCATGGTCTCCTATTATGCCTCTAAAGAAGTGGTGAAACAAATTGAACCCAAAGCTACTTTACAAGAAGAGTGTGTCCTATATTATTCTGGTAACCTTACCAAAGAAAAAGGGTATAATCGGGTAGTGTCAGTAGCACAAAGGGTGGCGACATTACGACCGGAGGTATCCTTTAAATTGCGGATTGTTTCCGCAAACAAGTCTGACGAAATGGTATTGCCAGACAATCTAAAAATTGATTCTGCTGGATGGATGAGTTTCCCTCAGTTTTGTGAGACAGTGGGAGAGGGGGATATCTATATGGATTTAAGAGATAATGATGTGGAGAACAGTCATTGTCTGCCGATTAAATTATTTTATTATATGATGGCTGGACGTCCGATGATCTATTCAAATTTAAAAGCCATTCAGAGAGGAGTGCCTGAGTTTGATGCGATAGGATGTATGTCGGATCCTGATGATGAGGAGAAAATCACGGCGTTTATTCTAAAATGTGTGGATAATCCAAATTTTTATAGGCAACTTTGCCAAAATAGTTTAAATTTGTCCTCCCAAAGATATAATTGGGAAAATATAGAGAATCAATTCGTTAAATTCATTCATAATGGCATTTGATGTAAAAAAAAATATAGTGATGACAATTGCCAGTAAGTGTGCAATTCTAATCTTAAATTTTTTGGTAGTCGTTTTAACCGCCCGTTTTTGGGGAGCAGAGGGTCGTGGTATTGTAGCCATGTTTATGGCAGACATCAGTTTGTTGCTTATTCTAACTAATGTTTTTACAGGAAGTAGTGTTTCGTATTATTTGCAAAAATCGGGTGTGTCTCGATTATTTGCCATTGCGATGCTATGGATTGCAATCACCTCTACGGTGGGTGCATTCATATTCCATATCTTAGAAAAGGAGAATCTCTCTTTGTTCTTCTTTATCGCCTCTGCATTCACGGGTCTTCTGGCCTTTTTTAATTCATCGTTTGTTGGAAATCAACGTATTAAGCAGTATAATATTTTGACACTGTTGCAACCATTTATGTTGCTTGTTTTTATGTTGCTGTTCTATTATTTTGTTGATTCAAGTTATCGTGCCTATTTTTACGCATTGATGCTTTCACTGTATATCCTGACAATTGTTTGTCTATATTTGGATCGGAGACGTTTTTCAACCACTGAGTTGACACGCCTTTGGCCTGTGGCAGTTCGTTCATTCAGATTCGGATTTCAAACGGAATTGAGTAATTTCCTACAATTCTTTAACTATCGATTGAGTTATTATTTCTTGTCTCATTTGATAGGAAAAGCCTCTGTGGGCGTTTTCTCTATTGGTGTTGCCTTGGCTGAGGCGATATGGATTGTAAGCCGCAGTATCTCTATGGTGCAATACTCAAAACTGTTGAAAGATAAAGATGGCGTTGAGGCAAGAAGAAGTACTATTCAGGTGGCACGATACAGTCTGTGGATTACGCTAGGAATCATCTTGGTGGCGAATCTATTGCCAGGAGAGTTGTATGCATACGTTTTTGGAGGAGATGATTTTGCTGATGTGAAAACGGTATTGATGTATCTCTCTCCAGGAGTTTTGCTTATTGCAGTCTCCAATGTCTTTGGTCATTATTTCTCAGCTATCGGTAAACTGAGAATATTGGTTATGAAATCGTTTATAGGTGTACTTGTTACCTTGGCTTTGTCATACTTCTTCATTACACAATGGAAGATTGTAGGAGCTTCGTTGGTGAATATGAGTTCCAATGTTGTTACATCCATTGTGTTGTTCGTTGCGTTTTGGTTGTATATGAGAAAAAATGAAGTGACTCCCAAAAACGACAAAGAATAAGAAAGAGTACGCAGAAGATGAAATGAAAATTATTACTAAATTATAAATACTATGTCAAATCAAATTGTTCCTATTACGTTGCTAACGGGTTATTTGGGAAGTGGAAAAACCACGTTGGTGAATCATATTCTTTCGAATAAGAAGGGAATGAAAATCGCTGTTATTGTAAATGATATTGGAGAGGTGAACATTGATGCATCACTTATTCAAAAGGGTGGTGTGGTTACTCAAAAAGATGATAGTCTTGTAGCCCTTTCCAATGGTTGTATCTGTTGTACATTAAAAACGGATTTGATTCAACAAATCACAGACATTACTAACACGAATAAATTCGATTATATTGTCATTGAGGCGAGTGGAATTTGTGAACCTTATCCAATAGCCAATACGATTGTATCCATCTCGGATATGGCACGTCGATACCATCTTCCTGAGATATGTAGATTGGATTGTGTTGCAACGGTTGTGGATGTGTTGAGGCTTTCACAAGAGTTCTCCAATGGAGATGATTTGATGCATAACCCTGATGAGGAGGATTTGGCTAATCTGGTTATTCAACAAATTGAGTTTTGCGACGTGATTATCCTTAATAAGGTGGATGAAATCTCTCGTAAAGAGTTGGAAGAGGTAAAGGCTGTTGTGAAAAAATTGCAACCTCATGCTCAGATTTTGGAGGCTAATTATGCTCAAGTGGATCTGAATGAAATCATCGATTGTCATAAGTTTGATATGGAACGTATCACAGTGTCTGCTGGTTGGATTGAGGAGATAGAAAAAACTGCAGAACAGAGAGATGCTGATGAACACGAACATCACCATCATCATGACCATGATGACGAAGAAGACCACCACCACCATCACCACGATGATGATGACGACGATGATGATGAAGATGAGCATGAACATCACCACCATCACGATGATGACGACGATGATCATGACCACCATCATCACCATCACCACCATGATCACGAACATCATCATGGAGAGGGAGAAACAGAAGAGTATGGAATCAGTACGTTTGTCTATTATCGTCGTAAACCAATGAGCCTGAATGCATTCGATTATTTTGTGTATAAGTCATGGCCTAAAGGTGTAATACGTACGAAAGGTATTACCTATTTCTCAGACAATGAGGATATGTCTTATTTGTTTGAACAAGCGGGTACGCAAAAAACGCTCCAAGAGGCTGGTCAATGGATCTGTACTGCCCCTAAGGATGAAATGGAGATGATGTTGAGACAAAATCCTGAATTACGTAAGGATTGGGATGAAAAATATGGCGATAAAATGGTGAAATTGGTTTTCATAGGTAAGAATATGGACAAGGAAGCTATTTGTGAAATGTTGGATAAGATATAAATCCAGACGATTAGTTTGCTAAAGAGGCGTGACGAAACTGATGTGACCCAAATAAGTTGAACGAAACTTGTTGCTTCACGTCGATTTCGATACGCCTTTTTTCTCTGTTTTGTGATATCAAAAAAAGTGACCTGTGCTTTGTTCCCCTTTTGGAATGAAACAGACTTCCCCTTCTCCTCTTATTAGAAATGGTTATTTTTTACCTGTAAAATCCATATAAATTATGATTTTCCCTGATGGAAAAGACCTGTACCTTCGCACTTGAAAATAAACATTTAAAATACATACATCATGGAAAAAGAAATAAGCAAAGTATCTTTTATGTGGGTAGTCGTCATGGTAGGATTTGCCATGCACATGTTAGCCGATTTATTACCAATCTTTTGGGGAGCTAATGTCACAATGCCGGATGCAACAGGTGAAGCATCTGTCGGCATGATGGCTTTCATGATTTTCTTCTCCTTCTTTATGCCAATGTGCGGACTTCTATGCATGCAGTACCGTTCGAACAAAACAATGCGTCTTATCAATTTTGTGCTTGCCACAATTATGATGATCTTCAACATCCTGCACGCATCAGAACTCTTCATGGAGTTTAGTCCTGTTCAGTTGATGATTCATCCAGTGATGATCATCGCAGGCATATACTTATTTATCTTCTCACGACGCGAAATGAAACAGCAATAAATAAACCCGACACACGTATGAGCGCCATCATCATAACCTTGATAATTCCATTTTTAGGCACGACATTAGGTGCAGCTTTTGTCTTCTTTATGAAGAAAGAGATACCCGAATTGTTGCAAAAAGCACTGTTGGGTTTTGCATCTGGTGTGATGGTGGCTGCTGCTGTGTGGTCACTTATCCTTCCTGCGATTGAGAGAGGAAATATTGGGATTGTCACCCTCTCCTTATTAGGTGGTTTCGCCTTCTTGTTTCTGATAGATTTAATCACACCGCATATTCATCCTATGGGGGGACATGAAGGTCCGAGAAGTAAATTGTCTCGAACCACCATGTTGGCATTGGCTGTAACCATTCATAATTTTCCAGAAGGAATGGCGGTGGGTGTGTCTATTGCAGGTGCGGCAGCATCTCAGTTTAGTATGACGGAAGCCTTGGCACTTTCTGTAGGAATTGCAATTCAAAACATTCCGGAAGGCGCTATTATCTCAATGCCCCTTCGCAGTGCAGGGAATAGTCGACTCAAAGCCTTTGGCATTGGCACATTAAGTGGTGTGGTAGAACCAATTGGTAGTATCCTTGTGATATTGTTAGCTTCAATGGTTACGGCGGTCATGCCTTATTTGCTAAGTTTCGCAGCTGGTGCTATGCTCTACGTCGTTATGGAGGAGCTTATTCCAGAGGCATCTCAGGGAGAACATTCTAATCTTGGAACAATAGGCTTTGCTTTGGGCTTCGCCATGATGATGGTGTTGGATCAAGTACCCATTCATATTTTTGAAGTTTAATAAAATACAGACTAATTATATATAAATAAAGATGTTACAAACAAACAAGAGATTTATTTTGATGATGACAGGGTTGGTTGTTCTGAATTCTTTTGCACAAGAATCAGATGATATTGTCCCTGATGTTGAATTAGATGAGGTTGTGGTTGTGGGCCGCAACGAAATACGCGAGATGCGAGAGGCCACAATGCCTATTTCAGTTATCTCCATTAAGCAATTAGAAGGTACGACCACCAATATCAACGATGCACTCGCTCGCACAACGGGTATAACCGTGCGAAACACAGGTGGTGTTGGAAGCGCTTCGAGAATATCGGTTCGTGGACTGGAAGGCAAACGAATGGGTATCTATATAGACGAAGCAGCTATTGGACAACTTAGTGATTATATGTCGCTGAATGATGTCCCAACCGATATGATTGAACGCATTGAGGTTTACAAAGGCATCGTACCATATCGTTTTGGTGGCTCTGCATTAGGTGGAGCGGTGAATGTTGTTACTAAGGAATATCCTCCTGTATACCTGGATGCTAGTTACGAGATAGCTTCCTTCAATACGCATAAACTAAACTCGGCTTTCAAACGCAACAACAAAAAGACTGGATTGCAATTCGGATTGGGGGGTGTCCTTACGTATTCTGACAATAGTTATGAGATGCAACTGCCGAACTTAGACAATCAGGTGGTGAAACGAGATCATGATCGCTTTAAAAAGGCTATGGTTGGTGGTTCACTTAAAGCTACCAAATGGTACTTCGATGAGGTGAAAATGGAACTTATTTATACTGCCACTAATGCGGAAATACAGGGTATAGATTTTGATATTCGTGAAGCTTATACGCATGGTCAAGCTGGAATTGGTGCCGTCACATTGAAAAAAGATAATTTCCTAACGGAAGGTCTTGACTTTGATTTTAGTTCTTGCTACAGCTATGGACAGAATGGACTTTATGATGCAGCTCCTTATCGTTATGGTTGGGATGGTTCGCGTTACAATGCGATTTCTGCCTATGGAGGAGAACAAGGTAACTATGCGTCGGACTCCGACAACAGAACACATGATTTTACATCGAAATTGAACTTGAATTATCTTTTAAATAAACACAGTACGTTCAATCTCAATCTTTATGCTACGCATACAAGACAAAAACCTAAAAATGAACTTATGGATCTCTCCTTTGGTTATCAGACCAATTTCCCAAGTCGTATGACTAGTTTCACTGCAGGTTTCTCGTATGATTTGACATTGTTTGATGGAAAATTCATGAGCGCTACAACCATCAAAAATTTCACTTTCTCATCTGATACGAAAGTGTTGGAACAATCTTTCATCAACAACCCGAAAGAGATAAGCCTTAATCAAAATTACTGGGGTGGAAGTGAGTCGTTACGCTATAAAATAACCACCCGATTATTGGCGAAAGCTTCATTCAGCTCAGAAGTTAGAATACCAACATCGGAGGAATTGGCAGGAAATGGTTACTCTATACTTCCTGCCACCGACCTTAGACCAGAGCGATGTAATGGTCTTAATGCCGGACTGCTATATCATCGCAATCACAAATATGGCTTCATAGAAATTGAAGGGAATTATTTTCTCAACAAACTCCAAGACATGATTCGTTATCAAGCGGATATGATTCCTTCCATGGCTCGTTATGCCAATTTCGGAACTGTGCGCTCAAATGGTGTTGAATTTGAGTTTAAAGGTGATGTGGCACCTATCCTTTATCTCTATGGCAACATCACATACCAAGATCTTCGTGATCGTAGAGAAACTGAAACGGGCTCGTCTGCACCTAACCCGACCTACAATATGCGTATGCCCAATATTCCTTTCTTGTTAGCCAACTTCGGATTTGAGCTACACAAGGAAAATTTGTTCGGAGGCAAGAAACAAAATAGCCGATTCTTGATGGACGCTTCTTATATCCACGAATACTTCTATGATTTTGAAATGAGTAAGTACCAAGATAGAAAGATTCCAACCTCATTCACCATCGATACAGGAATAGAACATAGTTTCTTAAATGACACGTGGACCCTCTCTTTCAAAGTGAAGAATCTGACAGACCAAACAGTTTATTCAGACCTCAACCGTCCGCTCCCAGGAAGAAACTTTGCGTTCAAGGTAAGATATGTAATGAAATAAAATAATCAAACATAAATCATAAATAAATGAAAACTAAGTATTTATTTTTAACTGTAGCATTTGCTAGTTTGTTTTCAGCATGTAAAAAAGAGGATGAAATAGATCAACAGTCAGCCTCAGGAAAAATTCTTTTTTCAACTACCGTCACCAACCCCTCCTGTGATAGTGGAAGCGGTTATTTACAGACCATAAGCAATTTCGGTGGTGGCGTTAATTATGACAATAGAAATGCTATACCTCTTGGATTCGGTTCTTATCCTTGTGTCTGTAAAAGTGGAAACATCTATGTCTTCCCAGATTACATGGGTGGTACAGAATTGAAATTGAAACGCTATGTTCTTAATAACTCACAGCAACTTGAACTTCAGGGGTCTATGACACTTCCTGCCAACTCAAGTGCAGCCATCGTAGTAGAAGCAAGTGCAGAAAAGGCTTACGTATGTTGTCAAAGCTTGGATTTGATTATTGCTTTTAATCCCAAAACCATGAAAGAGTTGTCGAGAATTGATATCTCATCACTTCACAACGAGGGTGTATCCGCCTATCCGGGTGCTATGTATATACGTGATAATATCCTTTACGTTGCTTTGGAGCAGTATAACTCGCAATGGATGCCGACGGAGAATGCTATTGAAATGGCTCTTTACAACGTTTCGGATGATAGTTTCATAAAACGAATCCGTAATACATCGCTCGGTATCTGTGGACCAACTCGTCCGATTGATAACCAATCCATCTTCGAGGATGAAAAAGGAGACCTTTATATCAACTGTGTCGGTTCTTTCGGTTATATTCCAGGATTGGATGCTGGTATTGCCCGTATCAAGAAGGGAGAAACAGACTTTGATCCAAGTTATACTTTCAACCTAACTAGTACAAAAGTAGAAGGACTTAAATGTGATTACCTCAATATCCTTGCAAAGTGTCAATACACTTCCAATGGTATTCTCTATGCCTACGGTTATGCGATAGGTCTTGATCCGGAAAATACCAACACATATACTGCGCGTACGGGTGCTCCTGTGATTGTTGATCTTTATAATAAAACTGTAAAGGTCATCGACGGACTGCCACATTCTAACGGACATGGTATCGCCATGGGCATACATAAAGGTAAGATAGTGTATGGATCTGCCAATGAGGAATACAATGGATTTTGTACGTATGACCCTAATACGGGAAATATAGAATCGAGGGTGATAACGGTTACGGGATTTCCTTCATTCTTCTACAGTTTTGAGAAATAAGAGGGGCTTCCCTCTTATTTTTTTATACATAAAAAATCACACTCACAGCGGGCTATGATTGGTTCCGTGCCAATGCAGGTATGTTCGCTATTTACAAGGATAATTCGGGGCTTTGGGCTAAAGTCAAATATAGTTTTTAGACTCGTATTTCACATTGCAACCAAGTTGCAGAACCCCTTTTGTACTTTTGTGTCATAATCAAAAGCAACGAATATGATAGCAGAACAAAATGATAAAATTAAAGGTGCATACCACGATTCCAAGAATATTTACGACGGAGTCTTAACGCAAGGGAACATTTTGTCCAAAGCATATATTAAATTCTTCTGGGGTGGAACTGATGATATAGCCATCACGCAAAGAATGTTGTCGTTCATTCCCGATGAATTTTCTGGTACGATTCTGGATGTTCCTTGTGGCACGGCAGTTTTCACCGACACGAAATGGAAGAAACTTACTGCCGCAAAAATTATCTGTCTTGACTATAGTGAGGATATGTTGCGACAAGCACGTCAGCGATTGAATGGAGTGGGCCATATAAGCTTATGTCAGGGAGATGTGGGTGTATTGCCATTCGAGAGTCAAAGCATAGATGTTGTGATGAGCATGAATGGATTCCATGCGTTTCCCGACAAGATAAAAGCTTTTGATGAGACCTGTCGAGTATTGAAAACTGGAGGTCAATTCATTGCTTGTTTTTATATTCGAGGTCAATTGCGACGAACAGACTGGGTGGTGAATCACGTACTAGCACCTAAAGGTTGGTTCACGCCTCCTTTCCATACTGAAGGGGAGGTGAGGAAGCTCCTTGAGGAACGATATTCAGAGGTGGAGATCCATACGGATAATGCGATACTATGGTGTGTATGTAGAAAATGAAATCAGTTGTGAGTGTTTGGAGAACAATAGGTCCACATGAGAATCTTCTTAGGCGAATTATCGATGAGTTCTTTCGCTTTTTGGAATCCTTTGGACGTGATTGTGACACAGCCAGAACAAGAAGCACCATTCAACGGCAGACATTTGCGTGGAATGAGAGATTGAAAATCAAGAAAATGAGAGTCATGTATCAATAATCCACGTTGTTGGGCGTTACTGTTTGACGAATCGATGCCTACGACTCCACGACTTCGTTTTTCTCCTAAGATTTTACCATATCTGTTTTTATTGACAATAAATCTTCCTAAAGAAGAACAGTTACTTCCCTGCTTGTTACTAAAAATAGGAGTACACTTTGTGTTTCCTTTTCCTGCACCATGCATGCAAAAGTCGGCAAGTACAATCTCATCAGTCGTGAAATTCCAAATGAAAAACCTTGGAGTTCCCGATGGTAGGGAATAATCCACCAAAAAGCAATAACAAGTGTCATAATTGTTTTGGACTGCATACGATTTTAGTGCGTTTGCTTTCTCTTTTGCCATGCTATAAATCGGACTTCCGTCTTGAGGCGGAATACGTTTGTGTTGTCGAATAATAGCAAAACACCCCAACAGCAAAACACAAAAGGCAAGACAGCTTAGGAGTATACGAATAAGTTTATTTTTCATTGGATATTAGATAAGTAAAGAGGGCGTATCGACGATACACCCTCATTTTTTGAAAATATGCACTCCTGAGATTAGGAGTATTCAAATTTATGATTACCAAGCGAACAAAGGATAATCCTTCATGATGCTGTTTACTTTCTCGCGAACTGATTTGATATTAGCTTCGCTCTCTGGGTTAGAAAGAACAGTATCAATCATTTCAACGATCTCAATCATCAAATTCTCCTTAGCACCACGCGTTGTGATAGCAGGGGTACCGAAACGAAGACCTGAAGTTTGGAATGCAGAACGAGTGTCAAATGGCACCATGTTCATATTAGTTGTGATGTCTGCGGAAACAAGAGCAGTTTCAGCCATCTTACCAGTCAACTCAGGGAACTTAGGACGAAGGTCGATTAACATAGAGTGGTTGTCAGTACCACCAGAAACGACAGCGTAACCCTTGTCAACGAATGCTTGAGCCATTACAGCAGCATTTTTCTTCACTTGAGTTTGATATTCCTTGAATTCTGGTTGAAGAGCTTCGCCAAATGCAACAGCCTTAGCAGCAATTACGTGCTCCAATGGACCACCTTGCATACCAGGGAACACTGCAGAATTTAGGATGGAAGACATCTTGCGGATGACGCCCTTCTTTGTTACTTTACCCCATGGATTATCAAAATCCTTACCAAGAAGGATGATACCACCGCGAGGTCCACGAAGTGTCTTATGAGTAGTAGAAGTAACGATATGAGCATATTTCAATGGATTGTCAAGCAAACCAGCGGCAATCAAACCAGCAGGGTGAGCCATATCGATCATAAGGAGTGCACCTACTTCATCAGCGATTTTACGCATACGAGCGTAATCCCATTCGCGAGAATAAGCTGAACCACCACCGATGATTAACTTAGGACGCTCTGCTTTTGCAGTTTTCTCCATTTCGTCGTAATCAACACGACCTGTCTCTTTGTTCAAGAAGTAAGGAACTGGTTTGTAGATCAAACCTGATGTGTTAACTAATGAACCGTGAGAAAGGTGTCCACCATGAGCCAAATCCAAGCCCATGAATTTGTCGCCAGGATTTAGAACTGCAAGTAGAACAGCACCATTTGCCTGAGCTCCAGAGTGAGGTTGTACGTTAGCGTACTCAGCACCGTAAAGTTTGCAAAGGCGCTCGATTGCTAATCCTTCACTCATGTCGACTACCTCGCAACCGCCATAGTGACGATGTCCGATGTAACCTTCAGCGTACTTGTTGGTTAAGCAAGAACCCATTGCTTGCATTACTTGATCACTTACAAAGTTTTCGGAAGCAATCAACTCAATACCTTTAAGTTGACGTTGGCGCTCCTTCTCGATGATGTCGAAAATTGCTGTGTCTCTTACCATAAAATTATATATATAAACAAATTAAATTCACTTTGGCTTTTCGCTGTGCAAAGTTACTCTTTTTTTTTATACGATAATGAGTAAATCATGTTAAAATAAAAAAAAGGATATCTATTCTGATATCCTTTTCGAATTTCTTTTGCAATAGAATTTTATTCTGCTGCTGGAGCCTCTGCTGCTGCATCGTTTGCTGGAGCCTCTGCCTCTGCGATTGCTTCAGCTGCCTCAGCTGCTGCTTCTTTAGCTGCTGCCTCAAGTGCTGCTGCAGCTTCTGCTCTCTTCTTAGAAAGAGCCTCTGCCTTAGCTGCGTGTACAGCTTTCTCAGCTTCCAAGCGTTTCTTTACGTCATCCTTCTTTGCTTCTTCCTTCTTTGCTACGACAGCTTGAGCCTTCTTATCTTTCTCTGCCATCCATGCATTGAATTTTTGTTGAGCTGCATCCTCAGAGAATGCACCTTTCTTAACACCACCTTTCAAGTGCTTCATCATGTAAACACCTTTGTCGCTCAAAAGGTTTCTTGTTGTGTCAGTTGGTTGTGCACCTGTCTCAACCCAATACAAAGCTCTTTCGAAGTTTAAGTCAACTGTAGCAGGATTGGTGTTTGGATTGTAAGATCCAATTCTCTCAATATACTTACCATCACGTGGCGCTCTGCTATCTGCTACGACGATGTGGTAATACGCGTACCCCTTACGGCCGTGTCTTTGCAATCTAATTTTGGTTGCCATTTCTTTTAATTTATTAGTTAAACTTCATTGTGCTTAAAAAAAGCGGTGCAAAGTTACAACTTTATTTTTGATTTTCCAATCCTAAAACTTTGTTTTTACCAACTACGGCTATAAATTCTTTTAAATAGGCTGGTTCAAAGTATGCAACATCCTTGAAATCCTTCTTTTTGTAGGCTTCGTCTGCCAACTGACTCATCTCTGTCGCAAGTGGTACGATATCATCTAAAAACTTGGCATTGGGATGCTGAATTGCCTTTTTGCATTTGCTGGAACCGTTACCAAAAAAGAATACAGTATGATTGTTGAGAATCTCTTGGTATGAGTTTTCATCGATAATGTCTGCTGATGTCTCCCTCACTTGATGCAGATCTTTGTCGTAAAATGCAGTGTAAACCTCCATTCGTCTGGCATCAATCATCGGACAGAAATAGGCGTTTGCAGGAATATCACTTCCTTTTAGTGAATGAAGCGCCGCTATGGTTAATACCTCTAATGTTCCGATGGAAAGTAGTGGCAAGTCTGAACCATAACAGAGTCCTTTGGCAGTGGAGACGCCAATGCGTAATCCTGTGTATGAACCGGGACCACTACTTACTGCCACTGCATCTACTTTTATATGATTGTCATTGATGTAGGTTTGCATTTCTTGTAGATAGGGAGCCAATAGGGTGGAGTGGGCTTGTCCCTCCATGTGTTTTTTCTCCCAAAGGTTCTCTCCGTCTTGTGAAAGGGCAACGGAACAGACTTCCGTAGATGTTTCAATTGAAATTATTGTAGCCATTTTTACATAAAAATTTATGCAAAAATACATTATTTGCATGGAAAGTGCCGTTTTGATAAAATTAAAATTAACTTTGCGGTGTAAATTTTCAAATTAGTAAAGAATATGGTATTGTCAATGACAGGATTCGGCAAGACAACTTGCGAGGTAGGATCCAAGAAAATTACAATTGAGATTAAGTCTTTGAACAGTAAACAATTAGATCTGTTCTCGAGAGTTCCTAACGCATATAAAGAGAAAGAACTCGAGTTGCGTAACATTGTATCACAGCGCTTGGAGCGTGGTAAGATAGAATTTGGTATTTATGTTGAGTCGATTAATGGTGAGACTGCCACTCAGATAAATGAGGCTCTTTTGGAGAATTATTATACGCAGATTAAATCGATGTCGACGAGATTGGGTGTGGCAGAGCCTGCTGATTGGATGCCTTTGTTGTTACGCATGCCTGATGTGATGAAGACAGAGATTCAAGAGGTGGATGAGGAAGATTGGCAACAGGTAAAAGCTGCTTTTGAAAAGGCAGTACAGGCACTTGTGGAATTTAGAACCCGTGAAGGAGAGTCCTTGGCTGCTGTTTTTGAAGAGAAGATAGGAAACATCCGTGCATTGTTAAGCACTATCGATCCGTTTGAAAAAGAGCGTGTGGAGAAAATCAAACAAAGAATCATGGATAATCTTTCTGAAATCAAGTCGGTGGAATATGATAAGAATCGATTTGAACAGGAGATGATTTATTATATTGAGAAATTGGATGTGAACGAAGAAAAGAATCGTCTTCGCCAACATCTAACCTATTTTGAGGAGACTATGAAGGCAGAAGGAAATGCAGGTAAGAAACTAGGATTCATTGCTCAGGAAATAGGTCGAGAAATCAATACATTGGGATCTAAGTCTAACCATTCTGAAATGCAAAAGATTGTTGTGAAGATGAAGGATGAGTTGGAACAAATTAAAGAACAGGTGTTGAACGTTTTGTAATAGATATTGAGTACGCATGAAAGAGAAGATGATAATATTTTCAGCTCCTTCAGGATCTGGTAAGAGTACGTTGATCAATTATCTCATGGAACAGTTTAACTGTTTTGAGTTCTCCATCTCGGCAACTAGTAGGAGTCCGAGGGGAGAGGAGAAGAATGGCGTGGAGTACTACTTCCTATCTGCAGATGAATTTAAGCAGAAAATCAAGGAGGATGCTTTCTTGGAGTGGGAGGAGGTCTATACCGACAAATATTATGGAACGTTAAAAAGTGAGGTTTCCCGAATTAATGAGAAGGGCAACATTGTCATTTTCGATGTGGATGTGGCTGGAGGCTGCAACATTAAGAAGATGTATGGCGACAAGGCGTTGTCCATTTTCATCATGCCTCCGTCAATAGCTACATTAAAAGAGCGTTTGATAAATAGAGGTACAGATACGATGGAGGTGATAAATGACCGTGTGAACAAGGCATCTTATGAGATGACTTTTTCAGATAAGTTTGATCGAATCGTCGTGAATGATAATTTGGAGCACACCAAAGGATTGATTAAGAAGATTGTTAAAGAGTTTGTAGAGAAATGAGAAACGTCGCATTGTTTTTTGGATCGTTCAATCCCATCCATAATGGTCATTTGATTTTGGCTAATTATATTGCAGAGTATGCAGGTGTGGATGAGGTTCGGTTTGTTGTTTCCCCTCAGAATCCGTTTAAAAAGAATTTGAATCTGATGGACGACGAAACCCGTTTTAAGATGGTTCAGAAGGCAATAGAGGGGTATTCGAAATTCTCGGTGACAGATGTTGAATTCTCCCTTCCAAAACCATCATATACGTATGATACATTGTCGTATATGTTTGAAAGAGAAAAGGATGTACATTTCTTTTTGGTGATGGGAGGTGATAATCTTCCGAAGTTTCACATGTGGAAAAATGCGGAAAAAATAGCTGAGATGTGTGAAATTTTGGTGTATCCGCGACCTGATAGTCCCAACGAAGTGCCTGAGCAGTGGAAAGGGAGAGTCCGTATGATAGAGAATGCCCCATTGCTGGATATCTCATCGACAGTGATTCGAAATGCAGTAAAGGAGAATAAGGATGTTCGGTATTTTACCACGAAAGAGGTTTGGGAGATGATGAAAATGGCAAACTTTCAAAGTGTGGATTGAAGGAAGGGGAGTTGGCAAAATCGTCTTTGAAAACAAATGACAGAAAAAAAAGCGGTTAAAATTTCCGTGATAACTATTAAACTGCTATTTTTGTAACTCAAATTTTTGAATTAAAAAAAGTTGATAATATAAAAACTATTAGGAAATGGCTAAGAACGTCAAAGAAGAAGAGAGTTCTATTGAAGTGTTTGATAAAGCGGATGAGGTGTTAAACTCAGGTGAGGCATTTATCGAGAAAAACCAAAAGTCTATATTGATTGGATTAGGAGTTATTGCCGCAGTAGTTGTTGGTGCTATTCTTCTCAAAAGCAAGTATTTTGAGCCAAGAGAGAGAGAGGCACAAGAGTCTATTTTCATGGCAGAACAATTTTTCGCAATCGATTCTTTTCAATTAGCGTTGGATGGTAAGGATGATGCGATGGGCTTCTTGGATGTGATTGAGCATTATGGAAGTACGGATGCCGGTAACTTGGCAAAAGCCTATGCAGGTATTTGTTACAAGAAGTTGGGTGATGATGAAAGTGCTATTGAATATTTGAAAAAGTTCAGTGCGAGTGATAAAGTGGTTCAACCATCAGTGTTGGGCTCTGTTGCAGATTGTTATTGGAATCTTGGAGATGTAAATAAAGCGATTTCATATTATAAGAAAGCAGCGAGTGGAGATAATGAAATTATGACTCCATTCTATAATGAAAGAGCTGCATTGGCATATTTGTCCATCAATGAAAATGATAAAGCTGTTGCTTTGTTAGAGGATATTGTAAAGAAATATCCTAATTATGCTAACATTGTAGAGGTAAAAAAATACATTGAATTCGCGAAGAATAAATAATTAATAGTATAATGGGAAGGCTTCCGAGAATCGTTATGTGATTTTGGAAGCCTTCCTTTTTTATAAACTGAGAGTATATGGCTACAGTAGATTTGTCGAAATATGATAAAGATTCGGTTCCAAGTGCATCTGAGATGACCTTTGGTATTGTTGTTTCGGATTGGAACAGTGATGTGACATTTAGCTTACTACAAGGTGCGCGAGAAACGTTGATAAAACATGGAGCAGATCCAGAGAATATATGTGAATTTCACGTACCTGGAAGTTTTGAATTGGTTTACGCCTCCAAACGTGTCAGCGAGGAGTTGGATGTGGATGCTGTGATTGCTTTAGGTTGCGTTGTACGTGGAGGAACACCTCATTTTGATTATGTGTGTCAGGGAACGACCAATGGCTTGTCTAAATTGAACACAGAGGGTACGATTCCTTTCATTTTCGGTTTGCTGACAACAGACGATATGCAGCAATCATTGGATCGTGCAGGAGGTAAATTAGGAAATAAAGGGGTGGAAGCAGCCATTACAGCGATAAAGATGGTCGATTTTAACAAAAAACTTTTGGATTATTAAAAAATAGTCGTATCTTTGCACCCGTTTTAAGGAGGGGCGAATACCAGAGTGGCCAAATGGGGCAGACTGTAAATCTGCTGGCTTATGCCTTCGGTGGTTCGAATCCATCTTCGCCCACAAATAAAATCCAACTGCGGAAGTAGCTCAGTTGGTAGAGCATCAGCCTTCCAAGCTGAGGGTCGCGGGTTCGAACCCCGTTTTCCGCTCAAGGGGTCTTCGATAGAGAAGACCTTTTTTATTTAGAGAAGTTTACTAGGTTTTATTGCTTATGAATTGGACATGAGAATGGACTTCTCACGGAATGGTGTAGAATTTTTTATTGTAATAAGTTTAACAGGAGAGTTGAATCTTTCCGTATATTATTTATCTTATGATATTAGATACGATTGAGAATTTAGATTTGTATGTGAACCTGCATCCTTCGTTTGACAAGGTGTTCGCTTATTTGAAGACGTTGAAATTTGATGAATTGAAACCAGGTCGCATAGAGGTGGATGATGATTTTTACATCAATGTGGATAATTGTGAGTTGAAAAGTGTTCAAATGACTAATTTGGAGGTCCATAATAATTATATTGATATTCAGATTCCTATTGAAAACAGAGAATTTGTTGGGTATAAAAATCGTAAAAGTTGTAGATATTTGAAGGAAATTCATCCTAAACAGGACGTTACGTTCTATAAAGACAAATTTGATTTTTCTTTCCCTCTTTCTGTGGGAAATTTCGTTATCTTCTTTCCGCAAGATGCCCATTCTCCATTGATTGGTAATGGAACAGTAAAGAAGATGGTTGTAAAGGTGAAGGTTAAATAACAGATGTTTTCCATCCCTTTTCATAAAAATATCAAGAGCAAAAACAGATGGAGTCGGTTACTTATATGGACTCGTAATCTGTTTTTGTTCTTTTTCATATCGTCCATTTTGTCGGTTTTGGTAACACGTTTTTTACCTGTTCGTTTCACCACTTTGATGTTGATCCGTTCTTGTCAGCAATGGTCTGACGGAAGAAGTCTGAAAATGGATTGTCAGTGGGTTCCTCTAGACTCCATATCTTCGCATATGATACAGTCGGTTATCGCTTCTGAGGATAATCGGTTTATGACTCATAGAGGATTCGACTTCGACGCAATCAAAAAAGCAAAGAAAATGAACAAAAAAGGAGGTAAGGTTTATGGCGCAAGTACTATATCGCAGCAAGTGGCAAAGAATGTGTTTCTTTGGCCTAAACGGTCATGGGTTCGAAAGGGGTTGGAAGCGTATTATACCGTTTTGATTGAATTGTTATGGCCGAAGAAGAGAATCATGGAGGTCTATTTGAACATTGTCGAATTAGGAGATGGAATCTATGGCGTGGAGTCGGCCAGTCGCTATTATTTCAAACATTCATCAGCTAAATTGACAGGTAAGGAAGCGGCTTTATTGGCTGCGACACTTCCTCATCCACTTGTTTACAATCCTCAAAATAATAGAAAAAAAATATTATTAAAACGGGATAAAATTTTTCATTTATCAAAAAAAATGAAACAGACCACGTGGGGTTTGCGTTTTTCGGAATAATTTATATATTTGCATAAACATAGAATCTAAATTAGTGAGTTGTTAACTGAAAATTGGTAGTCGTATGATAAAGAAGTGGATATTTGCTTGTGCTGCGTTGGCAATGATTATGTGCGGATGTTCTCAGGATAATCAGAAAGAGCAGAAGAAAAAAGAGGCAGAGAACAAAGTTGAGACGGCCAAACCATCTAAGCCATCTTCCCCTTTTGGTAAAGTGTCTCCTGATTCCAAAGAAGTTGAAATTTTATTACCGTTAGAGTATCCGAAAGATTCTCCTGTCGCTAAGTGGGGCAAGTTGCAAGTCAGCAGGGATAAAAACGGTTATCGTTGTTTGTGTGATGATAAGGGAAACCCTGTACAGCTAAGAGGTATGAGTTCTCATGGTATGCAATGGGCTGGCGTTGCGAACATAACAGAGGAAAACATTAAGTCGTTGGCAAAAGACTGGAATTGCAATGTTTTCCGTTTGGCTTTTTATGTAGATGAGGAGGGCGGATATGCTTATAATCCTACTCATCGTACTCGTCACTTGGAAAATGTGGTGAAATGGTGTGCGGAAAATGGCATGTATCTTTTGATTGACTGGCATGTTCATAGTCCAGGTAATCCTCAAAGTGCTCATTATCGTAAACATCCTTCTTGTGGTGTGGATTTGGCGGCGGATTTCTTTACTTATTGTGCTCGTCGATTCCAATATCAGAAACATGTGATATATGAGTTGTGTAACGAACCTAACTCTACTAAGGGTGAGGTGACATGGCAACGCCACATCAAACCATATTGCGAGGATATGCTTAAAATCATCAGAGAGCATGATAAGGATGTTGTTTGTGTTTGTGGAACACCTGAGTGGAGTCAACGCCCTCAAGATGTAATCGGACATGAACCTCAAGATGAGAATGGTAAGGTATATGATAATCTAATCTACTCATTCCACTTCTATTCTGCGTCTCATAATGATGGTACTCCAACCGATTCTTTGTCTATTGCGGCAGGCATCAGAGGTCATGATTTCATGGCTCCTTTCAAGGGTGATTCTGCGAATGGCGTTCAGTGCATCTTGAAGGAACTTCCTATCTTTGTCACTGAGTTTGGTACTACAGATGCCAGTGGTTGGTATAATTTCTGTCCTGAGATGACGGATAAATGGTTGAAGATCTTTGATGGTGATAATGAGGCTCATCAAGTCGTTAGCTGGTGTAACTGGAGTTACAGCGCTGAAGGTGGTGAGTGTGCTGCTTTGAAATGGAACGATGGTAAGATGTATCCGTTGGATCCTAATATATTGACCAAATCAGGTGAATATATCATTAAGAAATTGAAAGCAAAGAATAGATTGTCTTATTAAGGAATTCTGATTGCTTAATTGCTAATTGAAATAAGTGTAAAAACGTAAATACTCGATGAGAAGGTTTTATTGGCTATTGTTATTTTTGCTAGTTTCAACGCTCACGTACTCGCAAAAGAAAAGAGAAATGCGTGGCGTATGGATTGCAACTGTAGCTAATATTGATTGGCCGTCGAGTCGGGATTCATCTTCTAGTTTCCAGAAGCAAGAGTTGGTCTTGCTTCTGGATTCTTTGTCTAAATGTGGCATCAACACAGTCATATTTCAGATTCGTCCTACGGCAGATGCCTTGTATCGTTCAGACATCGAACCATGGTCGGAATGGCTGACGGGAGAACAGGGGAAATCTCCTGCTGATTCGTCGTTTGACCCTTTGCAGGTGGTCGTGGAGGAGTCGCACAAACGATGCATGGAGGTGCATGCTTGGATTAACCCGTATCGTGTGACGAACACACCGAAATCTAAGTTGACATCGAATCATATTTACTACAAGAAACCCTATCTCTTCAAACAATATGGTGATAAAATTTTCTTTGATCCCGGTCAGGATGAGACGGCAGACTATCTGCTGAAAGTGTTGAAAGATATTCTTGTCAGATACGACATCGATGCTTTCCATCTGGATGATTATTTCTATCCTTATCCCGTGGGCGGAAAGGATTTCCCTGATGAAGAGACTTTTAAAAAGAATCCGAATGGATTTACAAACAAAGCCGATTGGCGACGCGACAATGTGAACCGTATCGTCATGCGTATACAACAGATGGTGAAGGAGGAGAAACCATGGGTGCAGTTTGGTGTCAGTCCATTCGGCGTTTGGCGTAACAAGGCAAAAGATGAAAAAGGGTCGGATACGAAGGCGGGTGTCACCAATTACGATGATTTATATGCAGATGTGTTGCTATGGGCAGAAAAGGGGTGGATTGATTATATCGCACCGCAACTTTATTGGGAGATAGGAAAGACCGTTGCTGATTATGCTGTATTGGCACCATGGTGGAGAGCGAATGTGCCTTCTACTTGTCAGCTTTATTTTGGATTGTATGCTTCTGGCTTGGAGGTGAACAAACCTAAGGCGTGGAAGACTCCGAATGAGTTGATTCGTCAGATGAAATATAATCAGGAGTGTGTGGATATAGAAGGATTGTTGTACTATAGCACGCACTATTTCTTACGCAATCCGCAAGGATTGTTGGACAGTCTGAAAACGCAATATTATGCCTATCCAGCCCTTCCAATGGAGATGAAATCTTCTTCTGAAGCTCATTTTCCATTGAATTTACGATTGGAAGAGAATTCTGTACTACGATGGGATCCTGTGGTGGCAGAAGGTGGTGAGGAGGCCTCTTATTACGTGGTTTATGCATTCCCAGATTCCTCCGACTGTGATTTTGATGATCCGAAAAATATAATGATGAAGACAACGGAGACTGCCGTTGATTTGAAAAAAATACCAGGATGGAAGAAGTCTGTTATGTATAATCTGACGGTTACATCAGTGAACCGTTTCCGAAAGGAAAGTGAACCTTACGAGTTTGTGTTGTATATAGGGAAATAAAAGGGAAATTCTCTTGCGCGGGATGATTCGCTTCGTCTCTGCAAACTAATCGAGATTTTATAACAAGATGATTTGATACGATTGATAGTAGGGTGGACGATATGGGTATTAACCCAATATCGCCTCACGAATACGTATCAGTTTTTTCAACAAGCCATCCAGTTGATCCAAACTGAGCATGTTAGCTCCGTCAGATTTTGCATTGGCTGGGTCGAAATGAGTCTCAATAAACAGACCGTCTGCTCCAGTTGCTATTCCAGCTTTGGCAATTGTCTCAATCATTTCAGGATCACCTCCGGTAACGCCAGATAGTTGATTGGGTTGTTGCAACGAATGAGTGCAGTCTAACACCACAGGACAACCAATTTTCTGCATGGTTGGTATGCTGCGGAAATCCACAATTAGATCTTGATAGCCAAATGATGTGCCTCGTTCGGTTAAAATCAGTTGGTCGTTACCACAATTGCGTACTTTCTGTGCTGCAAAACCCATAGCGGCAGCGGATAAGAATTGTCCTTTCTTTATGTTGATGGTCTTACCTGTTTTCGCAGCAGCGACTAGAAGATCTGTCTGTCTGCATAAAAAGGCTGGGATTTGTAATACATCCACGTACTCAGCAGCTAATTCAGCCTCCTCAGGACCGTGAATGTCGGTGACGACAGGGATGTCGAAGGTGTCACTTATCTTTTGTAAAATCTTTAAAGCTTTTAGATCGCCGATTCCTGTGAAGGAGTCAATTTTCGAACGGTTGGCTTTCCTATAGGATCCCTTGAAAATGTAAGGAATTTTATATTTTTCAGAAAGAGCTACGATATGTTCAGCTATCTGAAATGCCATTTCTTCTCCTTCAATGACACAAGGTCCAGCCATTAAAAAGAAATTGTTCGAATCAGTATGCTTTAGTTTTGAAATGTTCAAGTCCATAATATTTTAATTTATAAAATTATCTGATGCATAATACGATGGTGAGCAATATGGCAAAAATGATCATATTGCGTGAAGTTTCACCAATCAGTGAGTTGAGTGCTTTCCCTGCTCGTATTTCGCATATCTTTCTCCAAGTAAGGAAATGAGGAATGAGATAGATGCATACAAGTGTTGGAAATGCTATGACTTTTAGGATGGTGATGAGTAAACTCTCTTTATCCAACCAAGAACTCAACAAGTGAGGAATCACAACGTATGAGAAGGTGAAGATATATTTCACTACGAAAGCGATGGCAAGTACACCCATGAAAAGGTAGAGGTATCTGCCAAATTTTTCTCCATGAAGTACGATGGAAGTGCGCTTGCCTGATTTTTCATCCTGCTCACGGTCGCGGTAGTTGTTGAGTACGAGTAGAGCGTTGATGACCAATCCTGTGGCGATGCCGCAAAAGGTGATGGTGTTATCCCAAGCAAGAGTTTGTACGTAAGCGGTGAAGCCAACGGCCACTACACCGAAAAAGAGTATCACAGCTAAGTCTCCTAAACCATTATAAGCCAAAGGGAATGGTCCAGATGTATACAAATAGGCGAAGATTACACAAAAGATACCCACAAGGATCATTTGCCATCCTCCGTAAAAGATAAGTACGGAACCAAAGAGACAACCTATTATGATGTCGATGATAATGCCCTTTTTCATGCAGTCGGGTGTAATCCATCCCTGTGCGGTGGCACGAGGAGGCCCCAGACGATCGTCCCCATCACTTCCTTTCTTAAAATCGTAGAGGTCGTTGATGAGGTTGGCTGCAATCTGCATGGTGACGGCAAAAATCAGACAACAAAGAGCCGCAATAGGTTTGAAAGAATGGTGGTTGAAGGCGATGGCTGTACCCACGATGACGGGTGCTATGGCAGCAGCCCATGTCTTCGGTCTAGATGCTAAAACCCATGCCTTGAGTGAGTTTTGCTTGACATACTCTTCCATAACAGTCACATCTTTTCAATCACAATTGGTTCTGTCGTTTCTTCGTCTTCAGCTTTGTCGCAACTTGTTGCAAGAAAAGAAAGAGCAAGAAGTATTAGGCTTACTAAATATGTGAATTTGTTTTTCATACTGTAATAATTTTTAATTATGATGCAAATATAGAAAAATTAATAAATATCTTTGTGGAGAATTATCAACAAGAAAGGTGTGTTTCGTCTTTTTCACGAGCCCGTCTCTGTTGTTATGGAATAATGAAAAATAATAAATTGAAAAGAGGATTTCCAAGAACCTCTGTTTAACACAACAAATAATTGAAAGATATGAAGAAGATTATTTATGCAGTTGCTGTATCGGCTTTGCTTATCATGGCATCATGTGGAAAGAAAAGTGACGACGCTTATACAACGTATAAGGGAGAGTATCAAGGTTTGAAATTCACAGTGGAGTATCCTAAGACGTGGAATTTGGAGCACAATCCAAACAAACCATTCTGTCTTTTCGAAGCAGTGTCGATTACACCGTATTCAGAGGATTCTCTGTACCAGTGTGTGGAAATGTCTACAAGAGTGCAACAAGGAATGACGTTGGATTCTTTTGTCAATGAGCGAATCGATTTCTTTTCTCAATTTGAGGGATTCAAATTGTTAGAAAAGGAGGTGAATGAGAATGAGTCCTGTTTCAGGTATGAGATCGCCGATGAGAAATCGTCGATGGGTACGTTGATGCGAATTATAGCAAGAGACGATCGATTCTATGGAATTGATTGTTCGTATATGAATAATTCGCAGAAGGACACAGTGGATTATATGATAAAGTCGTTGAAGTTTGATTGATTTGAGTATTTTATTTTACAGTAGACCTTTCAGTAATTCAATCAAAAGTTATAACTTTGCGTGTTTTTTAATAATTTAACGAAGGATGGCGTTTGTGGGCTGTCCGTAAAAGAAGTATAATTATGATAAAGGTGACATTCCCTGATGGTTCTGTTCGTGAATATGAAAACGGAACGACAGGTATGCAGATTGCAGAGAGTATCAGCAGTCGTTTGGCTCAAGAAGTATTATCTATTGGTGTAAATGGAGAGATTCGTGATTTGAATCGTCCTATTAATGAGGATTGTTCCGTTAAGCTATTCAAGTTTGATGATGAGGAAGGAAAGCATACTTTCTGGCATACATCTGCTCACTTGATGGCACAAGCCATACAGATATTATATCCTAAGGCAAAGTTTGGTATTGGACCAGCTATTGAAAATGGTTTCTATTATGATATTGATTTCGGTGAGGATGTCTTGAAAGAGGCTGATTTCGCTGCTATCGAGAAGAAGATGATGGAGATCGTTGCTACCAAGCAGACGCTGACACGTGTAGACATTAGCAAGGCAGATGCCATGAAGATGTTTGAAGATAGAGGTGAGGTCTACAAGACTGAGTTGATTAGTGAGTTGGAAGATGGTAAGATAACCTTGTATGAGCAAGGATCATTTACAGATTTGTGCCGTGGACCACACTTGCCTGATGTGTCACCTATTAAAGCTGTTAAGATAACATCATTGGCGGGAGCTTATTGGAGAGGTGATGAGAAACGTAAACAATTGACACGTTTGTATGCCATCACATTCCCTAAGAAGAAGCAGTTGGATGAATATTTAGCATTGTTGGAAGAGGCTAAGAAACGCGACCATCGTAAGATTGGTAAGGAACTTGGCTTGTTCATGTTTACTGATATGGTGGGCAAGGGATTGCCAATGTGGTTGCCAAAGGGAACTGCCCTTCGTCTTCGCTTGGAGGATTTCTTGAAACGCATTCAAAAGAAGTTTGGTTACCAACAAGTAATGACTCCTCATATTGGAAATAAAGATTTGTATGTGACATCAGGTCACTGGGATCATTATGGAGAAGACAGTTTCCGTCCTATCACTACACCAGAGGAGGGAGAGGTTTACTTGTTGAAACCAATGAATTGCCCTCACCACTGTATGATTTTCAAATGGCAACCACGTTCTTATCGTGACCTTCCTTTGCGTTTGGCAGAGTTCGGAACGGTATACCGTTATGAGCAGAGCGGTGAGTTGCACGGATTGACACGTGTGCGTTCGTTCACACAGGATGATGCTCACATCTATTGTCGTCCAGATCAGGTGAAAGATGAGTTCATCCGAGTGATGGACATCATTTCTATCATCTTTAAAGCATTGAATTTTGATAATTTCGAAGCGCAGATTTCACTTCGTGATCCAAATAATAAGACCAAGTATGTAGGTACTGACGAGAACTGGGCTAAGGCAGAAGCAGCTATCGTTGAGGCTTGCAAGGAGAAGAACATGCCAGCAAAAGTTGAGTATGGTGAAGCAGCCTTTTATGGTCCTAAGTTGGACTTCATGGTTAAGGATGCAATTGGTCGTAGATGGCAGTTGGGTACGATTCAGGTGGATTACAACTTGCCAGAGCGTTTCGGATTGGAATATGTAGGAGAGGATAATCAAAAACATAGACCAGTCATGATTCACCGTGCACCATTTGGTTCTATGGAGCGTTTCGTTGCCGTATTGATTGAACATACAGGTGGTAAGTTCCCATTGTGGTTGACACCAGAGCAAGTGGTGGTGTTGCCAATCAGTGAGAAATACAATGAATATGCACAGAAGGTGGTTGACTTTTTGGACGAGAGAGATATCCGTGCTATTATGGATGATCGTAACGAGAAGATCGGACGTAAGATCCGTGATAATGAGGTAAAGAGAATCCCTTATATGTTGATCGTCGGTGAGAAAGAGGCTGAAAACGGTGAAGTGTCAGTTAGAAAACAAGGAGAGGGTGATATGGGATCCCTCAAATTGGAAGAGTTCGCTGTTAAGTTGAACGATGAGGTGGAATCGATGATGAACAGCTGGCAAAAAGGCAAATAAAAAGAGACCTAAATAGTTTTAGTGAAAAATCGGAGGGAAGACAACCTCCGATTTTTTTTTTGTTAAATAATACACGCTTAACATCAAGGGAGATTGTCAGATGAAAAATCAAATCACCTAAATAGATGTAGGGGAGAGTGCTTCCTTTTTGTGTGATTGCATTTACAGCGTGTTTGATGTTAGTGTCAGTGAATAACATACGAGGAGCTGATTTCATTAAAAGTTCATGAAGAAGCCACCTTTATTTTAAAGAAGTAAGAAGACAAAAAATATGATGCGCAATATAAAAAATGGTTGAAAAAAATACATAATGTCATAAATTTTACTAAATTTGCACCCGATTTACCAAAAAGGGGGGAGACAGAAAGAAGAACCTTGCTTTAAGTAAATCAGAATGATATTCAGTAAGTTTAACTAAAGTTAGGAGGATTTAATTATCGCAACAAAACCATTTGTTAAGAAACCCGAGACAAAGGGAAGTACTAACTCAAAAGAGACGCATCGCATCAATGATCGAATTCGAGAGAAAGAAGTTCGTTTGGTCGGTGATAATGTGGAACAAGGAGTATATCCCATTGAAGAAGCTCTTCGCATAGCCGATGAGTTGGAGATGGATTTGATAGAAATATCTCCGAATGCTGTTCCTCCAGTATGTAGGGTTGCTGATTATCAGAAGTTCCTTTATCAATTAAAGAAAAAGGAGAAAGAGAATAAGGCAAAGCAAGCCAAGGTCGTTGTGAAGGAGATTCGTTTCGGACCTCAGACAGACGAGCATGATTACAATTTCAAGTTGAAGCATGCGATTGGATTCTTGCAAGAAGGTGCTAAGTTGAAAGCATACGTGTTCTTCAAAGGAAGATCCATTTTATTCAAAGAGCAAGGAGAGGTTTTATTGCTTCGTTTTGCGAATGATTTGGAAGAGTATGCAAAGGTAGACCAATTGCCGTTGTTGGAAGGTAAGAGAATGATCATTCAATTATCGCCAAAGAAGAAGAAATGATATTTTCATATAATTAAAAATTTTAAGTAAAAATGCCAAAAGTTAAAACTAATTCCGGTGCCAAAAAGAGGTTTGCCCTTACCGGATCAGGAAAGATTAAGAGAAAGCATGCTTTTAAACGTCACATTTTGACGAAAAAGACTAAAAAGCAAAAGTTGGGATTGACTCATGATGGAATCGTTTCATCAGCTGATGTAAAGAGTGTAAGAACCTTGCTTTGTCTTCGCTAAAAAACTTATTATTAATCGATTGTTTAGCTTGAAGTTCTCATTCAATTGAGACGCTAACGGTCACAAATTTTACTAAAATGCCTAGATCAGTTAATCACGTTGCTTCAAGAGCAAAGAGAAAGAGAATTTTAAAACTCACCAGAGGTTACTATGGTGCTAGAAAGAACGTTTGGACAGTTGCAAAGAACACTTGGGAAAAGGGTCTTTTGTATGCTTTCCGCGATCGTAGAAATAAAAAGCGTAATTTCCGCGCATTATGGATTCAACGTATCAACGCTGCTGCTCGTCTAGAGGGTATGTCTTACTCTCAATTGATGGGTGCTATTCACAAGTCTGGTGTTGAGATGAATCGTAAAGTGTTGGCAGATTTGGCTATGAACCAACCTGAAGCATTCAAAGCTG
The DNA here is from genome assembly GCA_017551675.1 of Paludibacteraceae bacterium. Taxonomy (GTDB): domain Bacteria; phylum Bacteroidota; class Bacteroidia; order Bacteroidales; family Paludibacteraceae; genus UBA1181. Next base: position 32,557 of record JAFZLC010000041.1, on the reverse strand, counting down.
TTGTTAACAAAGTTAAGAACGCTTAATCGGTTCTCAAATTTATATAATGGCGGTTTTCATTCGAAAATCGCCATTTTTTTATTTCTCCTCTTTCGTTCTTTTTTCTATTTTTTTTACTTTTGCAGATATAATTAAGATGAGTTCTCTCATCCGCGAGATATGATGATGCTGTAAGTGACTGAGTTATTAGACAGATCGTTTCTACAAAGTCGGAATTCCTGCGAATGATTTTAGGTGAATTTATTGTATCACCTTTCCCGAATTCATTATAAAAAGAAAAGATTATGAAAAAACCAAGTCGTCCCACAATACTAATAACAAATGATGATAGTGTCTATTCTAAAGGCATTTGTGAATTGATAAAAATCGCTCGCGAATTTGGTGATGTTGTTGTGGTGGCACCAGATAGAGTAAGATCCGGTATGTCTAGAGCGATTACTCATGCGGAACCTATGCGACTCAATATGTTGCATAAGGAGGATGGATTTGTTGTCTATTCGAGCTCGGGTACTCCAGTCGATTGTGTCAAGTTGGCTTTCTTCGCTCTATTCAAGGAGAAACGTCCGGAATTATTGCTCTCTGGTATTAATCATGGTTCAAACGCGTCTGTCAATGCAGTCTATTCTGCAACTGTGGGGGCGGCCATTGAAGGTTGCGTTAATAACGTGCCTTCTGTTGCACTCTCTTTGTGCGACCATGATGAAAATGCAGATTTTTCTCATATCTTACCTGTCGTGAGATCAATTATCGAGAAGACATTGAACAATCCTTTGCCTTATGCAACGTATCTCAATGTTAATTTCCCAACAGGTGAATTGGCTGGCGTGAAAGTCTGTCGTCAGGCGGATGCTCGTTGGAGTGAGGAGTATGACCAAAAAGTCTCTGATTATGGCGATGTTTCCTATCTCTTGGCAGGTTATTTTGATGATAGAGAACCTCAGTCGCAAGACACGGACGAATGGGCTTTAACTCATCAATGTGCATCTATCGTCCCTTCGAAGGTAGATATGACCAATTACGAATGTTTGTCTCAATTAAAGGATCTATATGGAACTATTTGAAAACCAAGAACAAGAGGAGAAGAAAAGTTTTGACAACTTTTTTATCGGGTTGGGTGGCTCATTCTTGATGACACTGATTCTTTTGTGTCTCCTTGCGGGACGTGCTTTCTCTTTCAGTCAGATGGATGAAAGCTTGGCAAAACTGTACAATATGCCCGATTTCTCCAATTACATGATTGCGGCTTTGTTCCCTTCAATGTTCGTTTTCTTTTTCTTATATAAGACAGAACGATGGCAGGCCGCTAGAGGTCTTATTGTTGCTGTCTTGCTTTCAATGGTATTGATCGTATTGTAGTGTTATGAAGTATTTCATTATTGCAGGAGAAGCTTCCGGAGACCTTCACGCCTCTAATTTAATGGCGGCGTTGAAAGAACAAGATAGTCAGGCAGAGTTCTGCTTCTTGGGTGGCGACTTGATGGTGGCGCAGGGTGGTAAACTGATTCGCCATTATCGGGATATGGCCTTTATGGGCTTTATCCCTGTGCTTCTACATGCAAGAACCATACTTCAGAATATTAAAGATTGTAAACAAGCTATATTGGATTTCCAACCTGATGTCTTGATTTTGGTTGATTATCCAAGTTTCAACCTAAAAATGGCTCAGTTTGTAAAGGAGAACTTGAAAAATGTTCCTGTCTTTTATTATATCTCTCCTAAACTGTGGGCTTGGAAAGAATATCGGTTGAAATCCATCAAAAAATATGTGGATAGGGTCTATTCCATCCTTCCTTTTGAGGTTGAATGGTATAAACAACGTGATTATACGGTAGACTACGTCGGCAATCCATGTGTGGATGCTGTGGCGAATCGTCAGCATAAGAATGAACCAAGAGAAACCTTCTTGCAACGAAATGATTTGCCAGACCGACCTGTTTTGGCTCTGTTGGCTGGTAGCCGTGTGCAGGAAATAAAAAGTTCCCTTCCTAAAATGCTGGAGGCTGCATCTGCATATCCTGACTATCAGGTTGTCATCGCCGGTGCTCCTTCTATCGATAAATCACTATATGAGTCTTACCTGAAATCCTATCCTGCAAAGATCGTTTTTGGCGAAACTTATGAATTGTTGCAACAATCGGAGGTGGCTGTGGTGACTTCGGGTACGGCAACATTAGAAACTGCCTTGTTGAGAGTTCCTCAGGTTGTGGTCTACATGATTTCCGGCGGATGGATTTTCCATCAAATATTGAACCTGTTTATTCGGGTGGATAACATCTCGTTGGTTAATTTGATCGCTAACAAACGGTTGGTGAGCGAATTGCTGATTGAAGATTTTACGGTGGAAAACTTGAAGAAAGAGATTGGTCGTTTGCTTCAAAAAGAGTATCGCGATGAGGTATTGGCAGGATATGACCAGTTGATTGAGACATTGGGAGATGAGCCTGTTTCACAGAAGACAGCTCGTCTTATTTTGACAGAATTGAATAGAAAAGGATAAGCGTATCCCTTCCTGTTTTCAGTCTGTTTGTTTTGTTGTTTGAAAAATTCTAATTTTTGAAAAATGAAGTATACTTTGTTTGTAATCTGTCGCTTTGTGTCTGCCCGATTACTATTTATTGTTTTGTTGTTCTCTTTTGAACAATCGTTATTTTCTGAAGATATCATTCTTCATTATGATAGTGTTTATATCTGTCAAGGGGATAGTTTCCCTATCCAGACCTTTCTGGATAATCAGGTGGAGGTGCCCGTCAACTGTCGACTGATAGGGTGCGAAAACATTTCATCCTCTTATCTGAAACCTACTGGGGATACCATTTTCCATTTGTTGTATACCAAGCAAGAAGTGCCAGACTCTGTATTCCGCAAAGCTGTGAAAATAAGGATTCGAAGTAACCCTCTTGTTCGTGTTGTGACAGAATCCACTCGTGTCTGTGCGGGAGTTCCTTTGCCCCCCATTGAGTTCCTTTCTCAAGATTGCGATAAGATCTATTGGCAAGAAGAAAAGAGTGGGAGAGAGGTTGCCAATCTCTCTGATTTGGGGATCGTTCCATACGGAGTAGATCAGATTCATTTGCTGCTGGTGGGGTCAAATGAACAATGTCCGGAGGTGGTGTATGATGAGTATGAGGTTGGGGTGATTGATCCTACGAGGTTTCGCTTGTCGTTAACCATGCCACCAGATGAGGTGAGTATCTGCGGAGATTCCTTGCTTTTGTGTGAATATGTAAAACCATCCATCGTGAAACTATACTATGGAGATGACCTGCAAGAACGTTATTATGATCATCCATCAATTGTCACATGGGAAAAAGAAGATGGATATACGATGTGCGATTCTTTTATTGGAGAGAGTTATGAAAATCAATATCGCATCACCACCTCTATGGAGGAGTCTGTTTGTCATACAGAAGTTTCATTTTCAGAAACACATAATCTAAAATTGTTTTGTACAGGCAAATCGCAGCCAACATACAGTGTTTCTTATTCGTGTACTGCGGGTAATGGTGTTATTTACATAGGGGCAGATCAACCACTCGTTGATGCTACATTCCGAAGTTTGTCGGGTGCGACAGGTCCTATTCCAAAATATAAAAACACAACAGATTATAACATGGAAACCTATAAGTTTCCCTATCGGGGATGTGCGGTTTTGTGCTGGGACGACGAAGGAAAATCCAATGAACGGTATGAGGTTGTTTTAACGTGTGTTGATGAGTTGGGTGATACGTTGCTCATACATGATACGTTGGATGTCTCTAAGTGTAAAACGCAGCCCCCGATGGTGCAATATGAGTGTTCTTCCAGTGAACGAAGAGCTTACTTTTATGTTTCATCCATGGATTCGATTCTTTCAGTTACGTTCGATACGGACGAAAACATCTCCCTATATGAATCGAACCGAATAAATGAGACGCAAAAGAAATACAATCATTTTAGAACCTATCTTATGGAATGGTCGGATACACAAAAAGACTCTCTCGATTATCTCATCACGTTGAAATATCTGGGTTGTGGAAGTGATACTATGCAAACGGCTGTGAATATGAATGTGAAAAACTGCTCGCCAACCCCTCGTCTGTATTATGGAGCCTACCTCTATTCGTCTTCTATTCTGTTGAAGAAGGAGGAGTGTCAGTCACATCAATGCTCCAATCAGCTGGAGCATGATCCGTCAATGGTTTCTCTGAAATTAAATTGCTATAATGATACCGTTTATTTGAAATTCAAGGGAGTCGATTTTGACAAGAAAGACTCTTATGAGTTGACGATTCATTCGAAGGAACCGATGAAGGTTGTCTATCCCTATGAATATCAGGTAGTAGAAGATGGACATTTCCGGTTTTATAATGTTGATGTGATGAATCCAACCGTCTATTTTGTGCCAACAGAAAACTGTGTAATAGAGGGAGATATGGAAGGCGTTCGGTTCCTGTTTTCCATTGAGATTGCTCAGCAGATTGTACAGACGGAGTACACAATCTGTCAGGGAGACACGTTGGATCTGCAATCGCTGGTGAAGGATGCAGGATCCTCTTTGCGGTGGAATGTATCTAACACCAAGGTTTCACCGATGAAGGACACGGAGTATTATTTGTATGGATTCACGGAGACGGGCTGTTTGGTGGATGAGAAGGTGAGGATTCTTGTAGACTATCCGATTTGGCTTCATACGGATGAGAAGACACTGTGTGATAGCTCGTATGTGGAGTGCTCGTCTATTTTGCACACCAATGCGCAAAAAATGATATGGTATGAGAATGATGAAGAGGTCGATGAGGAAAAACTTTTTATCAGAAAAGGAAATGAATATAGAGTAGATTTGTTTTCTGTGTGTGATACACAATCCTTTCAACTCAGTTTGCAGATTGAAGATTGCGAAGAAACTGTTCCCGATACACAGACAGTACAAATGCCGCCAGTATTTATACCATCATTTTTCACGCCTGATGGAGATGGCATGGATGATTATTGGCAGATAGAGGAGCATACGACGTCGGTGTTGAGTTGTACGATATACGATCGATTTGGGAAAGTGATGGCGAAATACCACAATCAAGCGGTTGTGTGGGATGGCACATATAATGGATTCCCGCAGCCCACGACAGATTACTGGTATGTGATAGAACTTGCAGATAAGGACCCTGTCGTTGGCCATTTTACCCTACGGAGATAGCTGTAGGGGGGATTTATGAAACCCATCCAAGATAAATGGCAGAAGGAGATGTTTCAATCTTTGATGATGGAAATGCGGAACAGATCTTTTGCGTTTTGAGTTGTTTGGTCCGCAACATCATCAATAGAGATCTCTTTTACAGAAGCTATTTTTTCAGCCACGTAGATGACATAACTCGTTTCATTTCTTTTCCCACGGAATGGAACCGGAGTGAGGTAGGGACAATCTGTTTCTAGGAGAATTCGTTCGAGGGGTAGTTTTTTCACCACTTCAGCGACGCCTGCGTTTTTAAAAGTAACAACACCGTTGATTCCGAAATAGAAGTCGCCCAATCGTTCAATCTCCTTTGACATCTCGTAAGAGCCAGAGAAACTGTGAAATACGCCATGAAGTTTACATTTGTCAAATTTCTTCAGACTGGCGATTATTTCAGGGAGTGCTTTTCTAACGTGAAGAGCGAGGGGAAGGTCCATTTGGATTGCCCAATCGACTTGTTCTTCGAAGGCAATGATTTGTTCTTTTTCAAAGGTTCTATCCCAGTAGAAGTCGAGTCCGATTTCACCGACAGCGCAATAGTTATGTTGCGAGAAGGAAGGATAGAGAGCATCCAGTTGAGCTCGGTAGTCCTCTTTGACGCTAGTGGGGTGCAGACCGTTCATTGACGAGAATAGCACGGGGTCTTGTTCTTCGAGAGCGAGCATTTTGGGCAGGCTTGGAAGGTCGATATTGGGGAGTAGGACCTTTTTTACGTTGTTTTGAAGAAGGCGAGAGATGACGTCATCTCTGTCGTCGTTGAAATCATCTTCGTAGATATGAGAGTGAGTATCGATTAGAACCATGATAAAAAAAATTTCAGCAAAAATAGTGATTTTTCCTATAGGTTTTGCTAATTCGTGAAAAACTGATTACCTTTGTAGAACAAACGAAGGAAAACAGGATGGATCCGATAGCGATTATTGAAAAATATTATAAGCCAACATCAGAAGTACATAAGATATTGATGAGTCATTCATTGGATGTCACGGATATGGCGTTACGCATAGCTGCGCGACGATCCGATTTGAATTTGGATGTTCAGTTTATAGAAGAGGCGGCGATGGTTCACGACATAGGAATATGTAAGACGTATGCCCCCGATTTGCATTGTGATGGGGATTATCCATATATCTGTCATGGTTATTTAGGCAGTGAGATGATGCAAGCGGAGGGGTATCCTCGACATGCGTTAGTGTGTGAGAGACATACGGGTACTGGGTTATCGTTGTCGTATATCATAGAGCAGGATTTGCCAGTTCCACATAGAGAGATGTTGCCGATCAGTTTAGAAGAGCAGGTGATATGCTTTGCAGACAAGTTTTTTTCCAAAACGCATTTGGGAGAAGAGAGGAATGTGAAGCAAGCGAGAAGGAAGTTGGAGAAGTACGGTGAAGAAACGATAGCGCGATTTGATAAATGGGCAGAAATGTTTTTATAGTTCTGTTTAAAATTATTTTGAAAAAGCGTTTTATGGTAACGAATTTTTTTGTAATTTGCGCCCGTTTTTGAGTACTAGCGAGTATTGAGAAAAAAAACGAAGAGGAGAGATGCTCGAGTGGCTGAAGAGGCACGCCTGGAAAGCGTGTATACGTCCAAAGCGTATCACGGGTTCGAATCCCGTTCTCTCCGCGATAATAGGAAATAAAATAATTAATATCAGTAATAATTAATAACTAAAAAAATGAAGAAAATTTTTGCAACATTAGCAATTTTTGGAGCTATGACATTTGGTTTGACTTCAAATGTTTTGGCTCAAGACGAATTTGGCAGTGAGGAGGGAGCTTCTACAGAAACTGAACAAGTAGATGACCAATCAGCACAACAACCACAGGAAACAGCAAAGCCTGAAGAGAAGAAGCAAGATGCAGTAGCTGAGCAAGGAGCTGCTCCTGCAGAAGTTTCTATGTTCAAAGCTATCAGAGACAAGTTCATTGAAGGTGGTGCAGGATTTATGTCATTCGTTGCATTGTGTTTGATCTTAGGTTTGGCACTATGTATTGAGCGTATTGTATACTTAAGCTTGGCTTCTGTAAACTCAAAGAAATTATTGGAAGATATCGAAGATTGTTTGGATGAGGACGATGTAGAAGGTGCATTGGATAAATGCCGTAATACAAGAGGTCCAGTTGCTTCTATCTTGTATCAAGGATTGTCAAGATTGGAGGAAGGTCCAGAAGTTGTAGAGAAAACAGTTGTTTCTTACGGTGGTGTTCAAATGGGAGCATTGGAGAAGAATGTAACTTGGATTTCATTGTGTATCGCATTGGCTCCTATGTTGGGATTCATGGGTACTGTAATCGGTATGATCCAGGCATTCGATAGAATTCAACAATTAGGTGATATGAATGCAACAGCCGTTGCAGGAGGTATCAAGGTCGCATTGTTGACTACAGTGTTCGGTTTGATCGTAGCTATGATTCTTCAAGTATTCTTGAACTTCATTTTGACACGTATCGAAGCTTTGACATCAGAGATGGAAGATTCTTCTATTTCACTTTTGGATATTGTTGTTAAGCACAATGCAGGCAAGACAGTTAAGAGTAGTGAAGTGGCTAACAATGAATAATTTGTATAGAGATGAGTAGTAATATTTCTCGTTATGTATTATATGCCCTCCTGTTGATCACACTAATTGTGTGTGGATTCTTTTACTTCGGAGGAGAAAGCATGGAAAGTACACCAGCGGGTCAGTTCCCGACTCCAGTGTTTACTTCTACGCTGATGTATTGGGCTTTTGCACTTGTTATCATTGCTGCTTTGGCAACTTTGTGCTTTGCTTTATTGACTTTTGCTTCAAAAGTCAGTTACGATGCTAAATCGGTTCTTGTTCCAGTTATATTTGTAGGTGTGCTTGGTGTTATCTTATTGATAACATACCTTGCTGCAGATACAACTCCATACACTATCGTTGGTTTGGAACATCCAATCACAGCAGGAGAAATGAGTTTAGCTAATATGTGTATCGTTACTTCTGTGATTTTAGCTTGTATAGCAGCATTCGTTTCATTCTTTGGCTTTTTGGCTAAAAAATTCTAAAGTTAAGTTATGGCTAAAAAAAGAGAAGTACAAGAAATTAATGCAAGTTCAATGGCGGACATTTCCTTCTTGCTGCTGATTTTCTTCTTGGTCGCAACTTCAATGTCTACAAATCAGGGTTTGTCTCGTAAACTCCCTGAACCAATCAATAAAAAACAAAATATTGAAGATGTTGAGGTCAACAGACGTAACGTCATGCAGATCCTTATCAATAGTAAGGATATGTTGATGGTTAACGGAGAAGTCATGAATGTTGATAGATTGAAGGACAAAGCCAAAGAATTTATTGCAAACCCATATAATAGCGAATCTTTGCCGGTTAAAAAACCAGTTGAAATTCCGCTATTGGGTACACAAATGATCACGAAAGATCACGTCATCTCTCTACAGAATGACCGTGGTACTTCATATCAAGCCTATCTGGATGTTCAAAATAATTTAGTGGCGGCTTATAATGAACTTCGTGAAGAGTTGTCTAGAGAAAAGTTCCAGAAAACTTACTTAGATTTGGACTCGCTCGAGCAAAAGGCTGTACAGACTTATTACCCTCAGCGTATTTCTGAGGCTGAGCCTAAAAATTACGGACAAAATTAAGAAGGAGGACAGAAATGGCTAAATTTAGAAAAGGAGGAGGCAAAAAATTACCAGCAATTGGTACATCTTCTTTGCCAGATATCATATTCATGCTGTTGTTCTTCTTTATGGCTACTGCCTCTAAAAAAGAAGTAACTAGTAGGATTATGTGCGAATTGCCAACGGCTACTGAGTTAACCAAATTGGAGAAGAAATCTTTGGTACAATATGTTTATATAGGTATTCCTAGACAGAATGAACAGAAAAACCATGGTGTTAGTTCTCGTATCCAGTTGGACGATGCATTTGCTAAATCTTCTTCTGAAGTAGGTGTTTATATTTCTCAGAAGAGAGAGGCTATGCCAGAAAAAGATCGCGATAAGATGATTGTTGCACTGAAAGTCGATAAAGAGACTAAAATGGGTATCGTGACTGATGTGAAACAAGAACTTAGAAATGCTCGTGCACTAAAGATTAATTATACAGCTAATCAAAGAAAATAAAATTAATCTGATTGTTATACTTTGAAAGGGAGAGATTTTTATTCTCTCCCTTTTTTAATTTATTCAATGTTATATTTATGAAAAAGAAAATTTCAACACCTAAATGTCCTCAGGCTGTGGGACCCTATAGTCAAGCTATCTTGATGAACAATACATTGTATACTTCTGGTCAAATTGCTATCAATCCAGAAACTGGTCTAATGGTCGAAAACTCCATCGATGTCCAAACTCGTCAGGTGATGATTAACTTGCAAAACTTATTGTCTGAGTCTGGCTTCTCTTTTGACGATGTGGTTAAAACAACTGTCTTCTTGAAAAATATGGATGATTTCGCTACTGTAAATGCTATCTATGCTGAGTATTTTAAGGAAAATGCTCCTGCTCGTTCATGCGTTGCTGTTTGCTCTCTTCCAAAAAATGCATTGATAGAGGTGGAGTTGATCGCTTCTAAGTAATAAGGAGAATGGATTGAAACTCAGTAGGTAGAAATCTGCTTTATAGGCTTAAAAGGGGAGATACGAAATTCGTATTTCCCTTTTTTTTACAAATGTAAAAACCTCTTATATATAAAAAAACAAGCCCTACTATTGTAAGACTTGCTTTCTAGAAAACCATAAAATCTTATATTGAAAGGGGTTTCACAACCATGTTACAAAGGTATGTTTAAATTTTAATATGACAAATATATTCATCGAAAAATTTCAAAAAAAATGAGAAGAGGGTTGTACATCGCAAAATTTACTTGTTTTCTGTTTGTTTAATATGTTTTTGAAAAGGATTTTATCGTCTGGAAGGTGTTGTTTAAGAATGATTTATTTGAGATGAGAACATTCTACAAAATAAAGGCACGTGTTTATCGTTAAAATAGAGAGAGTGTCATTTTTAACGACTAACTAAAACAGTATAATTATGAAGCGATTGGGTTGGTTAATAGTTTTGGCATTTTCCTTTTGTTGGACAAATGCTCAGGATTCAATTTCGGGTGCTACCACGGCTTCTGGAATTATCAAAAACGGTCAGGAATATAATGAATACGAGGATGATGAGAAGATTGATGAGAATAAGATTTATAGTAGTAGTAGGGTGCAACAGGCGGCTAGCTATCCTAATATGATAGAATTTCTTAAAAAGAACATTCAATATCCTGAAGATGCTCTAATGAACTCATTGCAAGGCGTTGTATTTGTGAACTTTGTTGTGAATGCCGATGGATCTGTCTCGGATGTCAAAATAGCACGTTCTGCAGGTTCGTCGCTCGATAAAGAAGCTTTACGCATTATCTCCCTGATGAAATATTGGAACCCTGCAACGATTAATGGGAAAGCGGTTCGTTCTTATTTTACACTGCCAATAAGATTCTCTTTGAAATAGGCGTGATTTGAGTGGTAAACTTTTGATTCTTATGTGGTTGAAACTGTTTCTTTCTCTTTGAGAAACGCGTTACTATAATTTTTTTAGAACCATCTCGCAATTTTTACAATCGAAGTGAAGTTGAATCTTCTTTTGTGTGTTCGTCACCAAATAGAGTGGCTCGTTCAGTCGTTTTCCATTCTCTTTTGTACAATATCCTAGTGCATACTTGATACAATGCTTGCATCTCATTAATTCAGCTCCTGCAGGCTCTTTCTTTTCAAACGAATCATCTATCGAACTTACTTGATGTTTTTGATAGAACTCCTTCGCCTTTTGATTGTGTACATTTCCTCGATAGTCCAGACTCTCCTGAATATATGCATGATGTGTCTCTCGAATCTTTCGTGGACTTCTTTGCCTGTTTCCTTCTCTTCTCCTCTCCAATTGGTCAATCAATTCTCTTCGGATCTCTGCCAATGTGGAAGCTGGAATAAAATAGATTTTGGAAGTCTCTACATCCACCTTTTCAATCTCAAAAGAGGTGTCGCCGCTTTTGCTGAGAGTCCGTTGTATGTTTGCCAACTGTTTCTCTGGTTGGTTGGCTTCCTCTAACTTGTCATGCAACGTGTATTCGGACGTCTGTTTGTCCTCGTCTGATAGGATGAATTGAATGCCATCCTCCGTCTCCTTAACGACAATGGCAGCTCTGATTTTCCTTTCTGCGGATTTCTTGGATAGAAGTGATTCGAAGTGTTGGTCAAAGTTTCGGTACAGCAAGGTGCCAGGCTTTATGAAAACACGTTCGGCAGGTGTGATTCGATTCCCTTCTGCAGTGTTGGCTTTAAAACCGTAAAATTGACCATCAGTATTTAGATAACAGAACCCATCTCCATTATTCAATGTTTGTTTGGTTTCTATTGTAATGGAACGGGCATTGCTTTGTGTCACTTTCCCAATCACTTCGCCTAATGATTTAGGCGTGTCGAATGAAAATATGTTGTGGTTTCTTCCGTGCAGAAAATAGTCGGTGGAACCTCTGTGAAAGCTCTTTTCGATGTTGGGAGTAAACGTGTAAGTGCATTTTCCCGAACTGGCTTGTTGGTATTGAGTCTTCCCGTTTAGCAGATTGTCTAATTGCTGTCGGTAGTAGGCTGTGACGTTTTTAACGTAGTTGATGTCTTTCAGTCTACCTTCTATTTTAAGGGAAGTGATTCCCGCATCTATTAGTTCTTTTAAGTAGTTAGATAGGTTGAAGTCTTTCAAAGAGAGTAGAAACTTATCTTTGACGAGCACATCTCCTTTGCCATCGATAAGAGAGTAGGGAAGTCTGCACATTTGAGCGCAAACGCCTCTGTTGGCACTTCTTCCGCATAGGCTTTGACTTAGGTAACATTGACCGCTATAGCTAACGCATAGAGCACCGTGAACAAAACCTTCAAGACGCACGTTTGTTTGACTATGGATTTCTTTGATTTGATCTATAGTCAGTTCTCTGGCGAGTACCACTTGTTCGAAACCTGCCTGTTCGAGAAATTTTACTTTTTCGACGCTTCTGTTATCCATTTGTGTACTAGCATGGATAGCGATGGGCGGAATATTTAGTTCTAGTATGCCCAGATCCTGTATGATGAGAGCATCTGTACCGATGTTGTATAGTTGATGGATGATGCGTTCGGTTTGGCCAAGTTCCTCATCAGTGAGTATCGTGTTGAGGGCAACGTACACCTTTGCATAATACTTATGAGCGTAGGAGACTAATCTTTCGATCTCGTTGATGGAGTTAGAAGCATTAGCACGAGCGCTGAACTGAGGAGCACCGATATAAACAGCATCAGCCCCATGGTTGATGGCTTCGATACCGTGTTCGGCAGTTTTAGCGGGAGAAAGTAGTTCAATCATTCTCATGGATAGAGACTACTTGATTTTGTTGATATCGTAAGGAGTACTTTGATATACGAAATAGTTCAACCAATTGACAAATAGAAGGTTGGCGTGACTTCTCCAACGAACGATAGGTTTCTTTTTAGGGTCGTCATTTTCAAAGTAGTTTTTAGGAATATCAATGTCCAGACCTTTCTCTTTATCGCGTACATATTCATCTTTAAGCGTGTTGGGCGCATATTCAGAGTGCCCCATGATATAAATTTCTCTTCCTTTTTTAGCCTGAACCATGTAGACACCCGCTTCAGGAGACTCAGATAAAAGTTTCAGTGCCGGATTTTTAAGGATATCCTCTTTTCTAACTTCTGTGTGTCTGCTATGAGGAACAAAAAACTCATCGTCGAATCCTCTGAATATAGGATTTTTAGGATCCAATGCCGTATGTTTGAAGATTCCGAACATTTTTTTGTCCAGCTTATATTTAGGAATGTTGTAGTGATAGTATAATCCTGCCTGAGCTGCCCAGCAGATGTAGACGGTGGAATATACATGTGTCTTACTCCATTCGAAAATTTCTGTGATTTCGTTCCAATAAGAGACCTCTTCATAGTCCATGTGTTCGAGAGGAGCTCCTGTGATAATCATGCCATCATATCGGTTTTCTTTGACAATCTCAAAATCCTTGTAGAACATTTTCATGTGTTCTATGGGCGTGTTTTTAGAAGTATGACTTTTGATTTTCATAAACTCCAATTCGATTTGAAGAGGAGAGTTGGACAAAAGGCGTACTAAATCAGTTTCGGTAGTGATTTTTAGAGGCATTAGGTTGAGAATGATAATTTTTAGCGGTCTGATGTCCTGATGGGAAGCAGAGTTGCTATCTTTAACGAAGATATTCTCTTTCTCTAAAGCCTTAATAGCGGGTAAATCTATAGGTATATTTAATGGCATTTTAATCTGATTTTGAAATTTTATGCAAAGATAGCTTTTTGTTGCCTATCCACCTTGATTTTTTGTTAGAAAGTTATTTTTAAGGATGGTGTTTTTTAGTTATCTTTGCAAAAGATATGGGAAGATTGTTAGCCATCGATTTTGGTCGGAAACGGGTTGGTATTGCAGTGACGGATCCGTTGCAGATTATAGCCAACGGGTTGACTACCGTTGCGAGTGGTGATGTGTACCAATTTTTGACAGATTATCTTGCCAAGGAGACGGTGGATAAGTTTGTGGTTGGATTGCCTAAAACCATGAAAAATGAAGAGTCAGAATCGATGAAATACATCAAGCCTTTTGTGGCAGGACTGAGGAAACGATTTCCTACGATTCCGATAGAGATGTATGATGAGCGTTTTACGTCGGTGATAGCCCATCGCACGATGTTGGAGGGGGGATTGAAGAAGAAGGATCGACAGAACAAGGCGTTGGTGGATGAAGTGAGTGCGACAATTATCCTACAGTCGTATATGGAGTCGAAAAACAATTTAAAATTTCAATAATGATTTATCCAATTGTGCTTTATGGAAGTCCTGTGCTAAGACAGGAGACAAAGGAGATTGACAGTTCATATCCTGAGATAACTAAACTGATTGCAGATATGTTTGAAACGATGTATAATGCGGATGGAGTAGGCTTGGCTGCACCACAGATCGGTTTACCCATACGTTTATTTGTTGTAGATGCGGATCAGTTGTCAGAGGATTATCCTGAGTGTAAGGGCTTTAAGAAAGCATTCATCAATCCACAGATAGTGGAGGAGAGTGAGGAGTTGGAGACGTATAACGAAGGCTGTCTTAGTTTGCCTGGCATATCAGAGTCGGTAAAACGACCAGTGAAGATCCGAATTAAGTATCTGAATGAACAATTTGAGCCTTGTGAGGATGTTTACGAGCATTTTCAGGCAAGGGTTGTTCAACATGAATATGACCATCTACAAGGACATGTGTTCATAGACCATATATCGCCTATACGTCGCCAAATGAACAAAGGAAAATTGTCCAATATGGCGAAAGGAAAGGTGCGTTGTCATTATCGTGTAAAATTACAAAACTAATATGGAGCTATCCGTTTTGAAAAACAGATTGACAGAAGGTGTTTCTGAGACGTTGATTCAAGATTTTAAGGAATATATATCCGCACATCCCGAATCAGACGAGGCCTATTTCTTGTTGGGAAATGCCTATCGCAGGCAGGAGAATTGGGAGTTTGCGTTGAATGCCTATCAACAGGCAATGGATCTGAACGCAGAGTCGCCCGCACGAATGGCCTATGATGCCATTCAGGAAGTTCTCGCTTTCTACAATAAGGATATGTATAACCAATAAAGGTGAGTTCTATAAAAATTCACTGTGTAAACATAAATAGTATGTTATAATTTATTGGAGCCTCCTAAAGTGTATTGTATATTTTCGTATTTTTGTAGGTGTTAAATTTAATATAGAGAGATATGAGTATTAGTGATGATAAAATGAAGAAGATAAGTGTTGTTATCGCTAGAATATTTTTGGGTATAGTTTTTATATTTTCTGGATATGCAAAAGCTGTAGATCCATTAGGATCCAATTATAAAATACAAGATTATTTGTCAGCTATGGGCTTGGAGAGTTTTGCCTCTGTAGCATTAGTGGCTGGAATTCTATTGGCTGCTTTTGAATTTCTATTGGGTGTCTGCCTTCTATTGGGTGCTAATCTAAAACATACGTCTATTTTGACCATTCTTCTGTTGGCTGTAATGACGCCATTGACGCTATGGATCGCATTGACTGACCCTGTGTCGGATTGCGGATGCTTTGGAGATGCCCTTGTTCTAACCAATTGGCAGACGTTCTGGAAAAATATTCTGTTTTCATGTTTAGCCGTCTTAATCCTGTTATGGCATAAGTACAGTCCTAAGTTGTTCACTCAACGAACAGAGTGGATCATTGCCATCTGTGCAGGAGGCTTTTCTATCATGATATCTATCTATTGTTATATCAATTTGCCAATCATTGATTTCCGTCCATATAAAAATGGTACAAACATTATTGAGGCCATGAAAATGCCTGGTCGTGATGAGGATATAGAATATGTGGCAGATCAACTTACGAAGTTGTCTGATGGTACACTTACTCAAGATGCATGTCTCGAGGCAGTTTGCCAACCTCAGTTCCATTTGCCAGAGAAATCGGTGAAGGAGATCCTAACCAAATACATGGCGGATAATGATAGAGAAGCAGAAGACTATGCACAACGCATCTTCGATTTGCTGTCGGATAAGTATAAAACAGTACTGATTTATGAAAAAGATGGTAAAACAGAAGAATTCTCGTTGGATAATTATCCGAAAGATGATAAATCATGGAAATATGTGGATACCAAAAATGAAATAGAGAAGAAGGGATATGAACCACCTATTCATGATTTCACCATGGAGCACCCTGATGATGGGGATATAACGGAGGATGTGTTGGCTAATCCTGGTTATACGTTCCTTTTGATCTCATATCGCGTAGAGAAAGCATCAACTAACAAACGTAAAGAGATAAAAGCCATCTATGACTATTGTCTGCAGAATGACTATAAGTTCTATTGCTTGACTGCCACTGGTTTGAATACAAAAGAGATGCTTGAATATAAAGTGGAGATGGGTGGCGTGGAATATCCTATTGTGAATACGGATGAGATTACTCTAAAGACAATCGTTCGCTCGAACCCTGGATTGGTTTTGATTAAGAATGGCGTTGTTATCAATAAGTGGAGTAACAAGAATATGCCTACCTTTACGGAACCTTTGGAAAACTCACCACGTGGACAGATACAACAACCTAACGATCGTCGCGTCGTTTTGCTTTCATCTTTGTTGTTCTTAGGTGTGCTTTTGGGTGTATTCGCAATTGATAAGGTGGTTGCGAATTTTGCCGACAAATTTAAGTTGGGAAAAGAAAATTGATTAGGAGATTAAAAATTTGATTATAAATATTTTAAAATTTCAAGTACAATGAGAAAGAATATTGTAGCAGGAAACTGGAAAATGAACAAGACTCTTCAAGAAGGTCTTGAGTTGGCAAAGGGCTTGGACGCTGCTTTGAAAGGTAAGAAATTGAATTGCGATGTAATTATCGGTACTCCATTCATTCACTTAGCAAGTGTGGCTGCTGCCATTGATACTAAGGTGATCGCTGTATCTGCAGAGAACTGTGCTGACAAAGAGTCTGGTGCATATACTGGTGAAGTTTCAGCAGCAATGGTAAAATCAACAGGTGCAGAGTACGTTATCTTGGGTCACTCAGAGCGTCGTGAATATTATCATGAGACTCCAGAGATCTTGAAAGAGAAAGTTCTTTTGGCTTTGAAGAATGGTTTGAAGGTTATCTTCTGTATCGGTGAAAGTTTGGCAGAGCGTGAGGCTAACAAGCAAAACGCTGTTGTTAAGGCTGAGTTGGAAGGTTCTGTATTCAACTTGTCTGCAGAGGACTTCGCTAAGATTACTATCGCATACGAGCCAATCTGGGCAATCGGAACTGGTAAGACTGCTACTGCTGATCAAGCAGAGGAAATCCACGCTTACATCCGTTCTTGTGTAGCTGACAAATATGGTAAAGAGGTAGCTGAGAACACTTCTATTCTTTATGGTGGTTCTTGTAAAGCTTCTAACGCTCCTGAATTGTTCGCTAAACCAGATATCGACGGTGGTTTGATCGGTGGCGCTTCTTTGAAGGTAGAAGATTTCTGCGGTATCATCAATGCATTTTGATTAAAAATGTCTTAGTGCCTATTATTGGGTACTTTTTCATTATAAATAAACAGACAGAAGGCGGTATGAAAACCGCCTTTTGTTTTTCTCTTCCCTAGATCATTGAAAAATTTCTCTGTTTTCGTCTCAATTCATTCTAAAAATTGATAGTTGCCAATTAATCTTATATCTTTGCATTGACGACCGTATAATCACTCGTCTTCGTGTTTATATGGCTTAACAATAGAAATGTATATGCGGAAATTTGTTATTATAGTTGCTGGAGGAAAAGGATTGCGTATGGGCGGTGATATTCCCAAACAATTCCTTCCTGTCGCGAATAAACCTATTTTGATGAGAACCCTGGATCGTTTTTTTGAGTATGATCCTCAAATTCAAATTGTCCTGGTGTTGCCGCAAGGCCATTTTAGTTATTGGAATGACCTCTGTAAACAGTATAACTATCAGACGCCTCATGCATTGGTGGCTGGTGGTGAGACTCGTTATCATTCTGTAAAAAACGGTTTAATGTCGATCTCTTGCGCTCCAGATGATTTGGTGGCTGTGCATGATGGTGTACGCCCATTCGTATCGGTGGAGACTATAGCGGAGACTTTTGATAAAGCAGCCCAACTAGGCGCTGTCATCCCTGTGATAGATTGTATCGATTCATTGAGAGAGGTGGTCGGTAATCGGAGTGAGGCTCGTAATCGTAGCGACTTTAAGTTAGTCCAAACGCCACAGACATTCACTTATGAAGTTTTGAAACATTCATATCTGCTGGATTACAGAGATTCGTTTACAGATGATGCCTCTGTTGTGGAAGCAGCAGGACATGCGGTGAGTATGGTGCAGGGAAATCGTGAGAATATCAAAATAACCACTACGTATGATTTGAAATTAGCCACTGTTTTAGTCTGATGAACCTTTCCGAAAAAGATATAACTTATTTGCATGGTGTTGGTCCCAAGCGTTCTGATCTACTGAAAAAGGAGATTGGGGTTACCACCTATGCCGATTTGCTTTATTATTTTCCATACAGATACATTGACAAAAGCAGATTCTATGCCATCTCGGAATTGAATGAGACCTCATCTTATGTGCAGATTAGAGGTCGTATTCTGAAGATGACGTTGGTAGGAACCGGACGTAAGCAACGTGTGACGGCCATCTTCTCTGATGGAGTTTCGGCTATGGAATTACTATGGTTTAAAGGAACACAATATGTGATGGATACCTATAAAGAAGGTCATGAGTTTGTGGCTTTCGGTAAGCCCTCTTTCTTTGCAGGTAAAGTGAGTATTGTTCATCCAGAGATGGAGACCATAGCGGAGGCGAGATCAAAACTATCCTTGGGCGGTTTGCAGGGCTTGTATAATACAAGTGAGAAGATGAAGAGTAGTTTCCTCAACTCAAAGTCCATACAGAAGTTGGAGTTGGAAATTATTCATTCGTTGGGCAACGAACGCATAGATGAGGTGTTGCCAAACTATCTGATTCAGGAACATCATCTGATGCCGTTGCATGATGCTTTGCTGACGATTCATTTCCCTAAGGATTTGGATACCCTTCGGCTAGCACAATTTCGATTGAAATTCGAGGAGTTGTTTTTCATTCAGATTGAAATGCTTCGCAGTTCGAAGATTCGCTCGCAGCGCTTCAAGGGTATGCAGTTTGAACAGATAGGCTACTATTTCAATACATTTTATAAAGAACATTTGCCATTTGAACTGACGGCTGCGCAGAAGCGAGTGATACGAGAGATACGAGCAGACGTGGGAAGTGGTAGACAGATGAATCGTTTGTTGCAGGGCGATGTGGGAAGTGGAAAGACTTTGGTTGCGTTGATGACGATGCTGATGGCTTTGGACAATGGTTATCAGGCATGCATGATGGCACCAACGGAGATATTAGCTACTCAACACTATGAATCCCTTTCACAGATGTTGTCTCCTTTAGGGGTCTCCATTGTATTGCTGACTGGTTCGACAAAGAAGAAAGAGAGAGAACAGATTTTGCCTTTGTTGGCGGAGGGGGAGATTCAAATATTGATTGGAACACATGCATTGATAGAAGATGGTGTGGTCTTTAAAAACCTAGGTATGGCGGTGATTGATGAGCAACATCGTTTTGGTGTAGCTCAGAGGGCCAGATTATGGGCTAAGAATGTACAGCCTCCTCATGTGTTGGTAATGACCGCAACACCTATTCCAAGAACGTTGGCGATGACGCTGTACGGAGATTTGGATGTTTCAGTTATCGATCAGTTACCACCAGGAAGAAAACCTATTCGAACAGTTCATCGATTTGATACTAAGCGTGCTGATATCTATGAATTCATGAAGGGTGAAATAGCCAAGGGCAGGCAAATATATATTGTCTATCCGATGATTCAAGAGTCGGAAAAGTCTGATTATGAGAATTTGGAATCAGGATATGCAAAATTACAGCATGTTTTCCCAGAACCAATGTATCACATAGGAATGGTTCATGGTAAGATGAAACCTGCCGAGAAGGATGCTGTCATGCAAGAGTTTGTTTCGGGAAGGATGAATGTGTTGGTGGCGACGACAGTGATTGAGGTGGGTGTGAATGTTCCGAATGCGTCGGTGATGATGATTGAGAGTGCGGAGCGTTTTGGACTCTCTCAGTTGCATCAGTTGCGTGGACGAGTGGGACGAGGAGCCGACCAGTCTTATTGTGTTTTGATGACATCCGTAAAACTTTCGAAGGAGAGTCGACAGAGAATGGATGTGATGGTCCGAACCAATGATGGCTTTGAAATATCAGAGGTGGATTTAAAAATGCGTGGCCCAGGAGATATAGAGGGAACGCAACAGAGTGGGGTGGCGTTGAATTTGAAAATTACTAATTTGGCAACGGATGGACAGATTGTTCAATTCTCGAGAGATGTAGCCAGAATGGTGTTAGATGAAGATCCTGATTTGATGTTGGAAAAGAACAGGTTGATTAATTTGAGATTGCAACAGAGAATGAAGGAGAAACAAAATTGGGGAGTAATCAGTTAGAAGTTAAGTTTTTATTTTAGAACCCATAAAAACAAAAAAGGTCATCATCCGATGACCTTTTTTATTCGAATTCGCAGGGGAATTATTTAGCTTCCTCTACAGCTTCTTTAACTGTTTCAGCAACTTCTTTACCAGCCTCTACTGCGTTCTCGATGCTAGCAACAACAGAATCAACAGTAGCAACAGTTGAATCAACAACAGTAGCAACAGTAGTGTCTACAGTTTCGATTACTGAATCAGCAACAGCAGCTGCTTCTTGTTGTTGGTCATTTTTACAGTTGCTGCAAGAAGCAAATGCCAAAGCAACAGCGAATAATAAAACTACTTTTTTCATTTTTTTATATAAATAAATTAAACAACGTTACTTTCTTTTTTTCGATGCACAAAATTATATTTAATTTCTCAATTGACATTCCATTTTTCCGTTTTTTTTCGGAGTAATGTAAAAAAAATATAAAAAATGCGAAAAAACCTCTTTTATAGGGCAATATTTGAAATGAAAAGATTCGAAATTTTTGTCAAAATGAACGAAAAAATCTTTTTTTCCTATCAAAACATACAACACTATGCGAGATTTTCATACAAATAACGCTTGATACTCTTCTTAGGAGTCTTCTCAAATTCGCTATTATGTATGATAATTTTTGTGATGGCTTCATAGGCAGCCAAGTCTTTGTTGAGATTGACTCTGTTTTGCTCCATGATTACATCCAATTGCTCCTTTTCAATATGACTCTCATCCATGGCTGCATAGTCAGGATAAACAAGTGCGATAAGCTTGTTGTCTTTTTGTGTGACAATACATTCTGATACGAATGGCATATTGGAAAGTTTTGCCTCGATGGCTTCTGGATAGATGTTCTGTCCGGAAGGACCTAGCAACATATTTTTGCATCTTCCTTTGATGAAGATGTTGTTTTTCTCATCGATAATACCCATATCTCCAGTGTGGAGCCATCCCTCTTCGTCTATGGTAGCTGCTGTGGCTTCTGGATTTTTGTAGTATCCCATCATCACGCAATCTCCCTTGATGAGAAGCTCTCCAGGAATCTTGTATGGATCGTCGGATAATACCTTTACTTGCAAGCATGGAAGTAGTTTTCCTGCTGAACCTGAAACGAACTCTTCCAATTGAGCGAAAGCAACCAATGGTGCACACTCCGTCATTCCATAGCCACACACATAAGGGAATTTGATTTTGTCCATGAATGCAGCTGTCTCAGCGTTCAAAGGAGCACCTCCCAATACCAACGCTTTGAATTGACCTCCAAAAGTATCGACTAGTTTCTTTCTGATTTCAGAATAAATCTTAGTGTTAAGTCCTGGAATATTTAGAGCCACCTTCATGGATGTCTTGTTGATAGTTGGTAGGATTTGATTCTTGTAAATCTTTTCCAAAACCAATGGTACCAAGAAGATGGAGTTTGGTCTCACGTCAGACATGGCCTTGATTAGAATCTTAGGAGAAGGAAGTCTGTTGAGGAAGTGAATATGAGAACCAGCAGATATTTGCGCTAAGATTTCACCCAATAGTCCATACGCATGGGCTAATGGTAGCATGGAAAGAATGTTGAATCCTCTTTTTGCTTGATCTGATTTTAAGGCAAATGAAATGTTTGCACTGAAGTTCTTACCAGAAATCATCACACCTTTACTGAAACCGGTAGTTCCAGATGTGTAGCTGATCATAACAAGTTCTTCGTTATCCTTCTCGTCGTAAGAAACATCCTCTTTATGGAATCCGTTTGGATATTTTTCTTTGAATTTCTCATCCAACGTCTTGATTGTCTTCTGAATCGTCTCTCCTGGTCCTTGATATATACAACGGAAGTCAGTCATAGAGAAGATACCTCTTATATTAGGTAATTTAGACTCGTCAATATTTTCCCAAATGTTATCTGATAAAAATAGGAGAACAGAATCAGAATGGTTGATGATATGTTGAATGTCATCAGCATGGAAGTCTTTGAGAATTGGAACTGCCACAGCACCATACGTTTCAACAGCAAAAAAAGTGATAGCCCATATATGATTGTTATTTCCAACAATGGCTATCTTATCATCTTTCCGAATGCCTAATTCAGAGAATAATATATGAAGTCTTGCAACTTGTTCTGCTACTTCTCCGTAGGTGAAACTTGCTTTTGTTACATAGTCTGTTAGAGCTGGGAGCTCCCAATTTTCTTTGAAAGAGTTTTCAAAGTATTTAACGTAATTATTCTGGTCCATTAACTTTCTGTATTTTTTCGGGGGATAAAAATACAAATGTTCTTTTAATGTACCAATAAAAAGTGGCGATAAAATGACAAAAGACCTTAATTATATGCCTGATATTCTGTTTTTTGCAATTTGTCGATTTTTAACAATAATTAACTGACATATTTAGAGAAAACGGTGGTCTGTCCGATTTCATTTCTCGTACAAATAACGTTTAATGCTCTTTTTGGGAGTCTTTTCAAACTCTGTTGGATGCATTCTAAACTCCTTTATTTGCTCGTATGCAGCCAAATTTGCATTGATCGTCTTTTTATGTTCTTCGAATATTGAAGTCAGATCCTTTGGTTCGATGTGCATCTCGTCCATTGCTGCATAATCAGGGTAAACCAGTGCCACAATCTTATCATCGCTTTGGATAACAATGCTCTCAGAAACAAATGGAAGGTTGTTGATTTTTGCCTCTATCTCCTCGGGATATACGTTTTGTCCGGATGAGGTGAGTATCATTGTTTTGGAACGACCTTTTATAAATATATTTTGATTTTCGTCGATCACACCCATATCACCTGTTTTCAACCAACCATCCTCAGTGAAAACATTTCTGGTGGCCTCTTCGTTCTTGTAATAACCTAGCATGACGTTTCTTCCCTTTACAAGAATTTCTCCAGGAGTGTTGCGTGGGTCTGGTGAGTCGATTTTCACTTCACAGCCGTTGATGGGCTTTCCTACAGAATGAGGTACATAATTATTGGGCTCAAAACTGATGAGAGGAGTACACTCCGTCATTCCATATCCTACGGCAAATGGGAAATTGATCTTGGTTAAGAAATCCTCCACTTCACGGTTGAATGGGGCACCTCCAATCACGATGCTTCTAAATGCTCCACCAAATACATTGACCAGCTTGTTCCGAATCTCAGCATAGATTCTGTTGGAAATAAGCGGAATGCTTGTTGCCACTTTGATGGATCGTTTGTTAAGCATTGGAAGTATATTGTTTTTATAAATCTTCTCGATGACAAGAGGAACAGTAAAGATAGAGTCTGGCTTCACCTCCTCCATGGCTTTCAATAACACTTTAGGACTCGGAAGACGAGTGAGGAACGTGATGTGACCTCCTGCTGCGAATTGCGCAATGAAATCAAAGGTGCATCCGTAGGCGTGAGCCAATGGTAAAAAAGATAATATTCTGTACCCCTTTCCAACAAGGTTTGTATGTTGCTTTGCGTAATCTATCATGCAGCAGAAATTGTGCCCTGATAACATCACGCCTTTGCTGAATCCAGTGGTGCCTGATGTATAGTTTAGCACAGCCATTTCGCTCGCATCTTTTTCTGCAAATTTTAAATTCTCTTTGGTGACTCCATTCGGATGTTGTTGCGCTACGATAGAGTCTAAATGTTTCATCGTCATCTGTATGCTTTCTCCCTGAGCTTGATAGATGCATCGAAAATCAGTGATGGAGAAGACACCTCTAATATTCTGAAGACTCTCTTCTGTGAGATTCTCCCACAAGTTATCACTTACGAACAACAACTTGGAATCCGAGTGGTTTACAATGTGTTGGATGTCGTTAGGATGAAAGTCTTGAAGAATAGGTACAATGACAGCACCATACGTTATTGTTGCCAAAAATGTGATGGCCCATTCAGGGGTGTTTCGACCTACTAAAGCAATCTTATCCTCTTGCGTAATGTTAAGCTCTTTAAATAATGTATGAAGACGAATGATCTCTTCTGCTACTTGCTTATAAGTATAATTTTGCTTGGTGATGTAATTGGTCATTGCCATTAAATCCCAATTCTCTTTGATTGCCTGCTCGAAGCACTCGATGAAACAGTTCTCCATTATTTTTTTATTACGTGATTACTCACTTTGGTTAATTTTGTGCAAATATAAGATGAATATTACACAAATGAGTATGTTTTGTGTAAAAAAGTGCACACTTTCATCAGAAAAGAGCAATGTTTGATATTGTGTCAAAAAATTGATAATAAATATAACGTTGAGGTAGGGAAGATGACAACAATGTGTATAATATGTATTATAGGTAGGTTCTGTGGATTTGTTTGGTATGGATTTTTATTTAAACGGTGAATTTATAGAACTCATCATATGTTCTATAACTATTTTGGGACGATGGGTGAAAAAAATAAAATTGAGATTTGCCGATTCACTCTTTTGATATAATTTTGTCACATAAACTGTGGTGTGTTACTTATAGAAACCACCGAAGTCAAATGATTATAGCAAATAGGTAAGTTATGAATTTTTTTGAGTGCAAAGTTAGTCATGATCAGGTAGAGGAATCTACAGGTAAGAAAAAGAAGATTACGGATACATACATGGTGGATGCCTTGTCATTTTCTGAGGCAGAAGCGAGGTTGAATGAAGAGGTGGCACCTTTTTACAATGCGGGTGAGTTTGCCGTTTCAGGTATTCGTAAAGCGAAGATTAGTGAAATATTTGGCGAGGATATAGAAGCATCCAAGTGGTACAAATGCAAAGTCTCTTTTATCACAATCGATGAGGTGAGTGGAAAGGAAAAGAAGTACAACAGTACGATTTTGGTTCATGCGGATGATTTTGAGGAGGCGTTGAAGAATTTGAAGACGGGATTGAAGGACACTATTTCAGATACGGAGATTGTAACCATTTCGGATACTCCGATTATGGATATCTTCCGTTATGTTGTGCCTGAAAATTAATAGGATTTGATATCCTTCTATTTTTTCGATGTTGTTTAAATGTCAGTAAGATGTCGGTTGCACAAAGAATACGAGAAATAAAAGAGAGTTTGCCAGAGGGCGTACGCCTGTTGGCAGTCTCTAAATTTCACCCAGCAGAGTCCATCATGGAGGCATATAATGAGGGACAAAGACTGTTTGGTGAGAATCATGTGCAGGAGTTGATGCAGAAACAACAGATATTGCCAGCAGATATAGAGTGGCATTTCATCGGTCATCTGCAATCCAATAAGGTGAAGTACATTGTTCCATTCGTCAGTTTGATTCATAGTGTGGATACGGAGAAGCTGTTGGGCGTTATAAACACGCAGGCGGAGAAGTGTGGCAGAGTGGTTGAATGCTTGTTGGAGATTCATGTGGCGCAGGAAGAGACGAAGTATGGTTTCGATTTTGATTCAGCCAAAGAATTGTTGGAGAGTGGTAGACTGAATGCATTGAAAAATGTCTCTGTCGTAGGCATCATGGGAATGTCTTCTATCACGGATGATGAATCACAGGTAAGGCGTGAGTTTGCCTCATTGTCATCTTTCTATCGTTCGATGAAGGAGAGTGTGGCACCGCAGTTCCGTGAGTTGTCGATGGGTATGTCGGGCGACTATCACATTGCCATAGAGGAGGGTAGTACGATCATCAGGTTGGGGACAACCATATTCGGTGCGCGACAATATTAAGGATAGCCTTTTATTTATGATAAACTTTGGACGTTCATTGATGTGGGCGTCCAAATTTTTTTTATGAAAGTGATGATAAAATAAAATATGAGGTAGGTTTTGCGTTAGCAATGAGGCGTAAGAAGTATACATATTGTCTCGTAATTGGACTTTTTTTTCGCGTAATGGTCTTTTCTGTAAATAAAATAGTGACAATGTGTTATGATATTGTGAAATTTATTTGTAACTTTGCACCCGATTATAAAATATGTTGAAAAACATAAAATTCTGATTATATGAGTGACGAGAAAAAGAAATCAGATGCGTTGAGATATCACGCAGAAGGAAGACCAGGAAAGATTCAAGTAGTTCCTACCAAGCCAACCGCAACTCAGAGAGATTTGGCGTTGGCATATTCTCCAGGTGTGGCTGAGCCATGTTTGGAAATTCAAAAAGACCAACATAAATCGTATGATTACACAGCAAAAGGAAACCTTGTAGCTGTGATTTCAAATGGTACAGCAGTGTTGGGCCTTGGTGATATAGGTGCAGAAGCAGGAAAGCCCGTAATGGAAGGTAAGGGTCTATTGTTTAAGATTTTCGCTGATATTGATGTGTTTGACATTGAGGTCAACGAGAAAAACATAGACAAGTTCTGTGAGACAGTAAAGGCTATCGCTCCTACATTTGGTGGAATCAACTTGGAGGATATCAAAGCGCCTGAATGTTTTGAGATTGAAGACAGATTGAAGGCTGAATTGGATATTCCTTTGATGCACGATGATCAACATGGAACAGCTATCATCTCTTCTGCTGCATTGGTCAATGCGTTGACATTGGTAGGCAAGAAGATTGAAGATGTAAAGATTGTTGTTAATGGTGCTGGTGCCGCTGCTAATTCTTGTACTAAATTATATATGGCATTGGGTGCACGTTTGGAGAACATTGTGATGTGTGACTCTAAAGGTGTTATCAATACTAAGAGAACAGACTTGAATGATCGTAAGAAACCTTTTGCTACAAGTCGTGACATCACTACATTGGAAGAGGCTATCAAAGATGCGGATGTATTCTTAGGACTTTCTAAGGGTAATGTGTTGAGTCAGGATATGGTTCGCTCAATGGCAAAGAACCCTATTGTGTTCGCTTTGGCTAATCCAACTCCAGAAATTTCATACGAAGATGCAAAAGCATCTCGTCCTGATTTGATCTTTGGTACGGGTCGTTCTGATTATCCGAACCAAATCAACAATGTGTTAGGATTCCCATACATCTTCCGTGGTGCATTGGATACACATGCAAAAGCCATCAACGAAGAGATGAAGTTGGCTGCTGTTCGTGCATTGGCAGAGTTGGCTAAGCAACCTGTTCCAGAGGCAGTTTCAATTGCTTATGGAAACAAGAAGATGAAGTTCGGTCCTGATTATATCATCCCAACTGCATTCGACCCACGTTTGTTGGAGACTGTAGCGCCAGCAGTTGCTAAGGCAGCTATGGATTCTGGTGTTGCTCGTAAGCAGATCACTAACTGGAATGAGTATAAAGCAGAATTGCGTGCTCGTATGGGATTGGATAACACGTTGATCGGTTCTCTTACTGAGGCTGCTAAGGCTAATCCTAAACGTGTTGTTTATACAGAGGCTAATACTCCTAATACATTACAAGCTGCATCAACAGCTAAGAAAGAGGGTATCTGTATTCCTATCCTTTTGGGTAATGAAGAGAGAATTGCTAAGATTGCAAATGAAAACGGAATCGATATCGAAGGAATTGAGATCATCAACCTTCGTCACGATAGAGAAGAGTCTCGTCGCAACCGTTATGCAAAATACATTTCTGATAAGTTAGCTCGTAAGGGTTACACCTATTCTGAGGCTAATGAGAAGATGTATGACCGCAACTATTTCGGAGCTATGATGGTTGAGATGGGTGAGGCTGACGCTATGATTACTGGTTCTTATACCAAATACATGGAGGCTATCAAGCCTGCTATTGATATTATTGGTCTTCGTGAGAACATCAGCAACTTAGCTGCTCTTAACATCGTAAACACTCCAAAGGGTGTCTTCTACATGGCAGATACATTGATGAACGATTCTCCAAGTGCAGAGACATTGGTAGAGATTGCTAACTTGACCAATCAGACAGTGAAGTTGTTCAACGAACATCCAGTAATGGCGATGTTGTCTTACTCTAATTTTGGTGCAGACTCTACAGGAAACCCTTGTGTAGTACACGAGGCTGTTGAGTTGATTCACAAGAATCATCCTGAGATCTTGGTGGATGGTGAGATGCAAGTTAACTTCGCAATGGACAAGAAACTTCGTCATGAGAAATATCCATTCAGTTCAATCGACGGTATGGATGTGAACACGATGATCTTCCCTAACTTGAACTCAGCAAACATCGCTTATAGAATGTTGTTGAGCATGGGAATGTGCGAGAGTGTAGGTCCTGTTCAGATGGGTCTTAAGAAGCCAGTACATGTATTGGATGTTGAGGCTTCTGTACGCGATATCGTTAATATGACGACAATCGCAGTGATAGATGCTCAATTGAATAATAAATAATTTAGATTGAGATATATGTGAGAAGAGGGTGCTGAGGCATCCTCTTCTTTTGTTTGTATGGGGGTGTGATGTTTAATGGGTAACTTTGTTGAAAAAAAAACAAGATGACAAACGGACCATTTTTTTTCACCTTTATGCAAGGTGTCATAGCGCAACTGAAGCAATTGAATAGAGTGCGAATATCCGAGACGTACACTGCCGCGCTCAGAAGTTTCATGATATTTAGAGAAAACCAAGACCTGCCGCTTTCTGGCATTACATCCGACCTCCTACTTTTGTATGAAGCCTACCTGAAGAATCGGGGCATTTGTATGAACACCATATCGTTCTATATGCGTATTTTGCGGGCGGTTTATAATCGTGCGGTGGAGAGGGGACTGATTGCACAACAGCATCCGTTTCGGCATGTCTATACTGGAGTGGATAAAACGATCAAGCGAGCCATACCGATCAAGAGTATTAAAGCATTGAAAGCGTTGGATTTGACGAAACAATTGTCGTTAGACTTTGCACGTGATATGTTTCTGTACAGTTTCTACGTATCGTGCCAGAATCCGTCCGCTAAGTGATTTTATAGGAATATAATAGTTAAGAAGACACTTTGGAATCCCTGGAGCACGAAGATGACGTGGTTGTCTATACCAAGCTGCCAAATGGCTTCTATATCAACACGCCAATGGGCAAATACAATCCCGACTGGGCTGTAGCCTTCCGTGAAGGAAGTGTCAAACACGTCTATTTTGTAGCAGAGTCTAAAGGTAATGACTTGGAGAATAGTCAGCTCCGAGGCTCTGAAGAAAGTAAGATTGAGTGTGCCCGTCGCCACTTTAAAGCTATCAGCGACAATGGATATATCTATGACGTTGCGAAGGATTATAAAACTCTTTATGATATAGTGGCGAAGTAAGAGAATAGGTAGTGAAACTAATTAATTCGGGCGGAAACTGATAAAAAAATGCAGTTTCCGCCCGAAATTTTATTTCTCATCTTGATTTAAATTATTGTTAATTAAAGATGAAAGATATTTATTTATTTCGCTCTCTAATTTTGATAGTTGAGTGGCTACATGTCTTACACACTCTATTTCGTTCTCGTCAAGTTTCTCATTATGCTCAAAATATGTATAGTTTTCGTTTATTTGACAGCGTGATAGGAATACGTTGTGATAGCATTGGTTATAATCATTATTATCCTTAACAAAGATATTATTAAAATGAGACAAGCCCATTGTAATAGGTTCTTCTTTGTTGTTTGATCTTACATCAGAGGAATACCAATGAATGCCGTTAACAAACACATTTGATATTTTGTTAGAGATGTTGCATAGACACATAACAACTTTGTCCGTAAAAGAGCACAAATGTAGCTGATCTTCATAATCAGTCCTTTTTTTCCTATTGTAATATTGAAAATGAATTAAACCATACACGGCATCATTTTGTTTTTCGTTTCTACGAAATGATTCATAAGTAATTTTATAAATTTCTGTTGTTTTAAAGGCTTCTAGATTCTCACTACCTATGTATTTATCAATAAACTCCTGCGAGTATGGTTCTGTTATTAAGTCTGGTGTCCTATGTCGAATATCCTCATCCATAAGAACGACTGGTAGAGCATCTATAGTTAGTCTATAAATGGACACAGCTCCGATACATACTTTCAAGAAACTTCTAAAATCGTTTTGAATTTGATCTTCAGAAACTTCTTTTTGTTGAGATATAATCGGATTATTTGTTACTTTATAAAACGATGCAAATCCCTGTTTGTGAACATATTTATTTAATTTTAATTGTATATTGCGTATATTGTCAAAGTATTTGGACATTTTGTTCCTAACATCCATGAATGTGGGTTCGTACTCTCGTAGCCACTTAGACATAGCTCCGGAATCAAAGCCATCACAAAGCATTTTCCATTCGTTTTCTTTATCGGGATTTGCGGTTAAATAGATAATTCCGATAGATGTTTCTATAGACTGCCTCAAAGAATAAAAGGCGCAGTCATAATATCCACGTTGGAAAAGTCTAATAGCATTAACGATGAGTTGGCATGCTTCTTCAAAGAATAAATTAGATTCCCATGCGTGTATAAAACCTGTTCTCGCAAGTGAAATGTAGTTTATATCTTCAATATACTTCTCCGAATCAGATAATTTTAAAGGTTTTATATCCCAATTATCATGTATTGTAATAGTTTCCATATGTATTTTAATTATTATAGTACATTTGATTAGTATTGGTTACTGCAATCTTATTATTACTTTTGTCTTTACTGCCAAGGTAACCATGTAGTACATAAACAGCTAAATGGCCGAGCTCTCAATGTACAGAATCTACCGATGGCAGAGCATATTGTTGTAGCCATCATAGCTCTTGTTTTGTCAATAACTGCGACAGCCTGTCGCAGAATTGATTCATATTCGGAGTCCTGAATTTATATAATACTGCCATGCTTAATTATATCAAGTTCTTTTTCAGGTTATTTGTCTGTTCGTTTCTTCTTCAACAAGTACGACTTTAATTCTGTTTAAGTCTTTCTGGGCTTACTTATAAACTGCGAATGTATTTGTCAAGTTCTTCAACACTGTCAAATCTTTTGCCGGACTGTTTTTCTGCTCGATCGATTTTTGCAAGGAATTCTTCCTTGGTCATTAATGTAGAATCGTTTTTCTCCTTCACCAATTTCTTTGCATACTGGGTCAGACGTTTCATCAAGGACTCATTGTCGGCGATGGCACCTATACTCTGCCAAAGCTCCGTATTTATTGAATCTAAATGTACATTTTTCATATATACTCATTTCTTCAAAAATTGGGACTAAGATACAAAGAATTAACGAAAATACAGTAACCATAGGTAAACTGAATATACAGTCCATAAATATCCCCACTTCCTGTTGCACATGTAAAAATTTATCTATAACTTGCCCTTGATTAGATTTTTGTTGGTTTTTATACGGTCTTTTATGAAAGCATTTCATATTGTTATAGCAATTGTGTTGTTGTTTGGCTGCTGTTTGTCCGGTCAGGCGAAGAAGGCGAAACAGTCGGAGACTGCCCAGACGACAGAAGGGACGTCGTATGATGCAAAGGGAATGGAAAAGGCAGTCAAATATTTTGACCTCGCCTCTAAATATACTGAACATGCTAAGAAAATTCATGATAAGAATCCTCAGAAAGCAAATAGCTTATTCCTTAAAGCGATTGATCAAATCAATAAGGCAATAGAAATTGTTCCTGACGACGCAACAGCTTATTATAATCGTGCAGGTGTAAAAGGATGTATGGGTGATGCGTTCGGGGCACTGAAAGATCTTGATAAAGCCATCGAATTGGACCCTGATTTTGAAGGTGCCTATTTTTATCGTGGATATATAAGAGATTATAGTGATATTGATATGGATGGTGCGTTGAGAGACTATGATAAGGCCATCGAATTGGCTCCTGATCATGCTGCGGAGTTTTATTATCATCGGGGTTCGTTAAAAGCTGAAATGGAGGTTGATATAGAGGGCGCATTGAAAGACTTAGAAAAAGCCATTCTAATGAATCCTAATTATGCAGAGGCGTATTTGGGACGTGGATATCTGAGAAACCTTCTTCATGATGATAAAGAAGGTGCACTGAAAGACTATGATAAAGCCATTGAATTGGCTCCAAATTATGTTGTTGCATATTTGTATCGTGGAGATATAAAAGATGATAATGATAAAGAAGGCGCACTGTGGGATTATAATAAAGTCATTGAATTGGATCCTACTAATGCAGATGCCTATTTGAATCGAGGAAGTATAAAGGAGGAAATGGGGGATACGCTTGATGCACTGAAAGACTATGATAAAGCCATCGACTCGGATCCTGATTATGCCAAGGCCTATCGTTATCGTGGATATCTAAAAGGTGATATGGAAGACAATGAAGGTGCGCTGAGTGATTTTAACAAAGCCATCGGATTAGATTCTACTTATGCCAAGGCCTATCGTTATCGTGGATATCTAAAAGGTGATATGGAAGACAATGAAGGTGCGCTGAGTGATTTTAACAAAGCCATCGGATTAGATTCTACTTATGCTAAGGCCTATC
>JAFZLC010000040.1 GCA_017551675.1 Paludibacteraceae bacterium | reverse complement strand
AGTGGGAGAGTAGGTAGCCGCCACTTTTTACGGGAGTTCGACCTTTGCGTCGGACTCCCTTTTTTTTGTGCCCGCGCCGTTCCGGTCTGTTTGTCTTCTCATCATATATATGTGTCCGTGATGTCCGCGTCGTAGAGACGCCCGGCCGTGCGTCTCTACAGGAACGCGCATCCCTTCAGGGACATGCATCCCCATAATGCCATGCGTCTGATATCATGAATCGTTTTTCCTTTTGAGACAATTCGATTTTCTCACATTTGTATTTGTTTGGTTGTTATTTTATTGATAATTAAATAAATAAAAGATTGTTCCTCTTTTTTTGCTGAAAAATATAGCAAATCTTTTGAATCTCTTTTTTTTGTTTGTAGATTTGGAATCTGAAATAAATGTTTCCCTATAAGGACGTGTCTTATGGCATGGTTTTTGTATTCTTGTAGGTGTTTGTTACAATGTTATGGTTTTCTTAAATTATTTATTCAAATGAAAAACACGTGGATGAAAGCGTCCCTTCTTCTGGCAGTAGGTTTGTTGATAAACTTCTCCAGTGCATTAGGTCAGACGAAAATCGAAGCCGAATCGTTTATCGATTATGTTACTAAGGATTCAATCAAAGTGGAAAATGGAGTAAGCATTGGTTATTTTGATGCGGCTGGTGAACAGTTAATTTATGAAATTAATGTAAAAGAAACGGGATTTTATCAGTTTTCTTTTAAGTATTTAGCTGCGACAGCTGGTAATATTCGTATTCAGTCTGATGATGACTCTTATTTTGTGTATGATTTGGAGGCTAATCATAAGAATGGAGATCAATGGTGGTTGTTGCCTATAAATGATTGGTTTGAATTTCCTATGGAGAAAGGGCCATCTTTCTATTTGTCAGAAGGTACACATGTTGTTACTGTCACCAATGGGGGGGTAAAGGTTAATCTCGATTATTTTTTGATGCAAAAAACAAGTGTGACGGATAAAGAGGTGGCTTCCATAAAAACGGTTCCATCAAAGGTTGTAATAATGCCTGAAGATGAAATTAACATTTGCCCTAAGGCTTATAATGCGTCAGGTGAACTGATTGCTGCTCCTGTAAAATGGTCAAGCAATGCTACTAATGGTACATATAAGGCTGGAAAATCAGAATCGACAGATGTCGTGACTGTTACTGTTGGTGGCGTTTCTAAAGATATTAGCATTTCTATAAAGATGCCAGAGAAGAAAAAAGAATTTGTTGTTTCAAAATATGGACGTTTAAAAGCAGACGGATCTGTTAAAGACCAGAATGGAAACACAGTTAGTTTGATGGGTCCAAGTTTCTTCTGGAGTTGCTCTGCTCCTTTGTGGTGGTGTAAAGAAACAGTAGATTATTTGGTTGAACAATATAATGTGCAGATTATTCGACTTCCAGTTGCTATAGCACCTTGTGGAACTGATGGACAAACTAGTTGTGGTTCTGATGTTAAAACCTGGAATGAAGACTGTTACTACTATCGTCCAGATTACACTAAGAAGATGGTGGATGAGGTAGTGAAGGCTGCCATTGAAAACGATATCTATGTTATTATTGATTTCCATGAGCATAAAGCAGAGGATTGGGTGAACTTGTCAAAAGAGTTTTTTACCTATTTTGCGACCAAATGGAAAAATTATCCAAATGTTATGTATGAGATATATAACGAACCAGTTTGCGATAATGGAACAGTTGTAAATTATGCAAAACAGATCATTCCTGTTATTCGTGCTATTGATAAGGATAATATAATAATTGTGGGTTCACAATCCTATTCAAGAGATCCTGAGGGCGTTACATCAGCTGGTTCTGGTTATTCGAATATTGCATATACTTGGCATGGCTATGTGAAGTGGGGTCATGAAGGTGATTGGGGGTCTCATAATTCATGGAATACTTCAGTCCCTGTCATTGTTACAGAATGGGGTATTAACGGAGGTAAAAATGATGGAGGCTTGTTGAATACTTTCAGATCGAGAGGGGTTATCAATTGCTTTTGGTCTATGAGTAATTTAGGAGGTGATGATGCTATATGGTCTGTATTAAAGGATAATTGCTATAAAACGACAGGATGGACAGATAGTGATATGACAGAAAACGGAGCTTATATGTTAAATCAAGCAAAAGGTTGGGTTAATTTCAAACCAGTTATATTGGATGATTCTAAAGAATTGAGCATGTCCATTTGCTCTAACAAGACTATATTCTTGCCAGAAAATGAAGTTACCTTATCAGGTGCAGCAACTGGTGGCACAGAAAGATATACATATACATGGAAACAAGTGAAGGGTCCAAAAGACGCTACGATCTCATCTCCATCATCTTCACAGACAAAGGTGTCAGATTTGGTGGCTGGAGTATATACTTTCTCTCTTAGTGTCAATGATGGAGAAGATGAATTATCAGAAACAGTTACTATAACAGTATATCCAGAAGGATATGTAGATCCAGGATTGATAGATGACGTTAGTGACAATGACATCATCAGCCGTTGGGGTGGTAAATGGGATATCTTTGGTGATTCTGATAAAAATGGTAATCCTCATTCATCCATTACAGAACCAGAGAAACTTGCTAGTGATGGTCATATCAAGGCAGATATCAAGTTAGGCGGTAAATGGGATGAAGGTGCAGGTTGGTCAGATAATCCATATTGCGGTGTGGAATTGTATATGAAAGACGATGAAAGTCCAATGGACTTGACAGACTGCTCTAAGATTACTTATAAATTCAAGGGATCTGCCCATACATTCAGAGCAGAGATGTCTCGTGTGAAAGATTCTGATTACCATAGTGCATCGGTAGGATCTTCTTCAAGTTGGACAGAGGTGACGATTAATTGGAGCAGTTTGAAGCAAGCTGATACATGGGGTGTTGATATGAGTTTGGATAAATCAGATATTGTCAAATTCAGTTGGCAAGTAAAGGACGATCCAAATTCTTCACAATCATTGGAAATCGATGATGTAACATGTGTTGGTATGAGTGTAGATGTACCTGCAATATCATCACAATCAGATTTCGAAGTTTATCCAAATCCAGTTAAAAATGGGGTTTGTACAATTGTTGTTGCAGAGAAATCTACAATTTCAATCTATGATCTTTCTGGAAGATTGGTAAATACTCTTATAGCAGTACCGAATATGGATAACAAAGTATCATTCACTGTGAAAGGTGTATACTTTATAAAG
This sequence comes from Paludibacteraceae bacterium, assembly GCA_017551675.1. GTDB lineage: Bacteria > Bacteroidota > Bacteroidia > Bacteroidales > Paludibacteraceae > UBA1181. Next base: position 103,407 of record JAFZLC010000040.1, on the reverse strand, counting down.
TCAGGTTCGTCTGTGAAGAAGGTGATTGTTCAATAAGAAACAAAACAATAATGAGGAGGCATTTGGCTTTAGCTGAATGCCTTTTTTTTGTATGTAATTGTGGAGAGAGAAGTAAGAGTATTAACATTTTTTATAAAATCTTGAGCGTTTTTTTTGAATTCCCCTTTTTTTTTGTATTTTTGTCTGTCTTTGCGTTTAAAAGTGAATGACGAACAACGGAGAAAAAGTTGAACTATATGTAATATTATGAACATGAAAAACATATATCAAAAATTCGTATGTATTCCGAAAAAGGGTATCATGCTATTGTTTTTATTGTCCTGTTCTTTTATGACTGCTATGTCTATAGATGTCGTTCGAGACGAGGTGTGGAATGGTAGGTATGATACTGAGAAAGTCGGTGAAAAAATATTGTTACATACGGTTCAAAGAAGTGGTGATAGTCAGGGTTTTAAAGCACAAATTAGGTTTGGCGGAGGAACTTTTGATAAGAATAAACTTTATATCCATTCAGATTTTGAGAGTTGGATAAGTGATGGATTGGTTGTGATTCAACCTACAGGAAATGGTATCTATGGGGAGAATTACTATTGTGTCAGCTATGATGCTATGACACAGAGCTTCTACGTTGAAAAAGGAAGATGTGGGGCTGGCATTACTCCATCGGCATTTGAAGTGTGTCCAGGAGAAACTGTGACGCTAAGAGCTGTTCAGTTGGAAGATGTCACAACATGGTCATGGGGTTATTTGTCGGAAACAGATACAACATGGTTGGATAATGATGATGCAACGTCAATCGACATTGTACTTCAGAAACCTACAACGTTTGTTCTTAAATATACAATGTCTGGTAGAGTAAAGGTTATTTCACAGTTGGTGAATGCTTCTTTATCAAATTGTGGTTACTGGGTAAGAGCTGACAATACATCTGTTTGTCCAGGACAAGAGGTGGTTTTGTCTACGAATTATACGGGTGCATCAACATATGTATGGAAAGATCAAAGTGGAATGACGATTGCAACATCCACAACACCTACAGTTTCTGTGGCACCAACGTCTGCTACTGTTTATTCGTTGTATGTTAATAACGATTTGGTAGGTAGTGTGTCAGTAAAGATGGATGACTGCCAATTCTACATTACTTCTTATTATCCTACTTCAGTTTGTATACAGGATTCTAACCATTTGACTGCGATAGGCGAAAGAGTCATAGGCGATATTGACAGACCAGTATTTACATGGGAATATTCTTATGATGGTGTTTCTTGGAACACTATAAGCGGACACAATTCATCAAGATTGAATGTGGCTCCAGAACAAAACACCTACTATCGTGTTTCATACAATGGTTTGAAAACACCTTCATTCTTCTATGAAGTGCCAGATTGTAGTCAAAATGAAGATTGTGAAGGATTGCAGAGTAGAGTACTCTTCTATGAGACATTTGGTTACTTCTTGGATGAGAATACGTATGTGAACGGGTCCAATGTCTATAAAGATTATATGACAATGTATGGTACGGTTTCGGCTGTTGATAGAAATGGTAATGTGATTGGTACTGCAGGTAATACACAAGGACCAGGAACTAACTATTTAGATATGATTAGAAATGAACAAGGCTACTATAGAGCAAGATATGCAGATAGTACGAAATTGGTTGTTTCTGATCAAGGATTGTCGTATTTCCGTATTGCAAAGTATGTAGCACCAGACCCTAATGGCTATGTTGTTACTGCTACTAAATTTAAACAGGTAATAGATGATGATGGAAAAATTTCTAGATCTAATCAATATGTAGGTACGAACGGCCACTTGTTCTTGCATGCCAATCCAGTACTTCCTTTGTACGATTGGTGTGATGATAAGGCATATCGTTTGCAAGATGGTTACTATGCAATCGTTACAAATCCAGATTCAGTAGACAGACATGACCATGGTGATTATTTGGATTGCTCTGATGCAACGGGTAATGTGAATGGAGCTATGCTGTTTGTAAACTCTGGAGAAACGAAATACTCTAAGTCGGCCATCTATGCTCAGAAAGTTGAACTGACCTGTGCGGCAGATAGGTTCTCCTTCAGTATGAACGTTCGTAATGCAACAAAGAAGGAGTTTAGTTCATCAGATCCGAACAAGAGAATGAATCCAGTGAATATCTCCGTGATCTTGTTGGCGGATATTGACGGAACGGGCGTTTTGCCTATCTCGTATAGAGCAATGGATGATATAGATCCAGCTAATGTTTTGAATAGAGATATAGAGTCAGGTGATTTGCCATCTGCATCAACAGAGTGGAAACACATCGAGCAGTATGTTCAATTGGAACCAGGAAAGAAGGTTCACTCTTTGTGGGTAGTCCTTTATAACAATGGTCTTGCAGGAGATGGTAATGATATGTTGATCGATGATATTATGTTCTCCGTATGTTTGCCTAAAGCTGAGTTGTCAGCTAACATCGATGGTAATTTGATTACTGGTGATGTTGTTGTGTGTGACGGACGTGATGTAGAATTGGTTGCCACTCAAAAAGGTGACTATATAAAGAACCCAGTGTATTTGTTCCAATACCAAGACAAGGATACGAAGGATTGGGTGGATATGTTGGACTATGACGATGCATTGTCATATAATAAAACCAATGTGATTGTGTCTGTTACAGATCCACGATTCGTTGGTAATGTGAAGTATCGTGTTATTATCGGTTCATCTGTTAATGAATTGCGTACAGTGGCAAGTAATCCTACTGATGTATGTAACGAATTCTTGGTGGCAGAGTCTGATATCAACGTGATGAATATGTATGGAGGACCAATGTGTCCAGATCAGGATAAGAGAATCTGTTATGTGGAAGGTGATTCTGTGTACATTACAGGTTGTCGTTCATTGATCGATCCAAATCATACATATAAGATATTCTGGAAAGATTCGCAAGGTAATATCGTTGTAGATACTACGGAAGTGACGGGCATATCTTCAGATTCTGTGAAATTGGTTATTGGTGAAAACAAAACAGTTTCCATCTACGATAGAAATAATAGAAAGGTGATGGATACCGACTTCGATGGAATAGCTACACTTACATATGTTGCAAGAGATGCTGATATATGTGAGCATGAGCAGAAGTTCACTTTAAGTCCAAAACACATTGTTGAATTATCGTTCGACGGTGATACCGCAACAGGTTGTGATTCTATCCTAGTACACATCAATAAAGATGTGCCAGATGCTCACTTGATATGGAACTGGTCAATACCAGGACAAATTACCGAGGTGGATGATGCTACTCAGATATTCCGTCCAGATGGATTGTCAGAAACGTCTTCAATCTCAGGTATGTTATATGTTAAGGTTGATAACAGTGGAGATGACTTCTGTGCATCTGCAGAACCATTGGAGATACCTTATACAGTTCAGAACGTATCTTTCACAGTTAAGACAACTCCAAGTGGAAGTCCAGTTTGTGTGACACCAGGTCAGGATGATGACACTCCATTGATGTCATTTACGGCTAGCACAAGTCCTATCAATTCGTCATTTAACATTTTGAAATACAATTGGCGTTTGGTATATGGAAATGGGGATGTTGTTGATACAACCACTGATGGTAGAGTTTTGGTGATGAGATATAGAGATTTGGTGGGTCATGTTGGTATGACTTTAAGTGCTAGTATCATATCTACGGAAACTGCAATGTGTGGTGTGATTTCAAATCCTTCATCTACGGAGACTTCAACAGTGGAGATTAGAACTGGTGCATTTACTTTGACGTTGGAAGCTTTGACGAAAGAAATTTGTTTGAAAACTTCAGATACGATTTTCTTAAAGGCTTCGTTCTCCTCAGCTGCTGCTGTGAAAAATTTGAAAACATTCAATATATATGATGCAAATCATTTCTACAATCATACGATAGATATAATAGAGGGGGATTCCGTTTATTTTGATACTATTGTTAAGTCACAATATCCAGATATTTTTGTGCCTGGAATGACAGAAACATTCTACATGTCGGCCTTAGATGAAGAGTGCTCAGGTACAAACAGATCATTGGGTGACGATGTGAATTTGAATGGTTATGAATTCACATTGCAGGATCCAGGAGGAGATGGAAAAGAATGTTTGGCTCCGGGTGACAAGTTGCCTATTACGGCTACTTTGGATAATCCTGATGCTGAAAATTTGATAAAATCTTTCCAATGGTATATGGATGACAAACCGATGGGAGGAACAGGATTGTCTTTCGATTTTGTGGTGGAAAAGAGTGGCACGTATGAATTTAAGTTAGTCCTTTCTGATGGTATTTGTGAAGATGTGGCAGATTCTATCTTGGTGGAAGTGGGTGTTAATGAACCAGTTGTCATCGATTGTGATTCGTTAAGAAATACTCCTATTGAGAGAGTGGTGCATGGAGAATGTAGCATACCATACGAATTGATGAATTTAGAATATCCTATTGGTGTGGATGGTTGTTCAAGTGAGAAGGTACAGGGTGAAGGTCGTAGAACAAGTGGTAAGGCTATGACAGATCCTTATCCTGTGGGACGTGATACGATTATTTGGTCATTCAGAAGTAAGTATTCTAACATTGTCATTACGTGTGAACAATATGTTTATATTCAGAGTGACTTCCCTCCTATTGTGCCTTGTGATTCTATCAACAAGTCGCCTATTGAGAGAGTGGCTCATGGTACGTGCGAAATACCTGCAGAGCTGATGAATATTAACATACCAAACGGAAAAGATTATTGTACGGATGACAAAGTTCCTGGTGTGGGACGTAGAACTAGTGGTAGAAGTATGACAGATCCTTATCCAGTGGGACGTGATACCATCATTTGGACATTCGATAGTGAATACTCAACAGTTGATGCTGTATGTGAACAGTATGTTTGGGTTAGAAGTGACATGCCTCTTGATTTTAATTGCGATTCATTAAAGAATGATACAATTAAAGATGTGTTGCATGGCGAATGTGAGGTGTCTGCTGAGAAGTTGAATATACAAGCGCCAGTGGCAACGGATGTATGTACACAAAATCCTGTTACTGCCATTGGAGTGAGAAAGAGTGGAAGAAGTATGACAGACTCCTACATGGTAGGTTATGATACCATTATGTGGATTTTCGAAAATGATTACACAACGATAATAGATACATGTGAACAGTACGTTCATATCCAAAGTGATATTGAACCTGAGTTTAATTGTAATTCGTTGAAAGATACCTTCTTATTCTTGAAACTAGACGAATGTAAATTGCCAGCTGGTGTTTTGGTGTTGCCTGAACACTTCGCATTGGATGCATGCACGAAAGACTCGGTGCCTGGTGTTCCAACAAGAGAAGATGGTAAGGGTCTTAATGAAGAATATCCAAGAGATACAACTGTCATAAAATGGACCTTCACAAGTATTCATAGTACAACTCCTAAGATCTGTTATCAGAATGTGATTGTAAGAGATACATTCCCACCAGAATATGATTGTAGTTTGTTGAAAGATTTGTCGGTTGCAGTCGATGAAGACTCTCCAGCGAATGATTCAGTTTCATACGAAGAAGTGGTTGCCCGTGGATTGACTATCCCTACCTACGAAGATTTTTGTGATGGTACGATAGAAGGTATTCCAGTACGTAGTGATGGTAAAGGATTCAAAGAAAATTATCCAGTTGGAACTACTATAATTACGTGGGATTTCAAAGACAAGTCAGGTAATTCAAAATATTGTGAACAAGAAATTTTTGTAACTAATGAACAAATATTAGATTGCCCACAAGACTTGGACGGAAAAGTATTTGCTTGTACAGAAGAAGTTCCTGCTCCATATCAAACGTTTGAAGAGTTTAAAAAAGCTGGAGGTGCGATTTCTGACGAAAGTAAGATAGATCCATCTTCGTTCACATACAGAGAGACGTTGAGCAATGATAGTTGTAATTCTATCTTTACTCGTACATATGTAGTTTTGAACAAACGCGGTATTGAAGTTACTTGCGATCAGGTTATGTCTATTAAGGATACGGTAGCACCAGACTTCTCCGTAGTGTTGTCAGATATTACTGTTGGTTGTAAGGATGAAATTCCTACAGGTGACGATGTGAAGGCTATCGATAACTGTGATCCTAATCCAACTTTGACACTTTCAGAAACAAATAATAGAGGTACGGACACCTTATCATGTGAATATTACAATTATGATATTGTGAGAACATATAAGGCGGTAGACCGATGTGGTAATGAAAATACGATGGTTCAAACCATTCGAGTTCGTGATACCGTCCCTCCTTATTTTGTGGAACCTATAGATTGGAACTCATATACATTGGCTGACCTTATGGGATTATGCGAATTCTTTGCTCCAAACCTATACGATAAAATTAAGGATAATATCATTGATGAATGTACAGGAAAAGCAGGTATTCGTGTGACACAAACTCCAGAACCTGGTGCTAGAATGGATTCTTCAATGTATGTCTCGTTGAAAATCGAAGATTTATGCGGTAATGATACCACATTGGTGAAATTTGTAAAAGTTCAACATAAAGAGGTAATCATTAAAGTTCATACTTTTGATATTGATTCATGTGTGACAGATGATCGTGGTATCAGTCTTAATTCTCAATCTGTTCGTTATGCAGAAGGTTCCTTGGAATATATTGATGAGTTTGATGGAGCTATTGGTTCAACAAGAGGAACTTTTGTGTATGACTATTATCGAGGCAAGGAAGCGAAATATGAAAATTTGATGTTCAGTAACAACCCTAAGACTTATTGGCATGAGTTTGAAAAGAAGATGGGTAACAGCACGAATGTAGATAGCCTTATTGAACTTTATGCGACATTACATATGCGTAGTGAATCAGGTTATTATACGATTGTGGCGATGGATACATTATCAGGTTGCCCTGATACAGCTACGTTATACGCAGATGTAAAAGAACGTCCTAAAGTTGTCGTAGAATCTGGTGTTTTGCCAGTCTGTGAAAATAGTCCAGTTGACTTGTCTCCATTTGTAAGATGCATTGACAATATGGGATCAGATAGTTTGAATACATATTGGAAGAAAGATGGCGTTCTCTTTGATTACGAGAATCCTGTAGAAAGTCTTGTGTTATTTGAAGATAATGGAAAGACACTGGTATTCTACGCAGAAAACGAGTGCGGTGTGACATCTTCTCTCAATTCTCATTTGTCTCTATGCTTGGAGAATCTTTTGACTAAGCAAGACACATTGAATTACTTCAATAATAATGTGGCTAAATATGATTCATTGGTGGCTAACCTATTGTATACAAGTGATTCTGTCATGTTGAACGTCCATAAACGTTACAACCCAGGTGAAATCACCATCACTACAGATCCAAGCAATCCTGCTAGAATCTGGGTGGGAGAGGGGATTATCCTTTCTGCTTCTGCTACATATGGATATGATTATTTGGTATGGCATCGAGTTGCAGGCGAATATGATTTAAGAAATTATGATGCTTATACGGCAACTTCAGACTTCGAATTCGATGACCCTGACGATGAGGAGGACGTACCATTAGCAATCTTTAGATATGGTGAGAATACGACTATCATTGATATGCCAGCTGATACTTCTTACTACTATGTGACAGTGACAAACGGTGTATGTCCTGCTGTTCCTAGTGCTTTGACGAAGGTCAATGTACTTCCAGAGGTTCCAACTGCATTTACTCCACATACGAAAGATGGTTTGAACGATATCTTTATGGAGCGTCATCATGTTGTGATCTTTGACCGTTACGGACAAAAGATTTTCGTGGGTGACAATGGATGGGATGGTACTTACAATGGACGTATGGCCGATCCAGGTGTTTACTACCACCAGGTTAAGATGTCGGATGGATCATTGGTAAATGGTACAATCGAGATTATAAAGATTCGTTAATGAGACGTTATTAATAGTACCTCACTGAGGTGCATACTTGAATAAATACAAAGCCCGAAATGCTGATGCGTTTCGGGCTTTTGTTATTCTCTCGTGTTGCTTTATTGTAATAATAGAAAATGTGTTGTTCCATTCTGTCTTGTTTCTTTCCTTCTAAAATGGTTTTCCAATAAAAAAGTGTGCCAAAACGAATTTTGACACACTCATATTTGAAGTGATATAAACTATCGAATTATGATTCCTTTAGAATAACATCGTGTGCACCACCTTCAATGATGGAAGTAGATGATACCAATGTTATTTTTGCATCTTTCTGCAATTGTGGAATTGAAATAGCACCACAACTACACATAGTAGAAATCATCTTTGCCAATGTTTGATTCAAGTTGTCTTTCATCTTTCCTGCATAAGGAACATAACTGTCAACACCCTCTTCAAATTTCAAATTGGCACTTCCTCCCATGTCGTATCTTTGCCAGTTTTTTGCACGATTAGATCCCTCTCCCCAGTATTCCTTAACAATACGATTACCGATTGTCAATTTCTTTGTAGGAGATTCGTCGAATCTTGCGAAGTATCTACCCATCATTAAGAAATCTGCACCCATAGCCAATGCTAGTGTCATGTGATAGTCATGAACAAGACCACCATCACTGCAGATAGGAACATAGATACCAGTTTTTGCGAAATATTCATCACGAGCCTTTGCCACATCCATCAATGCGGTAGCCTGACCACGTCCGATACCTTTCTGCTCACGAGTGATACAAATAGAACCACCACCGATTCCCACTTTGATGAAATCAGCGCCTGCATCTACCAAGTATTGGAATCCTTCTGCATCCACAACATTACCAGCACCACATTTTACTTTGTCTCCATATTTGGATTTGATCCATTGAAGAGTGTCTTTTTGCCATTCAGAGAAGCCATCGGAAGAGTCGATACATAGAACGTCAACGCCAGCCTCTACCAATGCAGGAACGCGCTTCTCATAATCACGAGAATTGATACCAGCACCTACCAATAGCTTTTTGCTTTCATCAGACAGCTCGCGAGGATTTGCATGATGACTATCATAATCCTTACGGAATACAAAATATTGTAGCTTTTGATCTTTATCGATAATAGGAAGTGTATTTAACTTGTGATCCCAAATGATCGTATTGGCTTCGCTTAGGGAAATTCCAATATGACCTACTGTCAATTTCGCAAATGGAGTCATGAAGTTTTTCACTGGAGCAGATAAATCAGCTTTGTCAACACGATAATCTCTGCTAGTCAATATACCTTCCAATTTTCCGTTAGGAGTACCATCTGTTGTGACACCGATAGTAGAGTGACCTGTAGTTTGTATCAATTCGAGTGCATCAGCCAACGATGTTTCAGGTGTTACATTGGAATCACTGATAACAAATCCGGCTTTGAAGTTTTTTACTTTGCGAACCATCTCAGCTTGTGATTCGATAGGTTGTGATCCGTAGATAAAGGAAAGACCTCCGTTACGAGCCAATTCTATCGCGAGGCCTGAGTCAGAAACCGCTTGCATAATAGCAGAAACAAACGGAATGTTTAGATTGATTGCAGACTTCTCGCCTTTCTTGAATTTAACCAAAGGCGTTTGTAAACATACATTACTTGGAATGCATTCTTTGGTGGTCAGTCCCGGAATCAGAAGAAATTCTCCAAAGGTGTGGGACACATCGCTGATAATTTTAGCCATATCTATATCGTTTTTTCTTATTGTATTTCTGACTTTGAAAAATTATGCAAAGTTAATAAATTTTTCTTTATTATGGAAAACGAATTTTATAGGTGGATGTAATGATATGTATTGAACTTTATATCTCTGGGAGACGTAACCCATTGACATTTTAAATTTTGCAGATTCCAAAATTTCTTATACATTTGTCGGAAATTACATCGGATAGTATATTTTTTCGAAAACCATTTTATTATTTTACCATGAAACTAATGTTACATTTAAATATAAATGCTTCTATGAGGCTTACATGTCTGAAGAGAACGATATTGTTCATTGCATTAATTTTGCAATCCTATTTCGTCATGGGTGCGGTAGTCGCTGGTACGGATTTTGAACCAATGGTCTACCCAGGAGATTCTATACCTTGGGATCTCAATTCAGTAAAACAGTATGGTATGGCTGGTAACTCATTCTCCATGAATCCAACTTATTCGGGAGATGGCGCCAATTACCGGGTGAAGGAAGACCTAGATTACGTCTATTGCGTGACAGGTAATCCAAGTACGTTGAATCCTGATTTTATGGAAGCGGACGACTATATGTGTGTCATACAGTACGCGGGTGATATGAAAGAGATGACTTCGTTCTTCACCTATCGAATCAGTGGATTGCGCATGGGTACTAATTTTACCATTACAATAGATTATTATGTGCTCAACACCAAAGCTGATGTGAAAAAGTATTTGGGTGTAAATTATGACAACGCGACAGTTGATTTTAGGGCGATAATAAATCCTACTGCTTGGGGAACTAGTGAAACATATAAGGCGGTTGATGCTGCTACCAATACAGTTCAGAAGAAACAACAAGTGACTTTGAAAGGTGTTGTTTCAGACCCTGTCCTTGAACTGAATCTATTATATGGATATAATGGTAAAGGAGAGGGTATTGCCATCGGTATCACAGAAATAACCGTAGATGGTACAATCGATCCTAAAATATCTTCTAGTCAAGGCATTGAAGCTTGTAAGGGTGAACAGATTTTGTTAACCTTGGACAGAGAGTATAATGCGAAGACATATAAATGGGAAGTAAAACATAGTGGAGGAACATGGCAGACCATATCCACACAGAAGAGCACATTGTATGAAATGCCTTCTCCTCAGAATGGGGATGTGACGGAACTATTCCGTTGCACAGTTGATGGCGTCGTTTCCAATGAATTGGAGGTTAAGGGTATCACTTGTTGTGAGGTGAATGGTAAACCGGCTTCTCGAAAGACACTCTTGTGGGAGACATTCGGACGATTCCCTGGTAAGCATACTTATGTGGATAAGGATGGAAATGAAACGACCACTCCTGCCACCTGGCCACCATATCGTGCTGATCTATCCTACACAATTCCTCAAAACGATTTCGACGATGGTAGTGGAAACAGTTGTGTGAGATGTGGTAATGGCAACACGGCAAGCGGACAAATTAATGATGGTTATTATGCAATAGTTTGTCCAATGCCGACAGGTGCCTATTATCAAGATGTGGCAGGTAACTCGATTGCCACATGGATGAATGGTGTGTCGACAGATCATACCTCTTTGATTACGGGTGAGGTTAATGCAGGTGCTTTGTTTATTAATGTGGATTACTATTTTAGTGGTGTGGTTTTTGAAGCTGAGTTCCACAATATATGTTCTGGTAAACAGGTCTTTTATGAAACGTGGGTTGCCAACTTGAGTAACGGACTTTCTGATCCTATTGTCTCAATTAAATTTTTTGATGAGAATGGTGATGAGATTGAAGCCATCAATGATTTTGTGGTGAAAGCTAATGCTGGATGGCTTCCGTTGAAAGGAAGTTTCTTCATCGAAGGCTCGGGTACCCATGACGTGAAAATGCAACTTTTCTCTTCTTGTGGTACACGATGCGAAGACTATTCATATTGGGATAAAGGAAATGACTTGATTATAGATGATATCAAGTTTATGGTTTGTTCCCCTCCTTCATTGGAAGCTTATTCTGATATAAGCACATTTGCTAAGGATACTACTATTTGTGCGGATCAAGCGTTTACAATAGAGTCTCCTGTTAGTACCTTGTTGGTGGATTTCTTTGGTGGTAATCATCGTTTCTTATTCCAATATAGTGGAGATGGAGGTACTTCATGGAGTAATGTTTCTGGTATTGAGCAAGATAATCAGTATATTATCAATACGGCAGATTATCCACAGGATAAAATGCAGTTTAGAGTTGTTGTGGCAACACCGGATGTATTAGGTACGTTCTTGGCGGATCCTAATTTGGCTAATTATGATGACGATTGCCGCAACTATTCTATCACAAAGCCATTCACGATTACTCGTGCAGGTAGCCTTGATATGGGTACTGATTTTAAAACATCTGCATGTAAGGGCGAAACCGTTAATTTGAAAGGATACCCTAATCCAGACTTGTCATCTTGGAAATGGACAGATGAGTCGGGAACTGATCTAATTCCATATTCATCTACGAAAACAGATATGGATTATTCATTTACATTGTTGGATGAAACGACACTCTATTTCTATGGAATGACAGCGGATGGATGTGTTGGAAGACGAAAATATACAGTCACTGTAAATCCTACGGCTGAGATATCGTTTGTGTTGGATACCGTTTGCGGAAAAACATTGTTGACCACGACAGTTTCTCCTGCTAACGCCACAATTAATGCGACGTTAGAGGGCGCTGCCTTTAATCTCTCTGCTGGCGAGACAGAGTTTGGCGCTACTTCATTGTTGGGTGAATTAGAGGCAACGGCTTCGGCTACTGGTTACTGCAAGAGCTTGCCTGCCAAAACAACGTTGATATATAAACAAATACCAGAGGAGTCGTTGGCGAAGATCGATCCATTCTGTGAATATATCAATGGAAGCATGACAAAGTCAAGTGAGGCGTCTGCTGCTCCATTACTTCCTGAAAGTGCCAATGACTATCAAGTAACTTGGTACAGTGATGCAAGTGCTACTACATTGGCAGAAACAGACTTGCGAAGAGTGGCAGGTAGTGTCTCTCCGATTACCTATTATTATACATTGACGTTAAAAGGTTGTACATCCAAACCAGAACCGTATGAGTTTGTAATCAAACCTTTGGCTACTGTCACTGTGGCAGAGACAAATGAATGTGATCTTACAACACTAACGGCTACCACCACACCTTCTGGTGCTACGGTTACATGGAATGGAACGGAAACAGGTAGTGCCCTAACCTTAAATAGCCCTGAAAAAGCAGGTGTTTATAAAGCAGTCTCTTCTGCATCCAACTATTGTGAAAGTGAAGAGTTTGAAATAAATGCTTCTTATTATGAAACGCCAAGACAATTGGAAACATCTTCAGTACAATATTTGAAACTGGATGCAAAAGCTACAAATGGCGTCTTTAATACGGATAAACTTATTGCTGCTGTCAAAGAGAGCAGTAAAACACCATCTGCGAGTGTGATGTGGATGGGTCCATACGCAAAAGCTGTGGAGCCAACGGATATTTCCTCAGCAACATTGTCTCCTAATGCACCTCAGGCTGATGTGACTGTAACAACGGATACGGTTCTCTACTATTATGTCTATCAACAGATGACGTATGGAGGTGCCACCCTTTGTAATAGTCCGTTAAGTTTGATCGAAGTTTCAATATTGGGCGCTCCTGCTCCAACACCGAGAGATACCTCTATCTGTGTGGATGACCCAATCGATTTGATGGATTTGGTGGTGATTAACCCAGCAGAAGGAAAAACAAAGGATGATTATGAATTGGTATGGGAAGATGGTACTACCACAGCTCCAACTGTTTCGACATCAGTTAGCGGTGTGCAAACATTTAAGGTGATGCAACGTGAAAAGAACACAACAAATATAAGTGCTGCTGTTTCGATGAATGTCAGAGTATATGGAGTGCCAAAGCCTACGGCAGAGGATGTCATATATTGTTTGAACGAAACACCAGTGGCATTAAAAGCAGAACATGGATCAACGGATCCTAGTCGTTGCTTGGTGGCTGATGGTTTTAAATGGGTGACTATCGCACAGTCTGGTACGCCTTCAGAGTCGCTCAATGCCCCTGTCCCTTCTACAAATGAAGCACGAGAGTTGTCCTATCAGATTATCTCATCGTATGATTTAGGATTATCCAGTGGTAAACTTTGCTATAGTGAGCCGACTGATATCAAGGTGACTGTGTGTCAAACCAATGCACCTTCTCCACAAACTATCCAATATATAAAGGCAGATGCAGCCGATGGAAAAACATTCCCATCTATCAAAGATGCACGTTCACCCTGGGTAGAGGAGACTGGTTATGAGTATTATTATTCCGCTTTGTTGGAAGATGCTAGTGTTATTCCGACTACAGGTTATAGTACCACCATTCCAACGCCAGTTTATGATGTTAGCACATTGGGAGGTGGAACCAAAGAGTTGTATTATTATGTCTATAGAATTGACAAGAACAATCCAAAAGACTGTCCAAGTGATGTGGCAAAGATTACCATCAGAATCAGTGATGCATTATCACCACAAGTGAAAGATGTATATGTGTGTGAAGGTGATGCAGTGCCAGATTTGGAAGCAACAGTCTCTTTGTTGCCAGGCTCTACTAAGACGGCGGCTGATTATGACATTTGGTGGTATGGAGAACAAGATCCATCAGTTGTTAGTGTCTCTCCAGTAAATTCGGTAAGCAGTAACACCTATTCTACAGGAATCGCCTCTGCCGTTGTGGTCGACCATGCGAAAACAACATATAAATATTATGTAACGCAAAAGGACAAATCGACCAATGCGGAGAGTATGCCATCCGTTGTAACAGTCTATGTGATGCCAAAGCCTGTGGTTACACCGAAAACCATACCAGCTCAATGTGAAGGAGAGGTGTTGTTGGATACATGTTATGTAATTGAAAACCTTTCAGCATTGAGTGGTACGATTAACAAACAATATGAGACAGTGGATGTGGCAACGGAGAGTGGTCAGTATGGCGTAACCGTTTCTTATCAGATGGAGGTGCCAGCAGGACAGGTGATAGTAGCTTCTGATGATGTATGTCGTAGTGAATTGAAACAGATAAATATTCAAATCGATAAGATTGAAAGTGTAGCGATAGGAGACGAACACGCAGTATGTCCGAATGGAACACTTACATTGATTCCATACGTGGAGAGTTCTACTCATTCCGCAACACAAATGACCTACATGTGGCAAGATAACAAAGGTGCTACCAATACAGGTTCCTCATGGCAGATTACCTATCCAGAGACTTACGCAAGTGAGAGTGATAAATTATACTCATACACATTGACGGTCACAGCAGGTACATGTGAGGAAACGTCAGCACCGTTTGAAGTGAAGGTAGGTGACGGACCAGTGATAGGTACGATGACAGCTACGGAAGAGGGAAATGGTTGGACACCATTTGCATTCCGTAATGATACAGTTCGTGAATTCCATTCTTGTGGAGAGTTGATTACTTTGACGGTGGATTATGAAAAGACGGAAGGTGATTTCGTTTGGTATGAAGATGGAGTACAGTATGGTACAGGTAACTCAATAGAGATAGCAGCCACAGAGAACAGTTCGCAAAAGAACTATGAGGTGCGCTATATTAACAAGTGTGAGACCAAGGCGTCTATTTATATTCAAACAAAACCATTGATTGGAACGTTGAAAGGTCCGCAAGCAATATGCGAAGGAGCGCAGGGAAAGATAGATGCATCCAGTTATGAGGCGATTACGTATGAATGGAAAGTAGGAGACGAGGTGGTTGGTACGACACCGTCATTGGTGGTACATCCAGAAAAAACGACTACATATCAGATTGAAATGACGAGAGAGAATTGTACGGCAACAGATTCGTATGAGTTGCAAGTAACCCCATTACCTGTTATCACATCGGTGGATTCGATAGGAATAAGAGATCGTGAGATTGTGATGGAACCAGGTAAAGGAACGGGAGTCTTTTATTATTGGGTGGATGTGGAGAGTTCCAAAGCCACTGACAATATCGTTTATAATCTGACATTTGCTAAACATGTGGTATACGTGAGAGATGAAAATGGATGTGAAACCTCCATGCCATTTGAAGTAATTGCACCGCCAATTATTATACCAGAATTCTTCACTCCGAATGGAGATGGAGTAAATGACACATGGTTTGTGGAAACTTTGAAGGAGGTTTATCCAGATTCGAAGGTTCAGATATATGATCGATATGGAAAATTGATGACTGAATATTTAGGTGGTGATTCAGATGGATGGGATGGACTTTATAAAGGAGTTCCAATGCCATCGACCGATTATTGGTATCTGATAGATGTGGAGGAGATTGATCGCCAATATTCAGGACATTTCACGTTAATCAGACAATAATTCGAAAAATAGGATAACGATTGTTTACATGAAATGACGTACGCATATATAAATTGCGTACGTCATTTTCGTATCATGATAAAAAGAATGTTGAATTCTTTTTTTGTAAAAATTAGGAAAATCTAAAAAAAAAATTCTAATTTAGTCGGTTGAAAAGTGTCTCTTTCTTTAAGTTGCATTAAGCAGATGAGGAAAAAGCAGTTTTTGAGTTGATAATTATTTTTGTAAAGTGTTAATTAATAGTACTTTATGATTGTTATGATGAATGTTTATATAATAGGCAGAAGAATTATAATAAAAATTTGTGTGTGAAAATTCGAAAGATGAGAAAGAGAGTTAGATGTCTATGTTGTGAGAATATACACTTCAGAAATGAAGTGATTTCATGTATATGTCTGAAAAATAGTATATTGTATAATAGGTAAACGGGTAAAGGTATGAAAACGGTTAAGAGATTAATACAAACGGTATGTTTGGTTGTGCTTAGTATGCTACCGATAGGGGCGTTGGCACAAGGGAATAATAATATGATTTTGATTTCCGGTACGGATTTCTCTGCCTCAGTTAAGAGCCCAGATGATTATTTTGCGGCAATAAATGAGGTAGATGGCTTTTTGGGTATTATAAAACCATCGACATTAGCTACAGATTTGTCATTGGTTACAACGACGAAATCAACAAAAACGAAATCGGATTTTCTGTCGAAATCGCAGTATGGAGTAACCCCCAATCCTATTAGATTGGATTCATTAAGAATGATAGACAATCCAGAATGGGCTTTTGTTGTTTCAAACACTTCGTCTCAGACACCTCTTTTGCATTTTTCTGTGCTTGGTTTGAAGGACGGTAGTTCATATCGTGCAGAAATCGAGTGGTGTGTGCCGTTTACAGACGACTATCTAGATAAGGCGAACAAGCAAGTCCAACCATATACGAGCACATACGATGTGGGAATTAGAGCTGTTGTGAATCCAGATACGAAACAAAATCAATTGTCTGGAGATGGACAGAGTTTTAGCAGAAACAGTGACTCTGAAGGTGATTGTAAGGTGTTGAAAATCGCGAATGCTAATACTCAGTGTGGAAAAATAGAAGGAGGTTCTTTGAACTTATACATTAGTGCTGAGAAGGGAGGATTAGGTCAAGCCATAATGATTAAAAGTATAAAGATATATGGTGAGATTGATCCTACTATTTATTGTGCAGAGGGAACTGAAGTTTGTTCGGGTGAACAAGTGACCTTGGCGTTGAAGAAAGAATACATAGGCGCACAATATCAATGGTATAAAGATGGAACTAAGATAAATGGTGCCACATCTAGTTCTTATGTGTATGACACGCCAAACAGCAAAAGTTCTGCAGAATTTAGAGTTGACGTGATTGTTCAAGGCAAAACGATAGGATCTAACAAACTAACAGTCAAGAACGACAAGTGTTGTGAGATTAATGGAGCAGCAGCTTCAAGAAAGATTATCTTTAAAGATGATTTCGGTGAGTTCGATTTGTCTGATGCAACTGGTCATACTTATAAAGTTTGGGATTATTCTGATATTACCAATCCTGTTCAACGTACAAAAAAGACAGATATAGCTTTCCGTTACGAGTTGGATGATGCACCGCTCGGTTGTACATATAATAAGGGCTCACTAACTGGTGTAGGTCCTATTGAGGATGGAGGATATACTGTTGCCGGTGTTATTAATGGATATGGTACTGTGCCTGGAGGATATGCAGGTGCTCAACTTCAATGGGCCGGTGATTTGCACGGAGTAAAAAATAATACAGTTGCATATGATAATTCTGGCAAGTTGGAAGGTTGTGCTTTATTTGTAAACTGTAAAGAGAATACTAAAGATCAGGATATATACAGAAGGGAGATTACTAATCTTTGTGAGAACAGACAATTGTTCTTCGACTGTTCATATTCAGTGTTTACTGAGTCGGCTAATGGAGACTACAATCCAATCGACATTACCATAAGATTAACAGAAAAGGATAATCCTTCGAATGTGGTGCAAACAAGTGTTACTGCGACATCTGCAAAGTATGGTGGTTCTGGGCACTGGGAACATGTTAAAGATTTGCAAATATACTTGGAGAAGAGTGATGGTGTGATTTTGCAGATTATTAATAATTTGAATACAGACCAAAATGGTAACGACTTGGTTCTTGATGATATTGTCATTAAAGCATGTGCTGCACCATCTATAAAAGCATATTATGATTTGCCAACATTTGATGTAGATACAGTCACATGTACGGGTGAAAAATTAAATGTGTTTGCTAAACCAACAGAATTGTTGACACAATATTTTGGTGGAGAAGCAAATACGTTCTATCAGTATCAATTTAGCAAAACACCTGAAGATAAAAAGTCGTGGGTGAATTATGGCGGATTGACGCAGGATTTACAAAAAGACGTTTCTGCATGTCCTGTGTTCGCAACTGTTGATGATGGCGATGTTGTATACTTCCGTGTTATTGCTGGAGGAAAACATACAATGGAGAGTACGGCAGAGAATGCTTTCAATCCAGATGATCCTTGTGCAAGTTATGCAATCTCAGATGCTATTCCTTGTTACATCGATTGCCCAACTTGTGTGGTGGCTAAAAAGCCTGTCATAAGTGCATCTTATGGTAAAGAGAATGGAAAGAAAGTTATCAACTTATGTCCTTCAGATGAAACAGAATTGACAACCAATGATGTTACTTCTTTGGATAAAAATGATGCGCCATATTCTGATTTTACTATTTCATGGTATAAAGATGGCTCTGCAATCAATGGTATGTCTCAAGTTGGAACTACTGCCAAGAAGTTAATAGTTGACTGGAGTGATGCTTCTGCAACTGGAACAGAATACATCGTGCGTGCTCATGATAATTACGAAGTAACAACAGCTAAGTGTGACATATTCGACACAATTATTGTTTACTCTCATCCAAAACCAGAGGCTGATGACATTACGTTAGATCCATTCTGTGAGAATGATCCAAATAGATCAACCATGTTGAATGCGGCTTTGGCTGTCATTCCTTCTTCTTACGATATCACATGGTATACTGATACGGTTACGCCTACAAAGGGTACTGAACCTGATGTGGCTACAGCTGCTGCAAGTACAACACCGTATGTCTCTTATTTCAACCTTACAGATAAGGTCACTAAATGTGTTAGTAAGTTCTATGCCTTCACATTCACTGTCAAAGAGGTGCCTAGTGAGATTTTGGCTCAGATAGATCCATTCTGTGAATATATAAATGGTGCTATCTCAACTTCTGCTGATGCTACTACTGCTCCTTCTTTGCCACAAAGTACCAAAGGTTATGATGTTGATTGGTATACTTCGTCAACGCCTTCTGCTTCAAGTGCGGCAGAAACCGACCTCTCTTTGTTGGCGGGCAAGACCACTCCTTATACTTACTATTATACATTGAGTTTGGATGGTTGTACAAGCAATCCAACTGAATATGAATTTACTGTTAAGCCTTTGGTTAAACAATTGAATTTGACTAAGAATAACGAATGTGATCAGACTACGTTGACCGTTCTTACTGAACCTTCAGATGCTTCTTCTACATGGAGTAATAGTATGACAGGCAAATCAATCTCCTTCACAACAGAATCGGAGGCTGTCGGTACTTATTCTGTTACTTCTAAAAAGGATGGCTATTGCGAAAGTGAAGCGGAAAGCATTGTCTCTGATTTCTATAAAACACCTGCTCCGTTGGGTGACTATACTGTTCAATATTTGAAATCGGATGGTAAAGCTACAAATGGCGTATTCCCAACAGATAAATTACTTGCTGGTGTGGCAGGTAAGGCTGAAGCGAATGCTACTATCAAATGGATTGGTCAGGTAGACTATTCAACTCCTCCTACAGATACGAATGGAGCTGTTGATACTCCAGCAAATCCAAAGGCAGATGATGTGAACGATTCAAAAGATGAGATTCATTACTATTTCGTTTATCAACAAATAGCTTATTCTGCTGCAGTCTCTTGTCCAAGTGATTTCTCAGTTGTAGAAGTGAAAATCTTGGGTGCTCCTGCTCCTGATGTTACACCAGCTTCTTACTGTTTGAATGATACTCCGGATAATCTTACAGATTTAGCAAAGACAACGAAGGGTGGTGAATCTGATACCAAAACATACTCTTTGGTTTGGTTCGCTTCAGAAGCAGATTATCCTGCTAATCCATTGTCTGCAGCTCCAACAATCAAAACTGATAATGTAGGTGTGGTATCATACTATGTTGCTCAATGGGATGACGCAGACCATAATAACATCAGTTCTTTGCAACATGTGGATGTCACCACTTATGGTGTACTTGCTCCTACTGCTCCAACCCCAGTTAATTACTGTTTGAATGACAATGCTGCTCAATTGACAGCTGTCGCTTCTACAGACGTTAATCCTTATTGGGTGTCAAACGGATTCTTGTGGGAATATGATGGAACATCTTCTCCTACAGCTCCTACTCCAAGCACTGCTGCTGTTGGTTCTAAGACTTATGATGTTCGTTCCACTTACACAACAACTACTTTGAATTGTGTTAGTGATCCATTCACAGTTACAGTGACTGTTTCTGAAACTGAGGCTCCTTCGCCTCAAATGATTCAGTATATCAAAGCGGATGCTGCTGATGGACAAACATTCCCTGCAATCACAGAGGCTAAGAAACCATGGGTAGAAGAGTCTTCTTATACCTACTATTACTCACCTGTGACGGAAAATGCAAATGTTGTGGTCGCAAGTGGTTATACTACTACAGTACCAGTTCCTGTATATAACACTGCTGCATTAAGTGGTGGTTCTAAGGAGTTGTACTATTATGTATATCGCGTTGATACTCGTAATCCTCTTAGCTGTCCTAGTGATACTGTGAAGATTACTGTGAAAATAAGCGACGCATTATCTCCTGAAGTAAAAGACGTATATGTCTGTGAGGGTAGCAAAGTACCTGATTTGGAGGCAAGCGTATCTATCTTGGAAGGCTCTGGTAAAACAGAGGCAGACTTTGACTTGTTGTGGTACGGAACTGTTGATCCAACATCGACTAACAATCCAACACCACTCAACTCTTCTAGTCAAACAACCTTCTCAACGGGTATCACTTCTGCTACAGTCGTTGGTAATGCTAAGACAACAACGATGTATTATGTGACACAAAAAGATAAATCAAATGGTGCTGAAAGTGCTCCTTCTATTATCAATGTAATCGTGTTGCCTAAACCAGTGATCGTTCCTAAGATCGTTCCTGCTCAGTGTGAAGGAACTGTTGATTTGAATAATTGGTTTGAGATTAGCAATGCATCCGAGGTGGGTTCTACATCTCCAACCTATAAGGATGGTTCTAATGTTGTGGAAAATACGGGTATATATGCATTCACAGTGGCTTATCCTGTTACATATACAAGACCAGATTATGTTGTTGATGATGCACAATGTGTCAGCGATGAATCTTCAATCTCTGTTATCATCGATAAGTTAGACAGTGTATGGATTGAGGGTGAAACAACAGTTTGTCCAGGTGGTGACGTGGAATTGGTTGCTAATATTTCATCTTCTACGCATGATGAAAATCAAGCATCCTTCGAATGGAAAGATAATCGTGGCGGAACTGCACCTTGGATGTCATGGACAAACAACTATCCTATGACGTATGCTTCTGAAGCAGATAAGATTTATACTTATACTGTTACTGCTACGGTTGGTACTTGTGTGAAGACATCAGAAGAACATACCGTAAAGGTTGGCGATGGTCCAGTTCGCGGTACGATGTCTTTGATAGAGACTGACAATACATGGGAGCCTTCATCGTTCCTAAATGATACGGAACGTGAGTTCTACTCTTGTGGTGGTGAGTTGACAATCAACGTTGATTATGAGAGCACAGATAATACATTCTCATATCAATGGTATGAGGAAGGTTCAGCTACTATGTTGGCGAAAGGTTCTTCTTTAACTATCCCTGCAACAGATGCTTCTTCTGTGAAGACTTATGAAGTTCGCTTCATCAACAAGTGTGATGCGAAAGCAAAAGTGATTGTGCGTACAATTCCATTGACGGTTGTTCCTGAAACTGACAAGGAGACTTTATGTGAAGGTGAATCATTCAGTACGAACTTGTCAATCACATGTGATGAGAACCCAACTATTCAATGGTATTTGAATACAAACCCTATCACGGGCGCTAATGCTAAGACATATTCTAAGAGTAGCGTTTTGGAGAGTGAAGATGATGGTCAATACTCTTATGAGGTGACAAATCGTGGATGTACTCGTAAGGGTGATTCTAAATACTTGGATGTACAACGTTACATTAAAGTGACTGATTTTACTGAACCATTCATTGTGAAGAAGAATGAGGATCAGACAATCCAATTGATGATTGAAGTTCCTGAAACCACTTTGGGTGTTCAGTTGAGTGATATCGACTGGAAAGAGAATGGCGTAAGCAAACAGTCTGGTAGCTCAAGCAAGTATACAGAGACAGGTGTTGTTTCTGATCATACATATGAAATCACTTTGGATGATGACAACTATTGTCCTACAAGTACAACAGCAACTATCTGGGTGGAGGCTGACCTTCAATTGAAAACCAACTTGAAGGATACCATCTGTTTAGGTTCTTCTGCTATCTTGACTATCGATACAACAGGAACGGGTGCCTTCCGTAAAGAAAACCAAGGAATTCATCCAAGTTTGACTGTTCTTCGTTATACGAAAGGTAACAAGGAGTATATCTCTAACAATCTATTTAAGAAGAATGGAGATTTAATTGAAATCGAGGTTAGTCCAGATGATTCAGCATCGTATACTGTTGAGTTTACGTATGATGATCAAGTGGCTGGTCCGTTGGTTGAGGAAGTTACTGTTATCCAGGCTATCAACTTGACATTGCCTCCTGTATCTACTATATGTGATGGAGATACTATTAAATTGGGCGTTTCTGATGTCTCTCCTGATGGAACTACCGTTTCATGGAGCCCATCTGAAACAATCTTGTCAGGCGCTGATACAGATACAATTGTTGCAATACCAACCTATTCAGGTGGTTTGAATCACCAAGGCACATACACTTATGTGGTTACTGCTTATAACAAGACTTGTGATGAATCGAAAACATATAATGTTCCTGTAAAAGTTGATGAGGCTTTGGTTGGTACATTGACAGGTTCAATCGTAATCTGTGAAGGCGATCAAGGTAAGATTGATGCTTCAAGTTATGATGCTGGTACTTACGAGTGGAAAGCTAATGATGAGTTTGTTAGTTCAAGTGCCACTGCGTTGGTTCGTCCAACAGAAACAACCACCTACAATGTAGAGATGACACGTGGTACATGTAAGGCTTCTGATTCTTATGAGTTGAAGGTTACTTCATTGCCAGTTATCACTTCTGTAGATTCAATCGGAATCAGAGATCGCGAAATCAACATGGAGCCAGGAAAAGGTACAGGAGTATTCTATTATTGGATTGACGTTGAGAGTTCTAAGGCTACAGATAATGTTGTTTACAATCTAACCTTCTCTAAGCACGTTGCTTACGTGAGAGATGAGAATGGATGTCAGACATCCTTCCCATTTGAGGTGATTGCTCCTCCAGTTATCATCCCTGAGTTCTTTACTCCAAATGGTGATGGTGTAAATGATAATTGGTTAGTTGAGGTTCTTAGAGATGTATATCCTGATTCTAAAGTTCAGATTTACGACCGATTCGGTAAGTTGATGGCTGAATATCTTGGTGGTGATTCTGATGGATGGGATGGTACATACAAAGGTGCTCCAATGCCTTCTACCGACTACTGGTATGTGATCGATATTGAAGAAATTGATACACAATTCTCTGGTCACTTTACGTTGATTAGACAATAATTCTGATATACAAATAGTTGGAAGGGAGGGACATGCAAGACATGTTCCTCTCTTCCTTTTCTTATAGACGTTGAGTTTGTTGTGCTTCTGCAATTATGTCAGAATTTTTCTTTTGGCACAACTATTGAACTAATAAAGTAGATGAATATGGTTTATTGTTCTAAGTGTTTGGATTATATGAACTTATCTGTATTCATTTTTTGTTAGAGAGTAAGAAGTATTGAATTGTAAACTGACAAATTGTCGTATTTAAAGTAAAAATATGTTATTTGGACCTACATTATTAGACACAGATGATGAATCAGAGGGCGCAGAAATTATACCTGTGATTTCAGATGGAGAGGATCATTTCGAACTGCAAGAGTCGGAAACAGAGAATATTCCAATTTTGCCGCTTCGCAACGTTGTATTGTTCCCTGACGTGGTTCTTCCTGTCTCAATGGGAAGGAAAAAGTCTCTGTTGGCAGTTAAAAATGCATATAAAAATAAAAGTTTAGTAGCTGTTTTCACTCAAAAAGATGCAAAGGTGGAAGAACCTATTATGGAGGATCTCTTCCTTGTAGGGTGTGTGGCTACGGTAATTAAGATATTGGAACTGCCAGATGGTAGTACCACTGCTATCTTACAAGGTAAACATAGAGTTCAGTTGGAACGTATTGATTCCGTACGTCCTTTTTATCGAGGAAAGATTTCTTCGCTTGGTGATGTGCTTCCTCAAAAATCGAAAAAGAAAGAGATGGACGCTTTGTTTGAAGCGATCAAGGATACATCATCTAAAATTATAAAGGGATTAGGAAACATGCCTCCTGAAGCAATGTTTGCCATCAAGAACATTGAGAATCCTATCTCTTTGTTGAATTTCGCATCTGCAAATTTGGGACTCTCTGTGGCAGAAAAACAATCTTTGCTCGAATGCTCCGACGTGGAGGAAAAGGGATACATGCTCTTAGGCATGTTGAACAAAGAATTGCAGATGATTGAGATAAAACAATCTATCCAAAACAAAACACATGAAGGAATTGATCAGCAACAGAAGGAGTATTTCTTGCAACAGCAGATCAAAGCTATTCAGGATGAGTTGGGTGATTCTCAATCGAAGTTTGTTGAGGAGCTAAGAAAAAAGGCAGAGAGTAAGAAGTGGACCAAGGAGGTGAAGGAGACCTTCGAGAGCGAATTGTCCAAGTTGGATCGTATGTCTCAACATGCTCCTGATTATTCTGTTCAGTTATCCTATTTGGAAACGATTGTTGGGTTGCCATGGGGTGAATACACCAAGGATAGCTTGAATTTACGTAATGTGAAGAAGATCCTCGATAGAGACCACTTTGGTATGGAGAAGGTGAAAGATCGTATTATAGAGCATTTAGCTGTTTTGAAATTGAAAAACGATCTTAAATCTCCTATTATCTGTTTGGTTGGACCTCCGGGAGTTGGAAAGACCTCTTTGGGAAAATCCATAGCAGAAGCATTGAATCGTAAGTACGTGCGTGTCTCTTTGGGAGGATTGCATGATGAGGCTGAGATTCGAGGTCATCGTCGTACATACATCGGTTCAATGCCTGGACGTATCATTCAAGGGTTGCAGAAGGCAGGTTCGTCTAATCCTGTTTTCATCTTGGATGAAATAGATAAGGTAAATCATGATTTTAAGGGCGATCCTGAATCAGCATTGTTAGAGGTGCTTGATCCAGAACAAAACGTTGCCTTCCATGATAACTTCCTCGATATTGATTATGACTTGTCAAAGGTGATGTTTATCGCTACTGCAAATGATTTAAGTACGATTTCCAAACCTCTTTTGGATCGTATGGAGGTGATAGATGTGAGTGGATATATTCAGGAAGAGAAGGTTCGCATCGCCTTAGACCATCTGCTTCCTAAGGAGAAGGAGAATCACGGATTGAAGGATGACCAATTGGTGTTGAATGCTTCGTTGGTTGGAAAGATTATTGATGGCTACACCCGCGAATCAGGTGTGCGTGAGTTGGATAAACAATTGTGTAAACTCATCCGTAAGGTGGCCTATAAGATTGCCATGAAGGAGGAGTATGATCCAGTTCTTTCTGAAGAAGCACTAACAGAGATGTTGGGCCCTGTACGTTTCTCTCGTGATAAGTATCAAGGAAATGAATATGCAGGAGTGGTGACGGGCTTGGCATGGACTTCTGTGGGTGGTGAAATCTTGTTTGTAGAATCGAGCTTGAGTAAGTCTAAAACACCTAAACTGACTCTGACAGGTAGCTTGGGCGATGTGATGAAGGAGTCGGCTATTATTGCATTGGAATATATTCGTGCGCATGCGGATTATTGGAACATAGACCCTTCTATCTTTGAAGAGTATAATATACATGTTCACGTTCCAGAAGGGGCAGTTCCTAAGGATGGACCATCAGCAGGTGTGACAATGATTACTTCGCTGGTTTCTGCCTTGACCAAAAGAAAGGTGCGTAAGGATTTAGCCATGACAGGCGAAATCACATTGCGAGGAAAGGTGCTTCCAGTTGGAGGTATTCGCGAAAAAATGTTGGCTGCAAAACGTGCGGGAATTAAGGATATTATTCTCTGTAAGGAAAATGAAAAAGATATCCTTGAAATAAAACCAATCTATTTGAAAGGATTGACATTCCATTATGTGGAGGATATTTGTCAAGTGACAGACTTTGCATTATTGGATGAGAAGTGTGAGAAATAACTACTGATTGTGCTCGGAAGATGTATGCATTATACATAGTGTCTTCTGAGCACTTTTTGTTTTTGACGAGAAGGTTGTTTTTAACCTAAACTTCCTCTAATATTTTTATGATAAAACTGCTATTAGCCAAAAAATCTTCTTAACTTTGCACCCGTAATAATAAAGACATCATTTAATGTTAAGTATAAATGTCATTCCCATGAGATTAAAACAATTTATTTTTATTCTTGCATTCCTGTTTGGGGGATTTCAGATATGTTCGGCTTTGAAGATAAGTGAAGTTATGCCATGTAACTTGTCCACTTATATGGAACGCGATTATTTTAATTTTTCTGGTTTCGTAGAACTTTATAATGATGGTGCGGATACGGTATCCCTTCAGTCTTGGTCGTTTGTTCATTATAAACTGAAAAAAGATAAGAGTTATGAGTTGAAGTGGTCGTGGGATATAACACGAGATATTTTCCTTCCTCCTCATTCATATTCTTTGCTTTGGATGGACGAGAAAGATAAAGGATTCCATGCACCTTTTAAGTTGGATGCAGATGGGGGATATCTCTTGATATACAATAAAGATCAGTTGGTTGACTCTCTTGCATATGGTGAGATGGATGCTCATGTTTCGTATGGACGATACGGAGAGGAAGAGGGATATATGGAACCATCACCAGCAAAGAAAAATACCTTGGCTTATGTCGGTTTGCTGAAGAACACTCGTTGTAAAAAAGTAAAGACGGATCTTACGCCAGGCATCTATGTGGAACCCTTTTATTTGACACTCTCATCCAATACATCAGATGCGGAAATATACTACACGACGAATGGAACAGAACCTTCTCGAACGAATGGCAAGAAGTATCAGTCTCCTATCTATGTAGATCAAAATCTTACACTGAGAGCTCGTGCATATAATGATGAACTCATGCCAAGTAAGATGATGGCTGCCACTTATTTGTTTCCAGATGAAAAACATGAAAGGTGTGGTGGATATACTATTCCAATAGTTTCGATCATTGTGGATAGCCTTTATTTTTATAATGATTCGGTAGGTATCTATGTGAAAGGTGTGAATGGAACTGTGGGGGAGAAAAATTGTACTTCTTCAAGGGCTAATTATAATAGAGATTGGAAGAGACCGGTTAGCTTTGAATACATGGTGGATGGATTACAGGTCTTGACTCAGGAGGTGGAAGCTTCTGTAGAAGGTGGCTGCTCGAGAACTAATGTGACAAAGACATTAGAATTGAAGGCTTCGAAAAAGACAGGTGATAAGGATTATGACTATTACTTTTTCCAATCGAAACCTGATGTAAAACATCAAACCCTCTATCTGCGTAATGGAGGTACTGCCTATAGTAAGGTTCGTTTTAGAGATGGATTGATGCAAACTTTTGCAGTTGGTATGAATGTCGATTATCAAGCCTATCAGCCCGTTGCATATTATCTGAATGGTAAATATGTAGGATTGATGAATTTGAATGAACGAACTAATTCGGATTATCTTAAAGCTAATTATGGTTTGGATGAGGATGAAATAGATTTGATTACCATCTCAGACCAGCGTGGTGTGCGTGCATCAGATGGAGATAAGGTTGCTTATGATGAGTTGGTTAGTTATTTAACGACGGTAGACCCTTCAGATAGCTCCTATTATCGCGGTGCATGCGAGAGAATGGATATGGAGGAATACATGGACTATCAGGTCATCGAACAATTTATTGTAAATACAGATTGGCCTGGAAATAATACTAAAATGTGGAGGGAAAAAGAGGGTGGTAGATTCCGCTGGATATTGATGGACACAGATTTTGGTTTCGGACTTCCTGGATATGAATATATGAGTACCTCTAACAAAAATATGTTGAATTGGTGCCAAGGAAAAGGCTCGCTTCAATGGGCTAATTCCTCTTCTTGGATGACGAAGATATTTTCGAGCTTAAGTAAGAATTTAGAGTTTAGGAAGCGATTCGTCACTTGTTTCCAAAATCATTTGGCAACAACCTTCTCTCAGGATCGGATAAACGCCGTGTTTGATAGTATTACGGCTATTGTTGATCAAGAGTATTGTGCAACATTTGGATCGTCGGCTGTTACTGCATCCAATTCAATGCGTAGTTTTGCTTTAGCACGAGAACAATACATACAAAAACAGTTGATTAGTTATTTAGGAGAAACAGATGTGGAAGATGTGAAAACACTCCCAATGGCTTTGTGTTATTTTAATTCAGAAAGTCAGGAGGTGTCGTTGATGACGAGTGAATCAATGCAGCATGTGAGTCTCTATTCTTCTAATGGACAATTATTGGCGGAATGGACTCCGCGAGACACCTATTGGGAATATAACATCTCATCGTTCCAAAATGGTGTTTATATGCTTCGAGTCATGCTTGACAAAGGCGTGGTGACTAAGAAGTTCGTGAAATAGAAATAATTCGGTTTTGATCGATTGTTTTTGGAAATCCTTTGATTTATATTCCAAATTGGTACTTTATTTGTGAAGACGATGAGTCAGATCGGATAATAGCTGGTTTATTTGAGGTAGAATAGCAGATTGATTATCGTTCGTAATCACAAAGTTTGCCAAGTCTTTTTTCTTCTCATCATCCATCTGGTTTTTGATGCGTGCCACTATTTGCTCATGTGTGGCATTGTCGCGTTGCATAGCTCTTTGTATACGAATGGATAGGGGAGCATAGACCATGATGGAATAATTTGTTATTTTATTTAATCCAGATTCGAATAGTAAGGCACATTCTGTTGCGACGATGGAAGAATCTTGTTTCTCAGCCCAAAGAGCGAAGTCTCTTCCAACTGCGGGATGTATGATTTGGTTTACTTGTGTGATGAGATCCTTGTCGTGGAAAATTTTGTTTGCCATTAAGTTGCGGTTGAGTGAGCCGTCGGCAAAATAGATTTCATCACCCAATAGTTGAGTGAGTTTCGATTTTAATGTGTCGTCAGAAACAATGAGATGTTTGGATTCTTTGTCTGCGTCATAAACAGGGATTCCTTTGACACGGAAAATATCAGATACGACAGTTTTGCCAGATCCAATGCCACCAGTGATGCCTATGAGGATTTTTTTCATTGTTCTTCGTCTTTCTCTTCGATGATGAAATCGACCGATTCTGGTTTCAACTGAATGCCGAACACCTCTTTCGGAGCATCTTTTACGTTGACTTTGATTTTCTTCTGGTCGCCAGCCTTTGCATCATTATAATCTACTACGAAATTAAACGACGAAGCATCGATCTTTTCGTAGTTGCTTAATCCTACGCGGAAGTTGGCTGTTACGGAAGAAGGAAATATCCTGAGCGTTCTATCCTTTGGCAAATGTGCAATCGAGATAGGAGCTTGAATGCTTTTTTCCGTGAATCGTTCCGTTCTTATTGTAAGACGAATGATGGAATCCGAAAAAGTAATGTGCGGAATCCGTTTCAGTTTCACCTCTATTTGTGTTGTGTCCTTTATGGTTTCTTGCTTTATCTCTTCCGAGAACGCACTGTCCAGTTCTGCTAAGCTTCTCTTGGAACCATAGGCGGTGACCTCCACAGGCTCAATTTGTATTGAGTCACAGTAGATGTATTGTTGAGCAAGTTCGAATGTGCCAATAATCTTTACAGGTACTGTTTTCTCCGAAAGTTTTTCTATTCCGAAGATGATGGTGTCTGGTAATATCTTTGAGATGGATACTTCCGCCTTGATTTGCTTTTGTAACTTGCTGGCTAGGTTTTTGGTGTAGATGGTTTGTTTTCCTTTTTCCATTTTGGACATGTCTATTTCAAGAGGTTGAAAGGTGTGTCCAAAACGATATTTTACCAAACTAGTACCCTGACCAACGATGGTAACAAGCAATGTCTTTGGTAAATCTTGTGAGACAACATAGCCATTGGGTAATCCCACGTATTCGACGGGGACACTAACCATGGTTTCGTATTTGTCTCTCAGTGCGTGCAAAACCCATAAAGAAGCCGATAAAAAAAGAAAGAATGTGAATATCAGCAAATCTTTAGTGGTCAAAAACTCGTTGAAGTTTTTGATGATCTTCTGAAGTTCTTTTTCTATGTTTTCTTTATTTATCGGCATCGTATACTAATTTTTGCTTATGCGGTGAATTTATAGAACTCACCTTTGTAGCTTCCTTATCTGCTTAATTAGTTTTTAGCAGGAGTGTTGGCAGTATTAGCAGTAGTGTCTTGGAAAACAGAGTTCTTGTCAACCTTAACACATACGTTGTTTGCAATTTCAATGATGATGCAATTATCTTTGATTTCTTTCACCTTTCCGTATAATCCACCACCAGTGACAACAGCGTCTCCTACAATTAGAGAGTTTCTGAATTGATCAATGGCCTTTTGCTTCTTTGATTGTGGTCTCATGATGAAAAAGTAGAAGAAGACGATCATGAGAACGATCATAATCATAGGACTTCCCAATAATCCTCCTTGCTCAGGAGCTGCTTGTAATAAAATCGACTGTAACATAGGATTTATTTTTTGTAGTTATTAATATATGCGACTTTTGTTATTTTCTTTTCGTTGGTTAACTCTTTTACGATTGCGTCGAGCACACCGTTGATGAAGTTGCTACTTTTGTTTGTACTGTAGGCTTTTGCGATTTCCAAATACTCATTCATGGAAACATTGACAGGGATGGAAGGGAAATTACAAATCTCAGCCAACGCTGTCTGCATGATGATGGTATCCAAGAAAGCGATTCTGTCAGCATCCCAGTTTTTTGTGTGCTTTGATATCAGTTCCTTGTAATCGTTTGCATCGTATATGGATTTTTTGAACAAGGTGATGGCGAATGCCTCATCTTCTGAGTCTTTGAACTTAGGTAACAAAGGTTGATCGGAACCTTTGGCTTCGTCAAATTGCTTGATGGTTTTAACGACAAAGCTGACAACGATTTCAGCGTCGTCATTCCAATATATGGATAAATCCTCTAGCTCCTTGCCTAATAATTCAGAATCAGGAATGATGCGTTTGAAGATGTTTTTCCATAATTCCTTGTCATCTTCATATGTTGGATTTGCTATTGCAGCATAATCCTTCATCACATCCGATTCGATGATTTGTTTGTGGATCTCTTTTGTGGCATTGCTTTCGTTGTCCAACCATTCCACCTCATGTTCTTCGAGATAGCTGTTTAGTTGCTTGTTTTGTTTTAATTGAGCAACAAAACGATTGTGAGAGAGCTTGTCGTTTAGGTTAAATTCCTCTTGGTCTAACTGTTTTTTTTCAAGCCTCTTCTCTGCACAAGAGGTGATGTTGATAATCAACTGGAAAAAGTAGTGATACAACTCGTAAGTT
Organism: Paludibacteraceae bacterium; assembly: GCA_017551675.1. Taxonomy (GTDB): domain Bacteria; phylum Bacteroidota; class Bacteroidia; order Bacteroidales; family Paludibacteraceae; genus UBA1181. The sequence goes on along the minus strand of JAFZLC010000040.1, from coordinate 71,521 downwards.
TTATCAATACTAAACATTAATTCTTCTTGAGCGGCTTCAAAATCGTTCGTTTCTTTCTGATTCTTGTAGTATGAGTACAAGACCTGAACGACCTTCATTCGGAGTAAATTTCTGTTAATCATTTTTCTATACAATTCTTTGCTGCAAAATTACTTAATAATTCGATATTTTTAGCCCTTTTTTCGTAAAAAAATAAGAGAAACGAAATGCTAATTTTTGCATCTCCATTGACACATAACAAACCACGAGAAATGATGCCTTTTTGAGAGAATGATAAACAAAAACAAAAAGACTTTTGATGAATGAATTTTGATTGCAACTATTTTTTCATAAAAAAATTTGTGTTACATTTGTCGGCGAATTGAAAAAATGATTTTAGCGTTTGTGTAGTTCTGACAAGTGATTCTTAATGATTTTTTCAATTTTTGAAGTATAAATAACATTTAACGAAGAAATGACGTCATTAATCATCTTAGCCGGTTCTGTCGCTTTGCTTATGTACGGTATGAAAATCATGAGTGAAGGGTTGCAGAAAATGGCGGGTAGTAAACTCAGACAGATTCTGGGGACTATGACTACCAATCGGTTTACAGGTATTTTGACCGGTGCGTTTATCACCGCTGCAATTCAGTCTTCAACAGCTACGACAGTGATGACGGTTAGCTTTGTCAGCGCTGGATTGTTGACCTTGACACAAGCCATTTCCGTTATCATGGGAGCTAATATCGGTACGACATTCACCGCTTGGATTATGGTGCTGGGAGGCTCCGGAAATTATATGCAATATGTGGTTTACAGTGCTATTGTGGTGGCTATTGCATGTATTTATTCAAATAGAAGTCGAAATTTGGGCGAGTTTATCATGGGACTCGCCTTGTTGCTTTTAGGACTTACCACATTGAGTGCCAATGCGAAAGGTATGCATCTTGATCAAAATCAGACGGTGCAGGAAATCTTTGGTTCCATGAGTAGCCATGGCTATTGGTCTTATCTGCTCTTCCTTCTCATTGGTGGTGTTATGACCTGTTCTGTGCAGAGCTCTGCCGCTATCATGGCAATTACAATGACATTGTGTACTGCTGGTGTTTTGAATATTTATATGGGTATTGCTTTGGTGTTGGGTGAGAATATCGGTACCACGGTGACCTCTAACATCGTTGCCCTCTCAGCGTCGACACAGGCACGAAGGGCGGCTATGGCACACATGGTGTTCAATATTTTTGGTGTGATATGGGTCTTTACTATATTCCCTTATTTTGTCGATTTTGTTTGTTCTTTGGTGAACGTTGATCCACACTCTCCTGCGGCAAACAAATCAGTGTTGGCAATGGTGCTTGCAGCATTCCACTCACTTTTCAATGTATGTAATGTGTTGATTCTGGTATGGTTTGTAAAACCATTGTCCAGATTGGTAAGCATTATCATTCCATCTAAGGGTTCAGAAGAAGAGGACGAGTCAAAACTGATGTATATCAGTGGCGGTCTCATGTCTACCTCAGAGTTGTCCATCTTAGAGGCGAAAAAAGAGATTATACTCTTTGCAGAACGTTGTCAGAAAATGTTCCATTTTATCCCTGACTTGCTGCACATGGAGAGGGGAGATGACTTCAATAAATTGTTTAGTCGTATTGAGAAATATGAAAACATTACGGATAATTCGGAAATACGTATTGCAGATTATTTGAACAAGGTCTCAGAAGGTCGCTTGAGTGCCGAGAGTAAGACGGAAATTCAGCATATGATGCGTCAAGTATCTGAATTGGAGAGTATTGGTGATAGTTGCTACAACTTGGCTCGTACCATCAGACGAAAGAGACAGAATTCATCACAACTAGAATTCACAGAAAAACAATTTGAACATATCCATAACATGTTTAAATTGGCCGATTCTGCTCTTACTCAAATGATCTATATCGTTAAGTCTCCAGAATTAAAAGAGTCAGATATAAATAAGTCTCAAAATATTGAAATAGAGATAAATAACTATCGTAAGCAACTTAAGAATCAGAATATAGTGGATATTAATGATAAGTTGTATGACTATCAGATGGGTGTTTACTATATGGATATGATTTCTGAGTGTGAGAAATTGGGCGATTATGTGATTAATGTAATTGAAATCGCAGGTCCGAAGAAAACTTATTAAAAGATGTTAAATGCTTGTGTAAAGTTCTGAAATAATCTAAAAATCGGAGTTGTGAACTTCTTTGTATGATAAGAAACTTTATATTTGCGCAGGAATTAAAAAAGCTATAAAGCGATGTTGAAACTTTTCTTGTTGACATTAGTGATTGTTGTGATATCTTTCGCATTGTTAGGTGTCAAGATACTTCTGTCGAAGAAGGGAAGGTTTCCTAATACGCACGTAGGAGGGAATAAGGCACTGAATAAACGAGGTGTTTATTGTGTGCAAACCCAGGATTATATGGAGTATAATAACATTAAGACAAAATCTCAACATAGAAAATTAAACAAACAAAACAAATAAGTTTCATGAAAAATTTTAATATAATAGCTTTGTCAATCTTGGCGTTGGCGGTTATAGGTTTGTATGTTCTGCATTTCTCCTCGAAAGGTGAATGCTGTGAGTCGGTTGATGATGCAAACACTGGGGATTCTCTTGCTATCCTTCCTGAAGATTCATTGATGACAGTAAAGAAAGACACAACATACCCTATTGCGTATGTGAATGTGGGTAAGTTGCAAGAAAGCCTTCAGAAGTATGACTTCTACAAGAAATGGAATGAGAAGTTGCTTCAAAAAGAGGCAAAATCCACAAAGGAATTGAAGAGCGCACAACAAAAGTTGGCAACGGAATTGGAAGTATTCCAACAGAAATATCAATCGGGTGGATTCTTGACCAAAGAGTCATTTGAACAAGAACAGAATCGCCTTTATTCTAAAAATCAGGAATTGCAAGAGTTGCAACTTCGTTTGGAGCAAGATTTTGCTAATGAGCAATTGAAACTGACTAAACAATTGATGGATACGATTGATACGTTTTTTAAGAGTTATAACCAAGATCGTAAATATAAGATGATTATCAATAGTGCTGATTTATTATATGCAGACGAGTCAATGGATATTACTTCAGATGTTTTGACTCAATTAAATGATAGATATAGCAAGAAAAAATAGTCGGATTTTATGATAAGTTTAATAAGGTTGGCGCTTTTGTCCAACCTTATTTTTTTGTAAGTTTGCAAAATGAAATTGACAATGTTGCACAGTAAAAAAATATAAAATGAAAGAAAAATTATTCTCAACGCTTCCGTACAAGGTGGCAGACATGAATTTAGCTGATTTTGGTAGAAAAGAAATAGAATTGGCGGAAAATGAGATGCCAGGTTTGATGGCTCTTCGTGAAAAATATGGTAAACAAAAACCTTTGAAGGGTGCTCGCGTTTCAGGTTCTCTTCACATGACTATTCAAACGGCTGTTTTGATTGAAACATTAGTTGAATTGGGTGCTCAAGTTCGTTGGGCAAGTTGTAATATATTCTCTACGCAAGATCATGCTGCAGCTGCAATCGCTGCTGCGGGTGTTCCAGTTTTTGCTTGGAAGGGCGAGTCGTTGGAGGATTATTGGTGGTGTACGTTACAAGCACTTAATTTTGGTGACGGTCTAGGTCCTAATATGATTGTGGATGATGGTGGCGACGCTACTTTGATGATTCATCTTGGTGCAGATGCTGAGAAAAATCCATCCATCTTATCTCGCAAGGCTGAAAGTGAGGATGAAATTGAATTATTAAAAATATTGGGTGAAATCCAAAAGGAGAAACCTGATTTCTATGGTAAGATGATTACGGGCATAAAGGGTGTTTCTGAGGAGACAACCACTGGTGTTCATCGTCTTTATCAGATGGAAAAAGAGGGCAAACTTCGTTTCCCGGCCTTTAATGTAAATGATTCTGTGACAAAGTCTAAATTTGATAATTTATATGGTTGCCGTGAATCATTGGCAGATGGTATCAAACGTGCAACGGATATTATGGTTGCAGGAAAGGTTGTGGTTGTCTGCGGTTATGGTGATGTGGGTAAGGGATGTGCTCATTCTATGCGCTCATACGGTGCTCGTGTGTTGATAACTGAGGTAGACCCAATCTGTGCTCTTCAAGCTGCAATGGAGGGATACGAAGTAGTTACTGTGGATGATGCTCTTCCTTATGGTGATATCTATGTGACGACCACTGGTAATATTGATGTTATTACAATTGAACACATGGCAAAGATGAAGAGTTCTGCTATTGTTTGTAATATTGGTCACTTTGATAGCGAGATTCAAGTGGCTAAGTTGAAACAATATCCGGGTATTAAATGTCGTAACATTAAGCCTCAGGTGGATCAATATTTCTTCCCTGATGGACATTCTATTATTCTTTTGGCTGATGGTCGTTTGGTAAACTTGGGTTGCGCTACAGGTCACCCTTCATTTGTGATGAGTAACTCATTCACTAACCAGACTTTGGCTCAGATTGAATTGTTTACTAAAAAATATGAAGTGGGTGTTTACTGTTTGCCAAAACATCTTGATGAAGAAGTGGCTCGCCTTCACCTCGCAAAAATCGGCGTGAAATTAACTAAGTTGACGCCTGAACAAGCTGCTTATATCGGTGTTACTGTTGATGGTCCGTATAAGTCAGAATGGTATCGTTATTAATCGTTGATGAATGGATAAACTAACAATTTCATGCAATGTCACTATTTTGGCATTTGATGAATTAAATGATATGGAAAAGAACTTAGTCGTGGCTGCACAAAATGCCACGGCTAATTCTTATTCTCCATACTCTCATTTTTCTGTTGGCGCAGCTGTTCGTCTGACTGACGGGTCTGTCTATACAGGTAATAATCAGGAAAACGCCTCTTATCCGTGTGGACTTTGTGCGGAGAGAACAGCACTTTATTATGCGAATGCACAAAATCCGAACACTCAGGTAGAGTCCATCGCCATTGCTGCTAAGAATGTAGATGGTTTCTTAAAAACACCTATCACCCCATGTGGCGCATGTAGACAATCGTTGTTGGAAACAGAAAATAGATTTAATCAGAAAATAGTTGTATATCTGTATGGTACAGAGGGCATATATCGAGTAGATAGCATTGCTGATCTTTTGCCGTTGCAGTTCACATTATAATTTTATTTTTCCTATGGGTCAGAAGATATCAATCCGAGATAAAGAGATTACCAAAACCAGTATTATTGGTATTGTTACAAATATTTTATTGTCTGCCTTTAAGGCTGCTGTTGGTTTGCTGGCTAACTCCATTGCTATTGTATTGGATGCTGTCAATAATCTCAGTGATGCGTTATCCTCTGTCATCACCATCATAGGAGTTAAGATTGCACATAGGAAACCGGATAAGAAACATCCGTACGGACATGGTCGGGTAGAGTATCTGAGTGGTATTATTATTGCCGGCATTGTTTTCGCTGCAGGTGTTCTGTCTCTTATAGAATCTATCAAGAAGATTTTGGAACCAGAGGTGGCCAACTATTCGTTTGTTACCATACTGATTGTTTGTGTGGCAATTGTCACAAAATTAATTTTAGGACGATATGTGAAGAGTCAGGGAGAGAAATATCGTTCAGATGCCTTGATTGCATCGGGAGCTGATGCCTCATTTGATGCTATTATTTCTGCGTCTACGTTGGTGGGTGCTATTGTCACAATGATATGGGGTATCTCATTAGATGGATATATTGGTGCGATTATCTCCATTTTCATTATTAAGGCGGGTGTGGAATTGATTACACAACCAGTGAGTCAGATGTTGGGTGCCCGTGCCAATGTGGAGCTGACGAAAAACATTAAAGAACAGATAAAAACGATTGATGGTGTATTGGGTGCGTATGATTTGGTGTTACATGACTATGGACCAGATAAGGTGATTGGTTCTGTTCATATCAGTGTGGATGAGAATCTATCTGCTCGTGAGATTCATCTCCTGACACAACGTGCGCAACAACATATCTATGAACAATTTAGTATATACCTTACATTTGGTATCTATGCGGTATGCAATGGAGACGATGAAGTGGGGCATATGCAGAAGGAATTGACGGAAATTGTTAATCCTATTGAAGGTGTCATTCAAACGCATGGAATATTCATAGATGTGGAAAGAAAAAGAATCTCATTTGACGTTGTGATGGATTTTGCTGTTCCAGATCGAGATTTGTTTGTTAAACAAATTATTGAACGAGTGAAGGACCGTTACAATGAGTATCAGGTTTCTGTTAATTTAGATGTAGATTATTCAGATTAACGGTTAGAAAGGCTTCTGTTGAGGCTATAAAAAAAAGAGCCATCCGAAGATGACTCCTTTCGAGTTCACGATTCCTATTTTCCAAAATATCTATTGTATAACCCTTCGAAGCCTTTACCATGACGAGCTTCGTCTTTGGCCATTTCGTGAACGGTGTCATGAATAGCGTCCAGATTCAATTCTTTCGCGCGTTTTGCGATTCTCATCTTGTCTGCGCAAGCTCCGGATTCTGCATTCATGCGTTTATTTAAATTCGTTTTAGTGTCCCATACTACATCACCTAAAAGTTCTGCAAATTTAGCTGCGTGCTCAGCCTCTTCCCAAGCATATCTTTTGAATGCCTCTGCAATCTCAGGATATCCCTCTCTGTCGGCTTGACGACTCATAGCAAGATACATACCTACTTCTGAGCATTCACCGGTAAAGTGAGCATTCAAATCTTTGATCATTTCATCGTCACAACCTTTTGCGACACCAATCTCATGTTCTGTTACAAATGAAAGTGCAGCAGACTCATCTAACTTTTTAAATTTGGATGCTGGAACCTTACATTGAGGACATTGTGCTGGAGCTTCGTCTCCTTCGTGGACATAACCACATACTGTACAAATGAATTTAGCCATAATAAAATATAATTAATCTATTGTGTAATTAGTTTGCTTTTTTACATTCTCCACATATACCTTTCATGTATATGTGTGTTTGATGAATTTCACATCCCATATCGTTGCACACATTGGGTGCCATCTCTATTTTCATGTCAATGATTTTACCACAATTGGAACAAATCAAATGAGCATGGTCTGATGTGTCACCATCAAAATGAGCATTCTTCTCGTCGATGCTCAGGTTCAAAACAGCACCTTTCTCTTCGAACAACTTTAATGTGTTATAGACCGTTGTCTTTGATAAGGTTGGATTGTCATCCTTCAGAGCATTGTATATATCATTCGACGTTGGATGCGTCCTGTTGTTTAATAGATAGTCCATGATGACTATTCGTTGAGAGGACGGTTTGATGTCGTATTTTAATAAATGCTCGTAAGCTGTCATTGTTTGTAATTGGTTTTAATTTGTAATCGTTACAAATTTATAATAAATATTTAAAACTGCCAAATAAAAATGATGGAAATTGTAAAAATGAATAAAAGAGGACGATTAATAATGAAGATGGATTTGTGATGCGCCTAATTTATTTTATATTTGTATCAACATAGATTATTAACTTAAATTTTATTTTACGAAACAGATATAAATATATAATTGACATAATGTCAAAGTGTTAGCTTTTATTCTCGCAACAGAAATTTCGCCAAAATTTTAAATCAATAGAATAAAACAGGAAACAGCTATAAAAGGTAACCTCCGCTTAGGCGTGGGCTTATCTTGTTGTTTCTTGTGGGTGTTTGGCGATACCTCTGTTGCGAACAAGTGGCCCACGTCGCTTGTTATGAATGTACAATAAATAATTAATCACGCAACAGAAATTTCGCCAAAAATGACTGTAAAAAATAATTCGAACAATGATTCCATTGTAGAGACGCAATGCATTGCATCTCTGCCGTCCGACATTCCATCAACCGCAGAATTGCAAATTAAAATCCGTGAATTAGAGAAGGAAATAGCACGTCTGCACAGCCAAATTAAGGAACAACGTTATGGACTAACCTGGCTCGATGTACCCGAAGCCTTCGAGACAGAATCAGAAAATAAAATTCCTATCCTCGAAGAGGTGAAGGGAAAGGCAATTGATACGCATTCAGACGACGAAACATCGCCCCATATTATTATTGAAGGTGATAACTATCACGCACTCACATGTTTAAATTATACTCACCGTGGTAAAATCGATGTGATTTATATCGATCCTCCTTATAATACAGGCAGTGATGGATTTACCTATAAGGACAAACGTATCCTAAAGGAATTCCCAGATGGTTCGCCAGTACCAACAGACCATCCTTTACGTCATAGTTATTGGCTCTCTTTTATGAGCAAACGCCTTGAATTAGCAAAGAGCCTTCTCTCAGACCGTGGTGTAATCTTTATTTCTATTGATGATAACGAACAGGCGAATTTGAAACTACTGTGTGATAAGGTGTTTGGGGAGGAGAATTTTGTTACCACAATTCATGTTGAGATGTCAGCAACACAAGGAATGAAAGTGAAAGCTGCACAGTTGGGAAACATTGTAAAAAATGCAGAGTATATATTGGTTTATTCTAAGAATGGAAGAAAAGATATAGCAAGGCGAATATTATATGATTACAGACCAGAATTTGATGGTCATTATTCAAAATATATAACAAACGACAACCAATTGTGTAATTTAAAAGATGTATTTCTTCAGAGATACCCCAATATAAAGTGGAGAAATGCAACTGATATGTATTTTGAAGAGCCTACGTTTCGAGAATTTGTTTCAGAAAATGTATCTAACATATTTGCAGATGATAAAATAACAGGATTCAATATCGATGATTTCGAAGAAGGGAAGGTTTATAAAGTAAAAAGAGATGATAAAATATTTTTCATTATTAACAATGGTAATAAATTAAGGCAATTATTAAATCTACAATCATCATTTGGACAATGTGATAATTTCAATAATGACTATGGATTAAGAAAAATAAGAGGCGATTGGTGGGAGGAATTTTATAAAGATATGGGCAATGTTTCAAAGGAAGGAGATGTTGTTTATGCCAATGGTAAAAAACCTATAAGATTAATTCTCCAAATCATTCAAATGACTAGTTGGGAAAATTCCACCATTCTTGACTTTTTCGCTGGTTCTGGAACAACGCTACACGCCACGATGAAACTTAATGCGGAGGATGGCGGACATCGACAATGCATCTTAGTGCAGCAAAGAGAGGGAGACAATAATATCTGCGAGAATGTCACTTATGAACGGAACCGCCGTGTGATGTGTGGCTATACCAATGCCAAAGGGAAACAGATGGAAGGGCTAGGTGGACGATTGAAATATTATCGCACTGCCTTTGTTGGCAAAAATGCCAGCCATAATGCTATTGATGCCGACCGTGTGGAACTATCACGTAAGGCTGGGTATCTTCTCGCTTTGGGCGAAAATACGCTGGAGGAAATCGCACATACCGATACGTACCAAATATTTGCGGATAATAAGGAAAAAGCCTCAATGTACACCGCCATATTTTTCACGGAAAATTATGCAAAATTGCCCGAATTTGTAGCGGAAATTGAAAAATTGCAGTCATTAAAAGAGACATTGAACGTTTTGTCCATACCCAAAATCAACGTCTATATTTTCTGTTGGGGTACACCCGACATTTTCGAAAGCGAATTCGACGATCTACGTGGCATCGCCCTTAAAGCGATTCCACAACCCATTCTCGATGTCTACAAATCTATAAATCAGTAAATCATGGCTCTATATAACGCTTTTCCATTCCAACAACGTGCTATCGATGAGATGCTCGTAAGTTTCAAAAATCTGTGGAATCACAACGATTCCACAGCAGAACTAACGCTTAAAGCTCCCACAGGTAGCGGCAAGACCTTTATGACCACCCACTTCATCGACGCTCTCAGCCGTCAACCCGACTGGGACGAGGATGTGGCATTCGTCTGGATTACTTTTTCAGACGAACTTGCTATGCAAAGCAAAGAGAAATTTATGGATTATTTCTTTCCCAACCTTAGTAACAAACTTCTCACCATCGCAGATTTCTCGCAAGGCAAGTTGAAGAAGAATGACATTCTCTTTCTCAATTGGCAGAAATTGGTGTCTCGTCGTGCAGCCGACCGGCAGAACCGTCGTCCGGAGGAACCTGAATTGATTAAGGAGGCTGGATTCTATTTCGAGGATGTGGCGGAAAACACGTTAGCGGAAGGTCGTCAAATCATCATGATCATCGATGAGAGTCATAAGAACGTCACCGAATCAGCCTACCGTGATGTGATCAATCCGCTCAATCCAAGGATTATCGTCAAAGTAAGTGCCACGCCTGAAAAGGAACCCTCCTTCAGTGATGTAAGAAACCACAAGGCTGGCTGGGTCGAGGTCAATATCAAAGATGTGATTGAAGAAGGACTCATCAAAAAGGAGATTGTCAGTCAGACCGAAGAGGATTTGAAACGCTATGAAGAGGAGGATTTGGACAAACTCATGCTCGACTTGGCGATCGAGAAGCGAGAACAGCTGATAGAGGAGTGGAAAGCTTACGGGGCGGAAATCAATCCGCTGGTGCTCATTCAGTTGCCAGACGACGACAAGGATGCCGAGGCTCGTGGTGTGGAGAAGAAAGAGACCTTGGTGATGAGGTATCTGAAGATGGTGAAAAAAATCGAGTCGAATCAGATTGTCTCATGGTTGAGTGGAGTGCCTAAGACTGAAGCGTTAAAGACCATTACGGACAATAAAAGTCATGTTGCTTTCCTCCTGTTTAAATATGCTGCAGGTACGGGTTGGGATTGCCCGCGAGCACATATATTGGTGATGTTCAGGGAGATAAAGTCAGATACATTTCGCACACAGACGTTGGGACGAATCCGCCGTATGGCTGTCCACGACAAACGATTGGATGAATATCCTGCCCTGCAGACAGGTTATCTCTATACCAACTATTCACGTAACGAGGTGGATAAAATACCAGAAACAGATCCCAACAAACCAAAGACCATTACGGCAAAGATGCAGACAACGCAACGAATGGTATTCGCTGTTTCATCGTTGAAAGAGAAAATAAAGACAGAACTTCAGAAACGAATAGTTGCTAAAAATGAAGGACAAAAGGTGGTAGTGGAAGATATGGTGTCGAAGGTTTGCAAAAAGCTATCCAATGTTGAGGAAAATCTGTTGTCTCTATACGTGTCTGAACCGCAATTCGAATACGGATCTGCAAAGGAAGATAGCAAGGAAAAGGAGGCGGAAAAACGTGCGATAGATGAAGTGGTCAAAAAGTGCGATGCCATTATAAATGAGACCAAAGAAGAAATAGAGGCAGCCATACCAAGGGAGAGCCAAAACATGGCAGAAACGGCTCTGACGGTATCTGTAAATAACTTTAAAGAAGAAATAAGAGGTCACAAACTAACAAGTTTCGTTCTCGACCCCGCTTTGAAGACGGAGTTTATCTCACGTACCACTTATGGTGACGTGGGAAAGGCCAGCGAGTTTCAAAACATATTCATTCAATCGATGAATCGATGGTTTGGAATAGATGGAGAGCAAATTATGAATGACGGTGGTTCTAAATTACAAGAAAAAGGCGTTGACATATCACCTAAATTAAGTCAGGACATTATGGTGAATGCTCGTTTTAAAACGATTGACCAAGCATCTGAAAATGAGACCACACGGTATGAAATATCCGCCAATGATGTGGAGAAAATCTTCACGAACTTATGCTACCAGTTGATTACAGAGCAGGATGATGCTGAAGCGACCATAGGCAATGCGGCCCGATCTTATCAAAAACTAAAATCAGCGTTACGAGTATGGTTTAAACATTATGCGTTACAGACATACATCGAGACCGATTTTTATAAAGTTTTCATCAAGGATATTTTTAGGAATGCTGACAGTAAATTCCGTCCAGCCATCACGCAAGCCATCAAGGACTATTATCCAGTATTGAAGAAGCAGTTGGAGGAAAAACGTAAAGAGGCAATGGAGAAGACACCGACACCTTTTGTCATCAGCACAGAGAGAAGTTGTCCGACTGATTACGAAATCTATCCAAACAAACTCAGTTTGGTGGATTTATATCTTGCGAAAGAGTATAACGGAAGAAAAAACGAGACGCAGTTTATCGATTATCTGGAACAAAAAGCAGACAAAATTGAATGGTGGCTGAAAAACGGGACTGGCAAAGAAGATTTAGGATTCCGTTACATAGATGGCACAACCAATGAGATGCGTGTCTTCTATCCCGATTGGATTGTCAAATTTAAAGACAACAGCATCGGTATCTACGACACCAAGGGCGGCATCACTGCCAAATCGCAAGAAACGAAAGATAAGGCGGAATGCTTGGCAAAGCATATTACAGAGTTGAATCAAAACAGCGAGAAATACAAATATGTTGGCGGTATAGTTGAAAAGAGAAACGGGTTGTGGTATCTCAACGATGCCACAGAATATACTTACGAAAAGGCAGATGATTGGAACCTATTTTTGTAGAGGCACGGCATAACGTGCCTCTACTAAGTTTCTCTAACTTTTTGAGATAAAACGTCTGTTGTAATTTCCATCTTGCTGAAAGCGAACCATTTCTTGCCTAAATCTTTGAGTGATGCACCGATATGGTAAACGTCATTATCAATACAGAAAAAACGATCATGTGCATTGGCGAATTCCTCCACGGTAATTGGTTCGTATTGTGCATTGTGTCGATTGATGTCTGATCTCAATTGAGGAGTAATCTTCTTTGTGTAGATGTGAGCAGTGACCTCACTCTTTCGTTTGTCGAGCATCAATAGCACGGTGTCGTCAATGTAGTTATCGAATAAAATAATGCTTTTTTTAGCCATACGAACCAAATTACATACAAATGTATATGCATCAAATATCTGACCATCAAAAAAGATGCCCTGTGAAGGTACATGAATACCTGCTTCTAAACGATTGAAGACTTCATTTAATTTATTGTCAGTTTCAGTTTGGTGAGCAAATATAGTTAATTGATTTTGTTCAACAATAGCTAGCCTTTGAAATACATCAGCGTTTGAAACTATAAAGTGTCGCATAGCAACAAATGCATCCATTATTTGTACGCTGACTTCTGCGGCAGTTTGACTGCGTAGTACAGACGAGAGCATCGCAACACCTTGTTCTGTAAAAACGTATGGACATACAGTTGAGTGTCGTAAAACAATCAACCGGTCACAATTTGTGACCAGTTTATCTGTCTCTGTTTCTGTTAGTTGAAATCTAAATCGATCTGGAAATCGTTCTAAATTCCTTTTGACTGCTTGATTCAACACTTTCGTCTCGACATTATACAATCTTGCTAAATCTCGGTCAAGCATAACTTGTTGCCCTCGAATATTGAAAATCATATTCTCAATATCAATCTTATTCGCAGATCCTGGTTGCAAATTGGCTTTCTCTGCCAAGTCAGTATTATCTTTCATTTTTTATATTCTTTACAGGTTGATACTTTTTTATTGCCATGATTGTCGTTATTTACAGATAGAACTATAGGTGAATTTATAGAACGCGTCTTTACAAATAGGCAGAAAAACTAGGAGGGGAAAGAGAATGCCAAGGGTTGTAATCGTAGTTTACGGACGGTCGGTAAACCCCTGGCGGATTATCTTCCTCAAATATATTATAACTCAATGTACTCTTTTGGTTTGAAGTTGTCCTCCATGCACCATACATACGCTTTGCCATGTTGCATACGGAACACTTTTAGAAAGTTGAAGAATGCTTCATCACCTTGCTGCGCTCTCCATGGTTGAAGGAACTTGCGAGAAGGATGGTTGACAATCTCCTCTTTTATTGCTCGATCTTCCACCAAATCGAATTTTCCTTCTACTCGTATTTGGTATTTGCCACAAGCAAAACATACTTCAGAACGAGGGTCGGCTATCAATTGACGGTAGAAATCTTTTGTTACACCAGTGTGGAACACAATACCATTCTCATCTGCTTTGAACATCAATATGCCTCGCACACGTGGCTGACCATTGTCGTTGGTGGCTACGTACATCACAGGATGTTCATTCATTAATTTAAAAAGCTCTTCTTTTGTCATATCTTTTGTTTTTAGTTAGTGCTATTTATAGTATTGTAACCCAAAAGCAGATGGCTGTGATCAGTGACAATGGAGTCATGATGTATTTTTCTTTTTTGCTTTTGGAAATAAAGTTCATCAGGGTGTTGATTGAAAGATATACAGCCATGACGATAGCTATTATTCTTGTTGTTCGCTCGGAAAACCATAAGGGTAGGTAGCCTCCCATTTGTAAGAGGATGACGACAAAGAATAGCTGTAAGAACAATTGTGAGATTAAAATGATTCTTAGCCGCGGAGGAAACACTTTGTGTTGTCCGCCCATGGTTAATTCTCCTAGGGGTAATCCACAGATAATCAGTATGGATAAAACGATTACGATTGAAAAGGCAATTGTTCCGATAATAGCGGCCATGATATTATTTCGATGTTAATTGTTATAAACTTATATCTCTTTTGTGGCAAATCAAACATCAGCATCTATAGTCGGCATATTCTACCACATTTGTCAGAAACTCTTTGAAAGAGCAAGCTGGAGCTTTGGGACCTTTCGATTTTATTTCAAATCGTGCAGTCTGTTTGTTCCATTTCAGTGTCATGTCAACACAATCCAACGACAGATATATGTCATACATCTTCTTTACATCTATAATACAAGAAAGAACATCAGAGTCTGTGTCTTCACCACCATTGCTGTGTGATGAAACACTCTTTTGAAATAGCTCTATCTGTTCGGTTGATATTTCGTCAAATTTACCTTCAGCCATCATGAGAAGAGTATTATTATCAACTGCTTCTGCCACGTGTCTCAAACAATGTAAAGTAGTATAATTTTTTATGTTCCCTCTCGATTTGTATGTCAATCCATTTACATCATTGGGAATAGAGCCTAAGGGGAGCACACGAAGTTTGACATTCATGTCGGTGCCTTTTTTCGGAATGATAAATTTTAATTGGAAGGAGTAGTCTGAAGGTTTCCATGAGTAATAGCTGGTGAAAGATTTTAGTCCAAACCCTTCTGGCATGATATCCAGAATATCTCTATTGGATTCAGATTTACCGTAATCATCGCAGTTGAACTCTTCGTATTTAAGATAGGTGTATCGTCCGTTGATATCCTTGAATGCTGCCGCTTGAGCTTCACAGCCGCATCCGCAGGTAGGCCATCCTCCTGACGTCTCTACATACCCATTGGGTAGGTCGTACTTAATACTTCCATATTCAAATTCTTTTCCATTTTCATCGACATCTGTGCCTTCACTTTTCCATGCATCGTGACATCTTGACACCATGTTGAATAGATTTTCTTTCATCGTTTGTGCACTGGCGATTGTACACATTCCTAATCCAGAAAATAATATGAATGAAATCACTTTTTTCATCATTTGAGGTGATTTTAGCGTTTTAATAGAAATAAATTTATTTAAGATCCTACGAAATGAATTTATGGAACCTGCATTATTTTATTCCTTTCTTGTCCAATTCTTTATGATACTTATGAGCATTGTTTTGATGCTCGTCGAACGTGGTGGAGAAATCATGGTATCCAGAGAAATCTCTTTTTGCGCACATGAATAGGTAGTCGTGGTGCTCGTAGTTTAGTACGGCATCGATACCACCTGTGCAAGGAATACGAATAGGTCCGGGTGGCAATCCTGCATATTTATATGTGTTATATGGGGAGTCTACAAAACCTGCTCCAGTCACACGTTTGATAGAGAAGTCGCCTAGTGCGAATTTTACGGTTGGGTCCGCTTGAAGCATCATGCCAATACGAAGACGGTTGAGATAGAGTCCTGCCACTTTAGGACGTTCGTCATTCTTGATAGTCTCTTCTTCTACGATAGAGGCTAGGGTGCTCACTTCCAAACGGGTTAATTGACAGTCCGCTAATTTTTTCTGACGGTCAGCAGTCCAGAATTTCTCATACTCTTTATTCATTTTCTCGATGAATTCTTTAGGGGTGATGTTCCAATAGAATTCGTATGTGTTTGGAATGAATATGGCTATGTTGTTTTCCTTGGTGAGGCCATATTTGTTGAGGGTCTCTTGACTGTCTAACTCTTCAAGGAATTCCTCCTTACTCATCATCAATACCTCATCCACTCTTTGGGCGAATTGATCTTTTGTGCGAATGTTGTTGAATGTGAAACGTACAGGAGTTTGTCGACCGCTTCGTAGTTTCTGAATGAGTTTGAGACTGCTCAATCCGTCGGTGAGTTCATATCTTCCTGCTTTCACCTTGTCTTGATAGCCTAATAGCTTGGCCGCTAATTTTAAAGATGTCATGTTTTGAATGACTCCGGTCAGTTCCAAGTTTTCCATGACAGAGTTGTATCCTTGATCGGAATAGATATCAAAGTATACGGGCGAATCCGAATTTGTTTTGACATTGCTTCCTAATAGATATTTATATCCGACGAAGCCGGCGATTCCACCTAAAATTAGGAGGGCGATAATTATTTTAGACAATATTTTCTTCATTGTTTTTACTTTTTAGATGGGCTCTATAAAACCACATTATCAGACAAAATATTATTTTTGTGGTGAATATATAGAACTCACCTCAATACTCTACAAAAATAATGAATATTTCTTTGGATTTTCAAAAAAGAGTCCTTATATTTGCACTCGCAAATCAGATTTGATTGCAGATATATACAAATCCATATAAATGGGGTTTGGTGAGATGGGTGAGTGGCTTAAACCACCAGTTTGCTAAACTGACGAACGGGTAACCGTTCCGGGGGTTCGAATCCCCCTCTCACCGCAAGGTTTTAGAACGATGAAATAGGGTAATCAATTATTTATGGTAAATAGTGAGTCAATCAGGGAAATCTTGGTTGTCTTTTTTTGGTTTTCCCCTCTTGTAATGTTACCGATATAAGATAAAGAAGGCTGAACCGAAGTCCAGCCTTCCCTTAAATAATGAAATCTTTACGGAGTAAAAGTTGAGATATTATAATTATTATTTAACAATCATACTCTTTCCATCCACGAAATTATTTGCTTTCATCACGTAGTGATAGATGCCTTTTGGCAGATTTGCAGTGGAGAAGGTAACAGCATGTACGCCTTCCGTGTATTCACCTGCAACTATATCTTTCACTTTTTGTCCTAAGCTATTGTATAGTTCGATGGAAACAAATGTTCTTTCTGGAACATTAAACGAAATTGTTGTTTCTTCGTCTGTAGGGTTTGGCGCATTCTGAGAAAGTGCGTATATATTTGAGTCGTCACTTGTCTCAGTCACACTGCTTGTTCCACATCCGTTATTCACTATTGTATGTCCACCCCAGTCGTATTTTCCTGTACTATAATTAGGGTTAACATTGCTGCTTCTAATCTTTGTGTTTTGTGAATTATCTCCGAAAAGGAATTTTTGAATAAAGGCTTTAGCAGCATTGTTCTGGCTGTTGGATGCTTGGCAGTGACCATGTCCGCCATCAATCACATATCCGAAACGATCTTCTATACCCATGGCCTTCCATACTTCCGCAGCTGCCTTTAGTGCCATGTCACCAGAAGGAGCACCTAACCAATTGTAGTCTGTATTACCATACGCTAAGAAAGCACGTGGTGCACACATGGCAATTAACTCATGGTGATCGTAAGGCAACTTGTCGATTTGTGATTGAAAGTTGCTCTTGAAACTATTCAAGAACCAGTTATATTCAGTGTTCTCAATACCTTCGATGGTTTCGCCATTAACACCACCATTTTGGTTTATTTCTTTGGAAACGCGCCATGCGTTGATTCCGCCACCACCTGACTCTTGTGAGATTGTTAAAGCAATACGCTCGTCGAAAGCTCCTGCAAATAATGCCATCTTACCAGCATAAGAGCAACCTGTTACTGCAATATGTCCAAGATCTGCTTTGATTTGGTCTTTTACAATCTCCAAACCATCAATCAAACGGCTGATACCCCATGACCATGCGCAGTAGTCTGCTTTTGAATCAAATGTACCAGGGAATAGTTTATAGAATGGATCGTTTTGACTTCTACCGCCATCGGCGCTATATCCTGCAATTTGTTTATGGGTGAATGGAACTTGAATACACTTGGAGAAGAAAGATTTGTCCAAACTTCCTGTGTTGCCATCCATACCAATCACAATTGGGTGTGGTCCGTTTCCAGAAGGAACCGATATCTTGCTGGTCAAAGTAAGTGAGTTGCTTCCATTGTAAACCTTTACTGTCAAAGTACCTCCTGAATAGGATGCCTCCAACTTGTCGAATTTAGGTTTCTCTCCAATCTCCCAGAACTCAATCTCACGCTTGATTTCATTACGACGGCAAGACCAGTCGCAGAAATCGGTTACCTTGCCGCTTCCATCTGCCCACTCGAATGGGTTAGGCAAATTCTTGCATGATTTCAAATTGTTCTTGTTTAATGAAGATGGATCTTCGCAATCAGCACCTGTGTTCTCTACAGAATAGCTGATAGGGTATACGCCAGCAGGATTAGATGCACCGCTACCTGAGCTTGAACCTGAGCCACTGCCACTTCCAGAACCGCTACCACTACCAGAGCCAGAACCGCTTCCACTTGTTGTGTCTACTTCTGTGAACGTTAGTTTGTCCAGATTACAGTTGTTGTTACCAATCTTTACTTTCAAAATATGTTTTCCTTCTGATAGGGTCGATGTTGTTGCTTTGATTGTCTCATAATCATCCCAGCTTGGAGTGGAAGATCCAGATAATGAAGCAATCTCTTTGTTATCTAAGTAAAGTGTGAACTTCACGTCGTCATTCTTGTTAGATCCTACTGCTTCAACATTGTATTTAGCAGTTTTCTTTACGTTGACTGTATATTCCAACCATTCGCTAGAAGTTGTGTAACCAACAGCCATTCCGTCGGATGTCTTTACGATGTCCACGCCTTCATCTGTACGATATTTAGCGTCTCCTTCGTTGTTGTCGTCAGAATCATTGTAGGCATTTCCGTTACCTCCGATATCATAGTTCTCTGCCTCTACGACACCAGGAATTGTAAATGCATCTTTATATGGCTTTTGCTCTACTACAGTAGAACCACTGCCAGATCCAGATCCTGAACCTGATCCACTTCCTTGGCAACTCAAGTCGCCGAGAGAACTCTCTTTGCCTTTCCATGACATACTAGCACATGTGTATTCCACAGAACCAGAACCTCCACCTACTTCACAAAGAATTTTACAATCGTATATGCCTCCTAGGTTAACACCTAATTTCTCCCAGTTCTTGAAGTGCTCGGTGATGTTAACGTGTCCGCAAGTCTGATAAGAAGAACGAATAGCGAATACTTGGTCGAATGTAGATGTACCGTCGATAGAAGGTTGGTTGATTCTCTTTCCAACCTTTAAAGTATATGTAACACCATCTACTGTATAGGTTCCTTTGGTTGCAGCTTGTCCATTACGGCTTTGATCCCAGAACATACCACCTCCGTTAGGAGTGAAAGAATCTTCTACAATATAATACTCAATCAACGGACTTCTTGTCCATCCGTATATTCCTATATATGAGTAGCTTCCTCCACCACTTCCTTGTTTTGTGTAGTTATATACTGCGTGGATTTCTCCCAAGTCGGTATATTTCTTAGAGTTAGAACCATCGTAATAACCTACACGTGCCAAATAGTCACCTGAGTTACTCCAGCTAGCCTTGAATGCGCAGTCGGCTTTTCCTCCGAACACAGTCAAGTCTCCACCTCCACCATCGCGCCATTGCTCTACGTGATATCCATTACCAACGTCTTGTCTTACATTTCCTGATACAGATTTTCCTCCTGAATATTTTGTCTTCATAGAGCATGGATCAGGGGCGCAGTTGTCGGTTGAAGTGGATGATGAACCACCAGGCTCGGTTGTGCTGCTTCCTGGGTCAGTTGTGCTACTTCCTGAAGAAGGTTCCATCTTCAACACTTTCAACATTTGTTCTGCATAACGTTGTCCCAATGTACGGTAACTTGCAGAAGAGAAGTGAAGTCCGTCACCTTTGTTCCCTAAGCCTTGTGCCGAAATAACATATGAATTTGGAATAGTGCTTGGTACATTGGCGATGATATTGTTCATACTACCACATTGTCCACCTTGGTCGGAACGAACAACTTCACCGACTAATAAAGGTACATCTTCGCCCTTCAAACCAAGATCGTTCAAAAGATCGTTGTAAATGGCTTTCACACGGCTTGGCCAGTTGCTTTGACCTGTGTTGGTCTCTCCTTGATGAAGAAGAATACCTTTGATGACACCTACCTTTTGTGCGGCTTTTCCCATCTCTACCAATCGTCCGTAAGGATTTCCTCCGTACGATTGAATGGTGCTTTGCATGTAAGACTCTGGACGATAGCTTTGGTAGTTTGACTTTTCAAATAATTGAATGTCACAACCTGCAATAGCTACGACTGTAACACCTACTTTGATGTTCTCTGGCAAATTCTTTACCATTGTACGTCCGAAGTAATCTACTGGTCCGAGGTGCGCTCCACTACAACATGAGAGTGGGGGAGTGGCATCATACCAGTTTCCTTTAGCTCGGCTTCCACAGTTGTCGTATGAACATAATACTTGGAAGCGACTGTCTACAGTTTTGTCTTGGTTTTCTATAGTTCCTTGACCTTCCATGTTGGATTGCCCGAAACACAGATAAATGTGAAAATTAGGATCCGGATCGGCATAGCTGCTTACCAGACATCCAAACAACATAGTAAATGCTGTAAGAATAAAGAGTTTTGCGTTTTTCATTTTACTTTTTGTTTAAAGATGTAATTATGGTTAAAAAATATTCAATCAACTGAATATAAACACGTTATCCCATAAAAATCCCCTTGTTCATCAAGTGTTTCTTTTTGATATTCAATCGCTTCAGTTTTGTGCGGGAATCAATGTACAGTTAACGTCCAATCAAAAAGTGCTTTTCAATTCTTGCCTTTTTCTGTCTTTCTTATCAGATACTTATAAGTGCAATATTTAAGTGTAACAAATTAAAAGTGTTTCTTTATCTTAAATAATCGAAAAGTTTCCTCTTCGAAAGACGATGCAAATATAATCTTTTTTTTTATGCCACCAAAAAAAACTGAAAATGATGTAAATTTTTCTTTGTATATTATTGATTTGTAGTCTTCTATGTTTATTTTGTTTCTCCTTTTTTTAGCATTCCTTCCAGTCTCAAAATCTCGTCTCTGTATTGTGCAGCCTCTATGAAATCGAGGTTTTTTGCACATTGTTTCATGGCTTTTTTTGCCTTTTCGATGGCTTTCTCTATGTCGGTTCTTGTTTGCAGTTTCGGACTCTCTTCTGCTGCTATGGAATGGAGATTCTCTGTTGGGTATTCTTTTCTACTGACTTCCGCTTTGCTGGTTTCACTCGTTAGAACAGACTTGCTGTTCTTGATGGCTGATTTTGGCGTTATGTTGTGCTCTATATTATAGGCCATCTGTTTTTCTCTTCGCCTATTTGTCTCGTCGATGGTGAGTTGCATGCTTCGCGTAATCTTGTCGGCATACATGATTGCTTTTCCGTTGACGTTTCTGGCAGCGCGACCCACAGTTTGTGTTAATGCTCTGTGAGAACGGAGCATGCCTTCTTTATCAGCATCGATAATGGCAACAAGCGACACCTGTGGTAAATCAAGTCCCTCCCTGAGTAGATTGACACCTACGAGTACATCGAATAATCCTTTTCGTAGATCTTCCATGATTTGTACGCGATCCAATGTTTCTACGTCTGAGTGGATATAGTTGCTTCGTACGCCCATTTTCTCTAAGTAGGCTTGTAACTCCTCTGCCATTCTTTTGGTGAGGGTGGTGACCAAGACACGTTCGTCTTTTTCTGCTCTGACTTGAATCTCCTCAAGTAAATCGTCAATCTGATTGTTACTAGGACGAACTTCAATGATTGGGTCTAACAAACCTGTTGGACGAATCACCTGCTCGACGAATATTCCCCCCGATTTCTCCAATTCGTATTCTGCTGGTGTGGCACTGACATAGATGCTTTGCCCCACCAATTGTTCAAATTCGTCAAACTTGAGTGGACGATTGTCTAATGCTGATGGAAGACGGAATCCATAGTTGACCAAAGTGCTTTTCCTGGAGAAATCACCTCCGTACATGGCGTGAATTTGTGGAATGGTCACGTGACTCTCATCAACGACTAAAAGAAAATCTTTTGGGAAATAGTCCAGCAGACAGAAAGGTCGCGTCCCCGGTTTGCGTCCGTCGAAATAGCGTGAATAATTTTCGATGCCCGAGCAATGTCCCAATTCTTTGATCATCTCCAAGTCGTAGTTGACACGTTCGTATAGACGTTTACCCTCAAACACTTTACCGATGGATTGGAAATATTCAACCTGTGTGTTTAAGTCATCCTGAATCTCGTTAACCGCTTTGTTAATTCGCTCTTGCGTGGTGACAAACAGGTTGGCGGGGTAGATGTTGTATTCTTCGAATGACTCGATGTGAATGTTGTTGATGGGGTCTATGGACTCAATTTCTTCGATTTCATCGCCCCAAAAATGAATCCTTATGATAAAATCCGTATAAGCTAAAAAAACATCCACCGTGTCGCCCTTCACTCTGAATCGACCGTGGTCCAGCTCTATTTCATTGCGGATGTACAAACTTTCCACCAGTTTGCGGAGCAGATAGTTCATACTCATCATGGCACCCCGTTTGATGGTGATCATGGTGCTGTAGAAATCATCTGGGTTACCTATGCCATAGAGACAAGAGACGGAGGAGACCACGATGACGTCCCTCCTTCCTGATAGAAGGGAAGAGGTGGTGGACAGACGAAGTTTCTCTAACTCATCATTGATGGAGAGGTCTTTTTCTATGTATGTATCCGTATTAGGTAGATACGCTTCCGGCTGAAAGTAATCATAGTAGGAGACAAAATACTCCACCGCGTTATCGGGAAAGAAACTTTTGAACTCACTGTAAAGCTGAGCCGCTAATGTCTTGTTGTGGCTTAATATAAGCGTGGGACGTTGGACTTTCTCTATAACGTTGGCAATGGTGAATGTTTTGCCGGAACCAGTGACACCTAATAATGTTTGATGCTGCGTACCAGAAAGGACGCCTTCGGAGAGTTCCTCAATGGCTTGAGGTTGGTCGCCCGTAGGTGCAAATTCGGATGCCAGCTTGAATTTCATCTGTTAATCTTTTTTCATTATCAACAGACATACGAGATAGACGATCAATCCCGTTCCGTATAGAATAACGAGCAAAGCCCAGACGATGCGAACGATGGTAACGTCAATCTCTAAATATTCGGCAATACCGGCAGCAACGCCAAACAACATTTTGTCTTTTGAACGTTTTAATTCTTTTCCCATTTCAATATCTTTTTAAAATTCGTTTTGTTTAATGGCTTTCAACCATTATTTGTGCGGTTGCAGAGTTGCATATACGCATGCGCAAAATTAATGAATTGAAATTGAATATGGCGGTTTGAAAAAATAAAAAGTGTGAAAAAATGCAGATATTTGTAAAACTATTGTTGTATTTGAATTTTTACAATTATTTTTGTCGTAAGTAATAATTATTAATTTTTTTGAAAAAAATGATTTGGAATGAGACCGTAGAGTGCATGAGTCGCGAGGATATGCGAAAACTTCAGAGTTTACGACTCAAACGTGTAATAGAACGTGTTTACCATAATTGTGAGCCTTACAGAAAGCGAATGCAAGCCGCAGGAGTAACTCCGGAAGACATAAAGGACATAAAGGATATTGTTAAATTGCCTTTCTCTTCCAAGAAAGATTTGAGAGACTATTATCCGTTTGGTTTGTTGTCAGCCCCAATGTCTGAGATTGTACGTGTTCATGCATCGTCAGGAACCACAGGTAAGCCGATTGTGGTTGGATTGACCAACAATGACTTGGCTGTATGGAAAGAAGTGGGTGCTCGTTGTTTGACAGCTTATGGTCTCGGGCAAAATGATATTGTTCAAGTATCTTATGGCTATGGATTGTTTACTGGTGGATTAGGTGCTCATTCTGCAGTTGAGAACATTGGTGCAACGGTTATCCCAATGTCAAGTGGAAATACACAAAAGCAGATCATGATGATGCATGATTTGGGTGTGAAGGCATTGGCAGCTACTCCTTCTTATGCAATGTATTTGGCTGAGGCAATGGAGGCTTCCCCATATAAGCGTGAAGAGTTCAATTTGCGTGTGGGTGTCTTTGGTGCTGAACCATGGACAGAGGCTATGCGTAGAGAGATCGAAGCAAAGATGGGTATCAAAGCTTATGATATCTATGGATTGACTGAAATTATGGGTCCAGGTGTCGGCTACGAATGTGAATGTCAGTGTGGTACTCACTTGAATGAGGATCATTTCTACCCTGAAATCATTGATCCTGAAACTGGAGAACCATTGCCAGAGGGTGTAGAGGGTGAGTTGGTCTTCACTACATTAACAAAAGAGGGTATGCCGTTGATCCGCTTCCGTACGAGAGACTTGACCGCTTTGCATTATGAGAGATGTACATGCGGACGTACATTGGTTCGTATGGATAAGATCATGGGTAGATGCGATGATATGTTGATTATCCGTGGTGTGAACGTATTCCCAAGTCAGGTGGAATCAGTCATCTGTGAATTGGAAGAGTTCGAACCATTCTTCTTCATTACGGTAGATAGAGTTAACAATACGGACACCTTTGAAATCATGGTGGAGGTAAAACAAGAATACTATACAGACGACATGAGAAGTATGATGGAGCTTAAAAAGAAAATTGCTCATAAGATACAAAGTGTTGTTGGTATCCAACCAGATATTCGTTTGGTTGAACCTCGCACAATTCAAAGAAGTGAGGGTAAAGTAAAACGTGTGTTAGATAAACGTGTATTTAAGAATTAAATTGTAGATGTTTTATGTGTGACGAAATGATAATTAAACAACTTTCTGTCTTTTTGGAGAATAAGGTGGGAAGATTAAACCATGTGGCTGAAATCTTAGGAGGCGCAGGTATTAATATGACAGCTTTTAGTGTTGCCGACAACTCAGATTTTGGTATCTTACGTGTGATTGTGCATGAACCAGAACGTGCTCAGAAATTATTGAAGGAGCACTTGTTCGCAGTCTCTTTGACGGATGTCATCTGTTTGAAGATTGGTAACCAACCAGGTTCTCTTTCTTCAGTATTGAAAATATTGGAAAAAGAGGGTATCTACATTGAATATATGTATGCTTTCTCAGAAGGTGAGAATGCAAATATCGTTATCCGTCCAGATAAGCTTCAAGAGGCTTTGGATGCTTTGAAACGCAACAATGTAGGAATGTTACAATCAGATATGATTAAGTAAAAGTAATTCCGTAATAAAAAATAGAGACGATGTTGATCATCGTCTCTATTTTTTTTGTTTCTATTCCTTCATGCCTAATATGCGAAGTGCATTTTTGTAAAGTATGGCGTCTCTGTCTTCTTTGTTCAAATCAAGTTTGTTGAAACGCTCCAACTCCTCTTTGTGGTCCCACATAGGGTAATCGACACCAAACAGCATTTTGTCTACTCCATGATTGTGGATGATTCTCATGGCTTGTTCTGTGGATATTTTCCAGAGACTGCTGGAAGTGTCGAAATAAACGTTTTTGCCAACTAGGTATTTCTCTGATTTGTCCCATTCTGTGTAACCACCAAAATGGGCTGCTATCATTACTAAGTCGGGATGTTTCTCCAACACATGAGCAATTCGTTGCGGACCAGAAAAATCGTATCGGAAATCACCTGCGTGAGTGAGAACTGGCATTTTTAGTTCTGCGATGACATCATAAATTTTGTCCATTTCGGGACAATCGACGGCGAATTTTTGAAAGTCGGGATGTAATTTAATACCTTTAAGTCCTGCCTCTTTTATACGTCTGAGTTCTGCATCGAAATTCTCATATTCAGGGTGAATGGTACCAAAACCGATGAATTCGGGATGTTCGATGGTTTCACCAATGATATAATTGTTGATGGACTCTACTTGATGAGGGGCGGTTGCAGTGGAATGAACGATGTAGTGTTTGATACCTATCCGGCTTCCACTTGCTAATAATTGTTCCGGACTTCCCTTGTATTCCATTGGGATGTGATAGAAATCACCAATGGTTTTACTTGCCTTCTCTGCAATTTTTGCAGGGTAAATGTGTGCGTGAAAATCTATTATCATAATGGGTGCAAAGGTACATTATTTTTTCTTTATATGAACTTTTAAAGCTTACATTTGTTTTGGTTAAAATGTTTGCTGAAATAATCATTAATAGTTATTCAATGTTCATTTTCTGTGCAATCACCTCAGCACATCGTTCTCCATCTACCGCTGATGAAGTGATGCCTCCTGCATAGCCTGCACCTTCTCCACATGGGTAGAGCCCTTTGATGCGTATGTGTTCCAACGTCTCTTCGTTTCGTGGAATGCGGATGGGCGATGAAGTGCGTGACTCCACTCCGATGATGATTGCATCGTTAGTTAGAAATCCATGCATCTTTTGATCAAAGGCTTTGAAGCCCTCTTGTAGTCTTTTCCGAATGAATTCTGGCATCCATTGATGCATAGCTGATATCTTTATTCCTGGTAGATAGGAGGTGGCTGGTAGGTTGGTTGACTCAACACCACGAACGAAATCGCGTAGTCGCTGCGCTGGCGCAATGGCCTTGTCTCCCTCACCATTCTCGTAAGATAGATGCTCGTATGCCTCCTGAAATTTCAAACCTGCCATTACTCCATATTGCTGATAGTCTGTTAGGTCTTCTGGACGAATCTCCACGACAATGCCTGAGTTGGCAAATTTGGAGTTGCGTGAAGAGGATGACATTCCATTGACAACCCCTTCGCCTATTCCTGTTGAGGCTGGTACTATGAATCCTCCTGGACACATACAGAATGAGTATACTCCACGACCTTCTATTTGTGTCACTAAATTGTATTCGGCTGCTGGTAGGTAATTGCCCCTTCCTTCCTTACTGTGATACTGAATCTGATCAATCAATCTCTGCTGATGTTCGACACGGACTCCCATGGCAAAACCTTTGCTTTCAAGCTCGACGCCCTGACGATGTAACATCTCGTAGATGTCGCGTGCGGAGTGCCCTGTAGCCAATATAACTGCATCGGCATGCCACTCTTTACCGTCTGTTGTTCGTACTCCCTTTATGGTCTCTTTCTCAATAATCAGTTCGGACACTTTCGTCTCAAAATGAATTTCTCCTCCGTGCTGAAGGATGGTTTCCCTCATGTTTTTGATGACGGTTGGTAGTTTGTCCGTCCCTATATGGGGATGTGCTTCATACAATATGGAGTCTTGTGCTCCGTGCATGTGAAAGATGTCTAAGATACGACTGCAGTCTCCTTTCTTTTTGGAACGTGTAAATAGTTTTCCATCAGAGAATGTGCCGGCACCTCCTTCTCCAAAGCAATAGTTGGATTCTGTATTGAGACCTTCACGACGATTGAGCAGAGCGATATCTTTCTTTCTGTCACTTACCATCTTGCCTCGCTCAATGATGATGGGTTTCAATCCCAGTTCGATGAGACGAAGCGCACCAAACATTCCTGCGGGTCCTGCACCCACTATGATAACAGGCTTCTTGTCTTGTACATCCTGATAATGAAATGAATGCTCAATCTTTTCAGGTTGCGTATTGTCTGTATAGACATTGAGAGTCAAATTGATCTTGATGTCATTGCGCTTTCTTGCATCGGTTGATTTCTTTATGATTTGAATCGTACGGATGCGGTCTGCTTTGACATGAATCTTTTTTGCAATTTGCTCTTTCAATTCAGATTCGACAAAAGCTTGTTTGGGTGTAAGTGCCAGCTGAATGTTTTGGTATGAAGCCATAACTATGCGACGTTATAAGATGGAGTATTTATTAAGAAATGCTTGAAAACTATCTTTGTATGAATCTGATATTGGAATGTATTCTTTTCCAAAGATGATTCTATTTCGCTCGATGGTCTTGATTTTCTTTGGTTGTACGATGAAGGATCTGTGTACACGAATGAACTGATCTTGAGGTAACATAGTCTCTAATGATTTCATGCTCATAAGTGATAGAATAGGGTATTGTTCTCCTTCCACAAAGATTTTTACATAATCTTTCAATCCTTCGATATGAGTGATCTTGTCAAGTTCTATCTGAACTAGTTTATAGTCTGATTTGACAAAGATGCTTCTCTTGCGATTCTCTGTCGCACCCTCTTCTTTGTGTTCGGTGTTTGCCATTTCATACCAAGCAAGTGCTTTGTTGGCAGCCTCCAAGAAGTCGGGATAGCTGATGGGTTTCATCAGATAGTCCAATGCATTCACTTTATATCCTTCCAACGCATATTGCTGAAAGGCGGTGGTAAAGATGATTTTGGTCTTGTCCTTGATGATTTTAGAGAACTCTAGTCCGTTTAATTCCGGCATTTGAATGTCAAGGAACAATAAGTGAGGAGGATTCTCCTTTAAAGTGGACATTGCTTCTACCGCATTTTCAAACTTAGCTACTAAATTCAAAAATGGGGTCTTCTTTACGTAGCTTTCCATTAATCCGAGTGCTAATGGCTCGTCGTCGATGATGATACAATCTAGTGTCATGCTTTCCTTTATGTATTAGTTATTTATTTTTAATCGTTAAATTTGAAACGTACGTATCTCCCTCTACACTATACGTATAAGAGTGTCTGCCTGGATATATCAGTTCCAATCTTTTTTTAGTGTTTTCCACGCCGATTCCCGATCCACTTTTGTCTTGATTCTCATCCTTAGGGAAATAGCTGTTCCGTAGGTTGCAAACGATGTCGTTATCTTCCGTCAGATGGATGGAAAAGTGAATGAAGGAGTTCTGCTGTGATGAAACGCCATGCTTGAAGGCATTCTCAATCATTGATATGAATAACAATGGGGCGATAGGGAAACTTGGGTTTCGATCCACCTGCATGTCTACTTGTACATCCACCTTGCTGGATAGACGTAGTTTCATAAGTTTCACATAATTGCTGATAAACTCCACCTCCTTGCTGATGGGTACCGTGTCGGTGTCTGCGTCATATAACACGTAACGGAGCATTTTGCTTAGTTCCATGACAGCCTCTTGCGATTTGTCCTGACTGATGGCTATCAGTGCATAGATGTTGTTGAGCGTGTTGAACAGGAAGTGAGGGTTGAGCTGATTTTTGAGATTTTTGAGTTCGGCTTCCACCTTTTTTTGTTCGGCTTCTTTCCTCTCTTGCTCATTTAAGTAAAGTCTCTTCATGGAAAGTAGGGCGATGGCTGTTCCGATGAAACAAATGTAGGCAATAAAGTTAAAGAGTATTCCCCACATGTCGCTTCCTTTGTTTTTACTTCTTCTGATTTTGTCAGCTTGGATTCGAGCTTCCAATTCACCACAGTTGTGCTCTTTCATATATTTCACGATACTAGCACGCTCTTGGTTCTGACGCTCAGTCCGTTCTGCTTCCATAATGGGTTGAGTCTCGGCATGAACAGCATAGTTTATTCCACAGAGGATGGAAATACTTATGAGGTTGTATAGAAGAAAATGTTTCCATTTTCCATTGATCATGAATTTTTTGATGAGAAGAGAGTAGTTCAGATAGAAAATGGACATGAGTGATAGTGTGGTTACTACATGTCGAATATAGTGTATGGTGTTTACATTGTCTCTGTTTGGAAAGACAAAAATAGGAGATACAAGAAACATTAACCATACGATAATGTGTATAAATGGAGTGAGTTTGATTTTCCCGATTTTAGCCAATAAGCCCATGTCTATTTTTTGTTTTTAATTGTTAAATCAATGTATATGGGTAGATGATCACTATACCCATAAGCGAAGAAAGTTCCTAAAAATGCACGTTTGGGTGCATATCCAGTGGCACTTTCTTTCAATAAAAATTTCTCCTGACATATTTTCAATCCATCTTGCTGTACGAAGCAGGAGGCTTCAGAATCCAATAGTGCGCCCGACACGATGAATTGGTCGAGCATTCCCCATTTCCCGCCAAATTTGTGACTGCCAATATCACCTTTTTCATGAATGGGATAACTCAGATTATAAAGTTGGTCAAAGATATAACTTTTTTGTGGAGAAACCGCACATAACCCATGAATTAAACTATTGTTATCTGGATAGTCGTTGAAGTCTCCCATGATAATAATCTTAGAACGACTATTTTTTGCAAAGAGTGCGTCTGTCGCATCTCGTAGTGTTGTGGCAGCGGCTATCCGTTTGTCTTCAGATTCTAATTCGCCTCCATAGCGAGAGGGCCAGTGGTTGACGAAGACGTGAAGTGTGTCTCCGTTGGTCAATATGCCTGTCGCATGTAATATGTCGCGTGTGGGTTTCCCATCTGTGATATGTACTGGAATAAATTCTTCTGCGATGAGATGAAACTGTTGAGGGTGATAAACAAGCGCCACATCCACACCGCGCAGATCGGGTGAGTCTTTGTGAACGAATTGATATCCAATCTCTCGCAATTGCGTGTGATAGAGTAGTTCTTTCACTACATAAGCATTTTCCACTTCGCATAATCCAATCAAAATGGGCGTTTGCCATTCTCCTGCGGCAGTGATGGCTCTTGATAGGTTGTTGATTTTGACCCAGAATTTAGCTTCCGTCCATTCGTGATCACCTGTTGGTGTGAAGGATTCATCGCTAGTGAGCGAGTCGTCAACGCAATCAAACAGATTTTCCAGGTTGTAACTGATGATTCTGAAACTCTCAAAATCCTCTTTCGCGTGTAGTGCAATGTTGGTTGTCCATAAAAGAACAACGATAAAAAACATTAGATAGAAATTTCTTTTCATATTATTTATGGGTTGTCACTTTCTTCCTCTACCTCTTCATACCATTGATAGGCGCCCAGGTCGGGAAGCGTTTCGTTTTGTCGGGTGATATTATCCTTGTCCGTTAAACATTCTGGGAAAGATTTTAGAATTTCAAGGTCCCCTTTCTGCCGGGCAGCACTATTCTCTTCCAGATGAAAGTCATATCCAGGATTCTTCTTGAGTGATACGAATTGAGGATTTTCCTCCCAGACGCTTTCTATGAAAAACTCATCAGAATAAAACTCCTCCTCTATGTTGTTGGCTGGGAAAAGACAATGGTTGAATTTATATTGAAACTGTTCGGATGGATTCTCACATTCGAATTTCAGACTTGTCTCTTTGTTGAGACTGAATATGATGCAGTTGTTAAATTGGGCATTAAGAGGAATACTACCTTGCGTTGAATCGATTGATTTGTCTGCTAGTAAAACCGTGTAAGGTGTTATTCCGTATTCTCCTTGACCAGAAGAGGTCTTGGCGAATGTGCAGTGATTAAACGTGTAGATACCGCCTTGTAATACGACGTTGCTTCTAATCTCTCCACGTAAGAAAAGCGAATTGTAGGCATATACATTCGCACAATGAGCATCTAATACACTTCTTTTTACATTTTGAATGAGAGAGTTTCCGATGATGAGTCGAGGCACCTTTTCGTCTATCTCTGCAGAGTCTATTTTTATGCCATAGTATCCGTTCTTTATCTCGGTGAACAACAGTTGATTGTTGGTGCTGTTCCCTGAAAAATGGATGCCGCCCCATTGGTTGTTGACATTTTCATAACTCTTTTCTTTGCGTTCTCCTCTAAAAATAATTGGAGCATCGAATGTTCCATTGCAGATAAGCCGACCGTCTACCCGCATGGTAGCTCTAGGGTGAAAGTAGAGAGTGACACCCTCTTGGATGGTTAGGGTGGCGGTAGAGTCGACTCTAAGCGTGTCGTAGATGATATAAGGCTTGTCGTTTGTCCATTCAACATTGCCTTTTATCGTGTCGCTTTTTATTCTGTGAACATCCTGACCATAGGCTGTAAGTACGATTCTTTCCTTGTTCTTGTTGTAGGAGAAGATGATGGAACCTTCAATCAATAGCGGAGCATTTACGCCCACTTCGTTAGAAAAGAATTGGACGAAGAGATATAGACTATCGCCCGAGAAGATATTGATGTTTTCAAAGTGAGTTCCACTTTTTCCATCCAGGTTGATTTGAAAACAGTTGTTCGGGGTTAGCAAGTCACAACTCTCAATTTGAATATCCTTGTCAGTCTCATTGTATATTTTTATGACACTTAATGGCGTCAATTCTTCTGTGAAGATGGTGTCAAATTTCAGAGAATCAGTGGAGTAGGATAGTCTGTATGAACTATCTGTCGTGAATTCATCTTTACAGGAGAGAAAAAAAAGTGTGCCAATGAAGCTTATGAGAAGAAGTATTTGATTGCCTTTTAATTTCATGTTTAAAATTGTTTTTAAGGGAATTGCAGTTGAATCCTTATTCATGATTTCCCTAATTAATTACGTAGGATTTTAGTATTTTATTTCATATTACCCACTAATTATTGTTTAAGCGATGAATTTGTGAGACTCGCCTTGTGTTAGTTGATGCAAAAATAGTGTAAAAATCTCAGAAAGTTTCTATCTTTGTCTGTTTTTTGAGATTAAAAGAAGTTATAGATGAGACAAAAAATATCTTCGTTCTTGCTGCGTTTGATGGGTTGGAAGTATAAACTATCGGTGGAACTTCCTGAGAAGGCAATCTTTTGTGTCGCACCCCATACGAGTAATTGGGATTTGTTGATGGGAGAATTGCTTTATTTCGCAGTGGGCGGAAAGCACAAAGTCTCTTTTTTGATTAAAAAGGAGTGGTTCTTTTTCCCCTTGAAATATCTGTTTAGACTGATGGGGGGAGTTCCTGTTGATCGTCAGAAGCGTACCTCTTTGGTGGAACAGATGGTAAATGAGTTTAATACTCGAGAACAATTTTGTTTGGCCATTACGCCAGAGGCAACGAGGAAGGCGAACCCTAATTGGAAAAGAGGATTTTATTATATTGCATTAGAAGCAAAGGTGCCCGTTCTCTTGGTTTATCTTGATTATTCAAAAAAGATGGCTGGGGTAGAGCGAACACTTGAGTTGACGGGTGATGAGGAGGCTGATGTTCAGACTGTAAAACAATATTATTCATCCTTTAAGGGGAAATACCCTGATAATTTTGCCATATAGCATGCGAATTGCGCTGTTTCAGATGAATGTCCGTTGGGGTGATGTGCAAGCTAATATGCAATCGCTTCACACATGGATCAAAGAACATTTCTTGGAGACTGATTTGTTGGTTTTGCCAGAGATGTTCACCACTGGATTTTGTGTTGATTCTTCGACATTGGCTGAGACGGAGGATGGACCGACGTTAAAACAGTTGCAAGAGTGGAGTCGGTCGTATCATATTGCCATTACGGGCAGTTTGATGATACATGAAAATGGCACTAATTATAACAGAGCTTTTTTCCTTATGCCAGAGGATGAGCCTGTTTATTACGACAAGCGACATCTATTTCAGATGGGAAGTGAAGGACGATACTTCACGAAGGGGGAGAAACGTGTGATCGTTTCATACCTTGGGTGGAATATTCTGTTGCAGATCTGTTATGATTTACGGTTCCCTGTCTTTTCTCGTGTGCGAAATAATGACTATGATTTAGCCATATATATGGCTTGTTGGCCTACTGCGCGCATAGGAGCGTGGAAAACGTTATTACCAGCACGTGCGATTGAAAACGAAGTTTATGTTTGTGGTGTCAATGCCGTGGGTGTCGACTCGGAAGGAAGGAGACAAGGCGGTAATTCCATGCTTTTGGACATGAAAGGGCAATCACTCTTGTCATTGTCAGATACGGAAGAGAATTCGGCCATAATAGATATACAAATAGATGATTTACATCTATTTAGAGAGAAATTCCCCGCATGGAAAGATGCAGATGATTTTGAATGCTTATAAAAAAATGCATTATCAGGAACATTTTTTTTGAAATTTTGTGTGAAAATTAACAAAAAAAATGGATATTTGCGGTGAAAACAAAACGTTTAGATTTTTTTTAAGTTAGGTTTAGGTTAAATTGATTAAGGGAAGCTGTGGAGCTTCCCTTGGTTTTTTATAACATTGAATTTCAATAAGAGAAGAATTTACATATATTTGTTTGATCAATTAATAGAAGAGTTATGTTGTTGAAAAGAATAATATTTTTAACCTTTATCTTTTTGTCATTCTGTGATATCCATGCTTCAAGAAATAGACAAGTGACATTTAAGGTTGACAGTGTCTCTTTCACGATGACTAAAGTGAAAGGTGGTTCATTTATCATGGGGGCAACAGAAGAACAGGGTGATGATGTATATAGTTGTGAGAAACCAACACATCAGGTCACATTATCCGACTACTATATCGGGACAACGGAGGTCACCCAATCTTTGTGGACCGCTGTCATGGGAGAAAAGTTTAAAAAATGTGGATATGGACTTGGTGATGATTATCCGGTTTATGATGTAAGTTGGAACGATGCTCAGATTTTTCTGCAAAAACTAAATGCTAAGACTGGTAAAAATTTCCGTCTCCCCACAGAAGCGGAATGGGAGTATGCCGCACGAGGAGGGAAAAAGAGCAGACATTATAAATATGCTGGCAGCAATGATTTGAACGAGGTAGCATGGTATTGGGAAAACTCTGGAGATAAAAAGGTCAATTGTTCACCGAAACGATATGGAATACTTAAAGAAAACCATAATCAGACTCATCCTGTTGCTACGAAAAAGCCAAACGAACTTGGAATTTATGATATGTGTGGCAACGTTGAGGAGTGGTGTGGTGATGATTTCGACAAATGCTATTATAGATATTCTCCCAGTATAAATCCCATATGCATTTCTCGCCTTGCTTCTTACAAAGTGATTCGTGGTGGACATTGGAAAAGTGATGATACTATTGCTTGCCGTATTTCATATCGCAGCAAACCAGTTTCATATGAGTGTTGCACAGGATTCCGTTTGGCTTTGTCGTCAAGAGGCCAAGTAGATATGAAGGATTCTGTACATATTATAAAAAAGGAAACAGAAAGAATATTTCCAGGAAACACTTTCTATGAGAATGTAAACCAACCGAAAAGATGTGCATCAGAAGATCAGATTCCAACTTTGGTTCCCAAAGAGTATTGTTTTGAGGACTATTGGACTCAAGGTGATTTTGATGGAGATGGCTTAGGCGATTATATGGTTTGTGTTTGTGATTCTAATAGCAGTCGATATGAATATGATACATATTATGCTTATCCGGATGGAAATAAATCTGTTGAAAAAGATACTCTTATTGATAGAAACCCACGTGGGTATTTGTTGGTAATGAACAGAGGCTCATATTTTGAAGTGACTTCCTATAATTATGAATGTTTCCCATCTGAGAATGAGGATGGAGGAGTGTATTTTGCTCCTACGTTGGATGTTTCTTATGACAATCAATCTCATCAATTACACGTATCATATTCTCATGGACGTTATGGCGGTTGGGAGTATCATTTTAAGTATCATGATGGAGAATTTGAATTAGTAAGAGAAACTAGAGACGAAAGTATAAGTCCGATAGCGGAAACTACACGTTTTGTAGACATAGATTATGAAAAAGGCATTGCTAAATATAGTGTACTTGTGAATGAGAATGAATTTTATGATTATGAGGATGGAGATGAATATCCGGAACCAATCTATGAGGATTCGGAGGAAGAAATAGAGAAAACTAATCTTGTTAAAATGTCGGAAAGAAGTGATTGGTGAATCTTGGTATGAATCTTAAAAAAAATCATGAAACACATTTGTATATTAATCTTGTCCTTTTTACTTATCCTTTTGATTGGGGAAAACCATGCAGCCAGATACGGTAATGCCCTTTTGAAAGATTATCATACTATGCAATATGGATTGAAATTAACATATGCAAATTATTATTGTATTGTTGATGAAAACAGAGATTATTATCTTTCTGAGGGAGATACTAAGTATGACGTCGATTCGATTGTAGGTTATAGCAAAAATAAGAATAGATTCTCTCTTTATATTTATTCGGGACACAAGCCCATGCAGTTAGACTTCACCTCTTATGATATGGTTAAGAATCGAACTCCTATTATTACGTATTCTCATTCGTTTGATAAAAACACGATATTCTTAAGAGAAGAACCTACTATTATTTATTATTGGAGAGCTATTGCATTCGTTCTTATTTTAGCAACGTGTGCAATGACAACCTATTTGCTGTTTTATTTTTTGCGTGTTTTTATACGACGTGTTTTTCCTTAAGGTTGAGGTGTCTATCCAATTGAAAAATTATGTACCTTTGTATGGTTATTTTAAAAAATATTTGAAATGTCTGTACATACTGAAATAAAAAAAGTAACAACGAGTGTACTTCGTAAGATGAAGACACAAGGAGAGAAGATTTCTATGCTGACGTCATACGACTTCTCTATGGCCTCTATCGTTGATAAGGCGGGTGTTGATGTTATTTTGGTGGGTGATTCTGCTGCAAACGTTATGGCAGGTTATCCGACCACTTTATTGATCACGTTGGATCAGATGATTTATCATGCTCAGTGTGTTGTGCGTGCTGTTAGCCGTGCACATGTAGTGGTGGACATGCCTTTCGGTTATTATGAATCGTCTGAAGCGGATGCTGTGCGTTCTGCTGCTCGTATTATGAAGGAGTCGGGCGCTGATTCTATTAAGATTGAGGGTGGGGAAGAAGTGTTGCCTAGCATTCAGAAAATCATCAATGCAGGTATCCCTGTTATGGGTCACCTTGGTTTGATGCCTCAGTCGGTTAATCAATATGGTTCGTATGCTTTACGTGCTAAAGATGACAAAGAGGCTCAGAAGTTGATTGAGGATGCTAAAAAATTGGAAGCTGCAGGTTGCTATGCTCTTGTTTTGGAGAAGATTCCAGCAGAACTGGCTAAGAAAGTAACAGAATCAATCTCTATTCCAACGATTGGTATTGGTGCGGGTGGTGCTACTGACGGTCAAGTGTTGGTGGTACATGATATGTTGGGTATCAACAAGGGATTCTCTCCTAAGTTCCTTCGTCGTTATGCAAACTTGGCTGACGAGATGACGGAGGCTATTCAACACTATATCGCTGATGTGCAGTCAGGCGATTTCCCTAATGAGAATGAACAGTATTGATTGAGGGTTGAATACCTTTTGCTATCAATATAAAAGCCCTTGCCAGAAGCAAGGGCTTTTTTTCAATTGTTATATGTGTGTCCATTACTTAATCATCCAAAAGAGAACTTCTCCAATACTGTTCTCTTCAATATCTTTATCTGTATGCGTGGAGTTAAGTGTCTTCTTCTCTTTGTCAAAGTAGAACAGAGCTGTGTCTCCAGCTTTTAAATTTTCTTTCGATTTGGCCAAATATACGTCGTCGTTGATGACGAGTATCGGATTGTTGCTTGTCAATGTGATATTCTCTGAATTGTTGATCTTCAACAGAACACTCTCCGCCAAACTGCTTATGTAGAAGGTACTGATGTATTCGTGGTTGACCGACGAACAAATATATTCTTCGTTATGTTTGATGGCAACGCTTTGAAAAGCTTGCTCTGGACGTGTTGAGGCTTCCTTCTCAAAGTGATATTCTGTTTTAATCTTTTTGCCTTTCTCGTTCACACTACAGATGCTCATTATCATGCTGGTGCGATTGTTGAAGGTGACACATGCTTTATGACAAGGGAAACTATCGAGCTGATTCATTAAAATGGTATCACCATCTGTTACGTAGTTGCTTTTGTATTTCACAATGTAATTGTCACTTTCTTTGTATTCGATTCGATATGTGCTATTGTTTGTAAAGGTAAATGGAATGTTGAGCCATTCTCCCTCTTTGTGCGTGGCTGTCTCATCGTACATCCAAGTGGAACCGGAGCGTAGTTCCAATTCTACACATTTCTTCGAAATCCATGTGCCGGGAAGATTGTCGTGAATCTCTAATTTCTCTTCTGGTTCATCTTTGCATGAGAAAAAGAGTAGTGATAATAAGGAGAATGCAAAAGCCCCTTTTATATAATTCAATGCCTTATGTTTCATATCCGTTTCGGTTTAAATTTATATTACTTTACCAAACATCTCATAGAATTAATCGCTATGCGTTTAGTGCGAATATAAGAAAAATGTTTTGAATTGACAATTATTTTTGAAAAATGTTGTCTGGTGGAAATTCCCCTTAGAATTTTACGGTTAGCGAAAACTCTGTGGAGAAATCGTCTTTTTTGTATTCTTCAGAGGGCACTTTGTTCCTTCGTTCGTAATCAAAATTGACGTCGAAAAAGAAATGGGTGCTGATTTTGCATTCGAAGGCGACCTGACTTAAAATGTGATAGTCGCTGATATCGAAAATACTTGGTTGGTAGAAACACAAAGCTTTGATGGTCAACACTTCACCTATTTTTTGTCGCATCTTCGGACGAATGGAGATTCTATAGTTGATATTGTCAAGCTCTTCCTCGTTGGATGTGTATTCAGCCTGATCGAAGACGAATGCGGCACTGATAGAGTAGTTGCAGATTTTCTCCTTCTCGTAGATTTTAAATTTTCCTCCGGTTAGCGCACAGATTTGATATTCGTACCCTTTGTGCTTATTTGCGAAATACTCTACAGCAACGAAAGGAGACCAGATGTTGTGCTGAAACCAATCTACTTTGATAGCAGCCTCGATTCCATTGTTTGTTTCATCCCCGTTTTCTTTGCGTAACACATACTTGCACAATGAGTTGAACGATAGCGTGCTGTCATCCCTTTCAACCTGTACTTTTGATTTCAATCCAAAGTTTCGTACGTTTCCTTCATTGTATTCTCCTCCCACAGAGGCGGAAAAATTCCATTTCTTTGCCTCCTTTGCTGGCTCTTCTGCCCATAGTTGCGTGAAATTGAAAAACAGCGAGATGAAAAAGGCAATAATGATGTATGTCTGTTTCTTATGCATATTGTCCTAATTTACACCTCGACACGAGAAAATGGAGGGAGAGAAATGTCACAGAACTCTTTGTCCAAATATTTGAAATACCCTGCTATTGCCACCATGGCACCATTGTCTGTGGTATAGGAGAATTTTGGTATGTGGATAGTCCATTTGTATCTTTTGGCATGGTCTTCGAATGCTGCACGCAGAGCAGAGTTGGCGGAGACACCACCTGCGACTGCCACTTGTTTGATTCCCAAGTCTTTAACTGCTTTGCGTAGTTTTGTCATAAGAATGTCGATGACTGTGTGCTGTAGGGAAGCACATAGGTCATTTTTATTCTCCTCTATGAAGTTGGGATTCGTCTTTAATTCATCTCTCAGTAGGTAGAGAAACGAAGTTTTCAATCCGCTGAAACTGTAGTCGTAATTAGGAATTTGTGGCTTGCATAGTTGGAATGCATTTTCGTTGCCTTCTTTAGCAAGACGGTCGATGACAGGACCACCAGGGTAGGGAAGTCCCATGACTTTAGCGCATTTGTCGAATGCTTCACCTGCGGCGTCGTCGATGGTTTGACCAATGATCTCCATATCGCGAGGACTCTTAACGAGTACGATTTGTGAATTGCCTCCAGAAACCAGCAGACATAGGAAAGGAAATTTTGGATTCTCCTTTTCTTCACCCTTAGTTTGTATGAAGTGAGCAAGGATATGAGCTTGCAGATGGTTTACTTCAATCAATGGAATGTTTAACGACAGAGACAATCCTTTAGCAAAGGATGTGCCGACCAATAGAGAACCCATTAATCCGGGACCGCGAGTGAAAGCAATGGCAGATAGTTCCTCTTTGGTTATGCCAGACTGTTTGATAGCCTCGTGAACAACGGGAATAATGTTCTGTTGGTGTGCGCGAGAAGCAAGCTCTGGCACCACTCCTCCATAGGCTTCGTGAACTTTTTGACTGGCAATGACGTTGGACAAAAGATAACCGTCACTTAAGACGGCTGCAGAGGTGTCATCACATGAAGATTCAATCGCTAAAATATTAACTGGTTTGCCCATATCGTTAAAAATTTTTAAACGATTGCAAAATTACAAAAAACGAGGAATAAAAGCACCTAATCTCTGAAAACTATTTTTTATTTTTGTATTTTGAATTGTGGAAAATTAGAGAGGCTTCCATATTGTGTAAAACTTATGCTTTCCCGGGAAACGGTAAGGCCTAATATGCTTGAGTTATAAAACGATTTACCTACATATTACTGGCCATTGTGGGCGTGATATTCGCACTCCTGCTTTTTGGATATGTTGCATTACAGAATAAGAAGATGCAGCAGTCGGTCGTCTCTGTCATTACTAATAGCCTTTCACATCAGGTGGGTAGCCGTGTTTCCATTGATCAAATAGAGTGGAATTTCCCTAATAGCTTTGTCTTGAAAGATGTCTATATCGAGGATTTGAACCAAGACACTATGCTTTTTATGGATCGTACGAAAGTTACTATTAATTTGTGGAGACTGCTTTCTTCACAGATCTCTTTCCGAACGGTTCAGTTTTCAGGATTGGAGGCAAATCTCTCTATGGATTCAATGCAAGTGCCGAATTTCCAATTCTTTGTGGATGCGTTTCGACCTGACAACAATGATACATTGTCCTTCAAATGGTCGATGGATATAGAGTCGGTTG
This sequence comes from Paludibacteraceae bacterium, assembly GCA_017551675.1. Classification (GTDB taxonomy): domain Bacteria; phylum Bacteroidota; class Bacteroidia; order Bacteroidales; family Paludibacteraceae; genus UBA1181. The sequence continues at coordinate 31,049 of JAFZLC010000040.1, read as the reverse complement.
CCTTCAATGATTGTCGCATCGCTTATAAGAATCCTTATAAAAATCAGATGATTGGACGTTTGAATCCAAATGATTTGAACATTTATGAAATCAATGGATGCATGTATGTCAATGCCTTTCAACATAATGAAATCTCTGTGTTGATGGATAACATATCGTTTAAGGAACAATCGGGTTTTGAAGTGGATAACATCTCTGCTAAAATAAAATCAGACAATGACGTTATTGAAGTTAACAATTTCTTATTGGAAACTCCTAAGAGTCAATTGAATATCGCCAATTTTACAGTTTATCATAACGGGATGAGTGCGTTTAAAGATCCGATTCATTTGTTGAGAGGCGAGTTGTCCATTACGCCTTCTGTCATTCACCCGTCTGATTTCGCAGCATTAAAACCATCGTTGGAAAATCTGCAGCAACAGTTGCAGATTGAGGGTAATTTTTATGGCTATCTCACACATTTGCAAATGGATGATCTCTCCATCAAATACGGTAATGCATCCTGTGTGTCGGGCGACCTCCTGATGTCGGATTTCTTCCCGAATTCTCAAGATGTGAAATTGAATGGTACATTGGAACAAATATCCTCTAATTCGACAGAGCTGCAGGAAATTCTGCGTGTTGCATTGGAACGTGATATTCAATTGCCTTCTGCATTAGATTCTGTCGGCACTTTCTCTTATCGTGGTACATTGATTGGCGATTTGTCGAATATGAAAACGGAGGGTGTCGTGACATCTAATTTAGGTTTCGTAAATACTTCTGTTTCGGTTAGCTCTCCTGATTTGTTGTTGAATTCATACAAAATAGTGGGTAATATTAATACCACTGATTGTCATCTTGACAAACTCTTTGGCGTATCTTCTAAATTGGGAAATGTGGCATTTAAAATGAATGTGACATTGGATAAGTTGGCCGATAGAAATTTCGTTTTGGATGCGGAAGGTGCCATCGATTCGATCTATTATAAAAACTATTGTTACCAGAATGTAAGTCTGAAAGGAAAATTTGACAACGATGGTTTTGATGGAAAGATGATCATGAGTGACAAGAATGCGGAATTGAGTTTCATCGGTAAATCTGATTTGCGTAAGGAAAAACCATTGTTCCATTTTGTCTCTAATGTTAATGACATTGATTTAGTGAAGACCCATCTGTTGGAGAATGCAGAAGATGCTCATGTCTCTTTCAATGTGGAGACCAATTTTGTTGGTAAAAATTTGGATGATTTGGAAGGCTCCTTCTCTATGGATAATGTTGTGCTGACTCAAGATGATAAAGAGTTGAGTATTAGTAATTTCAGTCTGTCTGCTACGACGCTCTCCAATAATGAGAAAAAATTATCCGTCTATTCGGATTATCTGAATGGCTCATTGTCGGGTACCTATTCCTTTTCATCTTTGTATGCTTTATTGTATAATATTGCTCAGAAATATATGCCTTCTATCTTAAAGGAAGAAAAACCGATTGTGAAAAAAGAGGGTAGAAGTAATCGGTTCACCTTTAACTTTACGGTAGAAAACTTGGAGCCTATTCATGATGTCTATCCGATGCCAGTTGTGGTTGTCGAAGAGGCTAGGGTTCAAGGCTTCTTGAATGAAGAGAAGGAGAAATTCCGTGTTCGTGTGGATGCTCCTCGTCTGCGTAAGAAAGAATCGTATATGAACGATTGTGTTATCTTATGCGAAAATCCGTATGATCAGTTACGACTGGTTTGCAGAACGACCTACTTGCCTAAAAATAAAATGCGTAATCCATATTTCCTCTCTTTCAACTCGAATGCAAAGGATAACAATGTCAATGTAGACTTTAGCTTTAGCAATTCTGTGGAAGAAACCTATAGCGGAAAGGTGGAGCTGAATGCAGATTTTAAGGATTATGTAAAAGGAGAAGGTGTGACAGCCGATTTCCATATTAAGCCATCAAAAGTTATTCTGAATGATACAATATGGAAAATAAAGGATAGCAAGATCTATTTGGATAAGAAATGGATAAAGGTGGATAGTTTCCTGTTTGAACATGGATCTCAGTTCCTGTGTATCAACGGTGTTAACTCTTCTGTGGTGTCGGATAGCATCAATATTCATTTCAGTGATTTGTACTTGGGTTATATTAGTGACATCATTGCTAATAAGGATATCTCATTTAATGGTGTGACGGCAGGTGATGTCTATTTATTCAAACTCTTTAATCTTCCATACTTCAAAGGCGACTTGTATGTCTATGATGGTGCTTTGAATGATTGCTTGTTGGGAGATTTGTCGGTTAAATCTTCATGGAAGGAAAAGGAAAAATGCATCGACTTTTATGTGGATCTTCTCTCTATGATAGAGGGAAAACAAGATTTGTCGAAAAGTACATTGCATGGAGGTGTCTTCTTGGGTAATGACTCTTTGTTTATTGGAGGACATTTGAAAGATGTTGATTTGAAGTTTCTTCGTAAATATTTGAACAATGTACTTCAGAATAATACGGGAACAGCCACGGGTGATTTGAAGGCGTATGGTAAATTCGGAAATATTGGTCTGGATGGAACGGTCTTTGTAAAGAATATGGCGTTTAGCGTGGATTTCTTAAAAACCTCCTATGTATTGAGTGACTCTGTTAAGTTAACACCTCATACTATCGAGTTGAATCAGACTCAGTTGTTTGATACAGAAGGACATTATGGTGTTGTCTCGGGTATGTTGTTGCACGATGCGTTTCGTAATTTGAAATATGCCTTCAATATGAAGTGCGATAACATGTTGATGATGAATACGAAGGAAGAGGATAACGAGACATTCTATGGAAAGGTTTATGCAAAAGGAGAAGCTCGTTTGTCTGGAAATCAGGATGTGGCAAACATGAACTTGGTCATGAGAACCATGCCGAATACGCTTCTTACAATTCCAATTGAAGGTACGACGACGGCTAAGGAGGGTAATTTTGTCACCTTTGTGCAACATGAAGACCAAAAGTCGATGGCAGAGAAACGTCGTATCCGTCGAGAGAAAATGAGACAGCTGAGTGAGAAAAAGAATGCTTCGCATACAAATATTCAACTGACATTGGATATGGAGGCAACACCTGATGCCCAGATCCAATTGATTATGGATCAACAACAGGGCGATGTGATTCGTGGAAATGGAACGGGTGCACTTCGTATGACCTACAATCAAAAGGATAACAACTTTAAAATGTATGGTGGTTATGAAATTGAAAAAGGAGAGTATCTATTTACCATTCAGAGTGTGATATCCAGAAAGTTTGAAATCATTAAGGGTAGTATCGTTCAATGGTCGGGTAGCCCTTATAATGCAGATTTGAATATAAAAGCAAAATACGGACTGAATGCTCCGATTGGTGATATTATAGAGGTGCCTAAGGGTAGAAATACAACAGCAGTCAATTGTCTGTTGAACCTGAAGGGAACCATCAATTCTCCAACCATCAAATTTGACATCGAATTACCTAATTCTGACGAGGATGTGAAAAGTCGATTGAGGACAGCCATTAATACAGATGAGGCTATGAATCGTAATGTGGCTTCACTTTTGGCATTCGGACATTTCTACACGTTGGATAAGATGAACAATGGTATGGTCGCAACAAATGATTTGTCTTCAGTAGGATTCTCTACATTGTCCTCTCAGTTGACAAGTTGGATTTCTAAGATGAATCAGGATGTGAATATTGGATTGAATTATAGACCAAACGCAACTTACGATGGTACTACATCCACTGAGTTTGATGTGGCTCTCTCCACACAATTCTTAAATGATCGTTTGGCCTTAAATGGTAACTTCGGTTATCGTGATGTGATTACTGAGGAGGATAATCTGTCGAATACACAAATCATTGATGTTGATATCGAATATAAATTGAATAAGTCGGGTAAACTTCGTACGAAGGCGTTTAACCGATCGAATAACGGATATTTCAAACAAACGGGATATACACAGGGAGTCGGTATTGTCTACCGCGAAGATTTCGATTCGTTCTCTGAATTGACACGTAATTACTGGCAAGCGTTGAAGCGCGTCTTTAAGAAGAAGGAAGAGGATGAAGAAACGGTCGAGGAGGAGTCTGCGAACGAAGAGAAGAAAAAGAAGGGGAAATAAATCGCTCTTGTTTCGGGTTTATAAGATATAAAAATAAACGGCTACTTATTATTGTATACTTTGCGGACAATCATTATTGTTTAATCGTCTATTTCCACGTTTAATCCTACATGTCCGTAACTGATATCCCCGTGATATTCTCTTTTGAGTTGAGCATATTGGTCGATGCCTGTGCAATGACAAGCTATGATTCTATTTATTTCAAGTGTATTTAATTTGTCTGCCAATCGATGAATGGTAGCCTCGTCTTCGTGGAGCGTATGAAATCCACCCATTACCAAATCAATAGGCAGAAGGAATGTTTGCATGGCACTTGTGATGGTGTTGACGATTCCTCGATGAGCGCATCCACTGATGATAGACAACTTTCCTTTGTTGACAATGGCTAGATATTGTTCATCGTCAAAAGTATCTTCCTTACAATCCTCTCCATTTCGAATGGTAAGATGAGTGAAATGAGTCTCGTTAGGGTCGAATATTGTGATTTTAGGTGAGATAAACACCCCTTCTGTTATTTCTGTTGTCTCTTTGACGATATGCAGGCGGTGGGGTGGTATTTGGACATCCTTTGGGAGGCCAATATATTTCCCTACTTTGTTGTATTTGTTACTGTCATATCCTTCTTTGACGTAAATGTTTGCATGATCGTTTAATTGTAGAAAACGTTGAAGACCACCAGTGTGATCATAGTGACCATGACTAAGAACCAACGAGTCGATTTGATCTATTGGTATTTCGAAGATTTTGGCATTGTCAGCAAAAAGACCTGTCTGTCCTGTGTCGAAAAGTATTTTATGGTGACTCTTCGTTTCTATATATGCGCAGAATCCTAACTCAGCTTTCGCGTCGGCTTGGAATACTGTATTTTCAATGATGATTTTAATTTTCATGTTAATCTTTTCGGGTGACCACTTTATCCTAAATAGGTCTTCAGCATTTTGCTGCGTGAGTTTTGACGAAGTTTCCGAATAGCTTTTTCTTTGACTTGACGCACTCTTTCTCGGGTGAGGTCTAATTGAATTCCAATCTCTTCCAGTGTCATTTCTGGATATCCTCCTACTCCAAAGAACATCTTTATGATTTTATTTTCTCTTTCGGATAGCGTGGAGAGCGCTCTTTCAATCTCTTCGCAAAGGGACTCTTTGATAAGAGATTTATCTGCATGAGGAGAATCTTCATTGACAAGGACATCTAACAGACTGTTGTCCGCTCCGTCATTTGGGTCAAAAGGTGCATCAACGGAGATGTGTCTTCCTGATGCTCTCAGAGCTTCTGAGATTTTATCGGTTGGAATGTCTAAGATTTCAGACACCTCTTCAGCCGAAGGCTTTCTTTCATTTTGCTGTTCAAATTGAGAGAAGGCTTTGTTTATTTTATTGAGTGATCCTACTTGGTTGAGAGGAAGACGTACAATACGAGACTGATCGGCAATGGCTTGAAGAATGGATTGACGTATCCACCATACAGCATAAGATATGAATTTAAAGCCACGTGTTTCATCGAATTTTTCAGCAGCTTTAATCAACCCCACATTGCCTTCGTTGATAAGGTCGGGCAGACTAAGCCCTTGATTTTGATATTGCTTTGCAACGGAAACGACAAAACGAAGATTGGCTCTAGTAAGTTTTTCTAAAGCCTTTTGATCTCCGTTTTTTATTCTTTGGGCTAGTTCCACCTCCTCTTCAACAGAGACTAGTTCCTCTCTACCTATCTCTTGCAGATATTTGTCTAAAGAGGCACTTTCCCTATTGGTGATGGATTTGTTTATTTTTAATTGTCTCATTCTTTACGCAAATCAGATTGTCGGAATACGAAAAATCCAATTGTGATATTCCCTCAAAAAATGGTAAGGGTTGACTTAGTTAATATATGCATAGATAGTCTCTTCTGCCTTAAAGATAGTTCCTGCAGCACCTGTTGTGACTGTGATTTTAGCAGGTTCTATACCTTCGTTCTTGTATGGCTCAGACTCTGCATATATGGTATATGTGGAGTATGGATCTAATTTAGGGAATGCGTACACTCCATTTCCATCAGCTCTTGTGTCGCTGACATCCAATGAACCTACTTTCTGAGCATAGACACGCAAAGAGAATCCTGGAATCCATCCAGACTCTTTATAAAGAGCTTCTACAGTTCCGACAATTCCACATTTTCCTACATTTTTTCCGTCGTAGATATAAATGTCGGGAGGACATAATGTGCTACCTTCTGTAAGTTCGATATTTACTAATGTAGGTTGCTTATCTCCAGATGCATAATCAGATAATGCGAACAACGTGTAATTGCCTGCATAGAGGTGTTTGAAGCAATATGTTCCGTCGAAACTTGTGCTGGTTTTGTCGTCATATCCGAAGTCATGCTCTCCATAGATAATATAGACATCTTCATCTTTTGCTATAATCGTGTCCTTGTCAAACGTATAAGAACCATCAGCTTGTTGAATGATTTTGCCATCATCGATTACTTTATAAACGATACCGAAAATGGTTGCCGTTCCTCCTTCTCCTTCTTCTTTTTCACAGGATGTAATGATGCAACTAATGGTTAATACTTGTAATAAAAATAACAGAGTGCGTCTCATGTTTTTTAAAAATTAGATTTATACTTTATAAATTTCTCCCAAATATACAACAAACCACTTAATCAATAAAATAAATTCAATAAAATAACTTTTCTATTCGATTAATTTGTCGTGGAAGATTAGATATCCGATGTTTAATCCCGCATTAAAGTTTTTCTCTGGATAACTGTACCAATTGACATATACGCTTGCAGTTATGTATTTTAATTGGGCTACGGCAGTCAGTTCACTAATAAGATACAATCTCTGGAATGGTTCGTCGTATGTGGCAGAGAACAAAGCTGTTTGCTGAATGGCCCGGTAGGGAACATACAGATAATTTTCGAAGCGAAGGTGGAGAATCTTGTTGAGATTGTAGATGGGTTTCACTCCTGCTGCGAAATAGATCTTAGAACGGAACGCTTGATTGAACACCATCATAGAGTGTTTGGTGGGAGTGAATGCGGGTGACATCAACAATGTCTCCATGTAATTCCCTTCTAACTTGTGGGTGGAGAAGACGGATTCTCCTAACAAACCTAAGGTGAAGCGTTTGGAAAGAGGAAAGTAGTGGTCTATCAATCCAGACACTTGAATCCAATTGTTATTATTTGTCTCTTTCACTTTCACTAAATAATTGTCGATGTTATCTATCTTTTCACTTTCACCTTTTCCGAATATATATTGAGCTGTAATCTTCGCCTTGGTTCCTCCTGTTGGAAATTGTTTGTGGGAAAGAGAGTTGTGATTGAATTGGAACAGTGCTGTACCTAGATTATACTTCGTTGCATCAAACTCATTCTCTCCGGTTGTGTATGGACCGTGATAGGTGTTTTTGATGGTTCCATATCCCACACCTGCATTGAATTCCCCTTTAAGGAAAAATGGAATGGCTATTTTGGCTTTTGTGTAGAATTCTGTGCTGAACGCTTCCGTTGGAATATCTGTCTTAAAGAAGGCGTACTGCTTGCTTGAATGGGAGAAATGATTGATGTCGGCTATGAGTTTCACACAGAATGGTAGCTGAGAAGGAAAATCGATTCTCGCTTGTAAATGAGCATCTTTGTATAACACACCGATTTGTCCATCAAGAGAAACATCATACGATAGATAACGCATTCCTAAATATTTAAGTCCGATGTATAGTTGGTTGGAAGAGGTGGAGGAGATGTTTCCTCCGATTCCTATTTTGAAATGATCATTCAACGTGACATCCAGTATGAGGTCATAGTATCCCGTTTGCTGATTAAATTGAGCATGGGCGATGATTTCACCGATTTTTTTATCAGATAGAAGTTTAAAATAGGTGTGCTTAAAACTTTCGTAATCGAAGGTTTCGTTATCGCTATGAAAATTCTTCTCTATGTAGATTTTCTGTTGCGTGTTTACGCCTCTTACAATCACATTTTTGAATACGAGTGGTGGTTTCTTCTGATTGAAAGCAGCTCGTTTTGCATTGACAGTCTCTTTGTCAATGCGTCTTGACACTTTCGCCTTTATTTCGTCCATGTGGGCGATTGTGCTGTCGTAACCATATTGAATAAGCTCTTTGGCTCTGTGAAAGTCGAGTAGGCTGACATCTGTATAGTGAAAGTGAAGGTGCTTGCCGTTTAGTTCGGAAAGATCGTAGTTGGTATGTTGCATAATCAGATTTTCCAACAATACGAATGGATCATCACCTCTGGCAGTGGTGCTATTGGCACTTACGGAGCTACCTATAATATAGTCGGCTTTTAATTCATCTTTCATCACGTCGATGGGGAAGTTGTTGTATATTCCACCATCAAGCATAAGGTGGTTGTCGACACTGATGGGTTTGAATACGAAAGGAAAGGTCATAGACGTACGTACGGCATCGCCGAGATCCCCTTTCCTATGCACGTGTTGTGCTTTGGTGACAACGTCGGTAGCCACACAACGAAATGGAACAAATAGGCTGTCGAAATTATTTTTACATACAGTACTGGCTTGAGAAAAAAGATACATACAAGCCTGATTCATCTGATCAGGAGATATAAAACTGGTAGGCAGTATCGGTTTTATACTTAGAGAATCGTCTATGTTTAATTTGAATGCAGCAAATTCGGGCGTTTCATCTTCACTTTTAAAAAAGAATTTTAGATTATCAGTGATTTGACCTCTTTGCCAAGTGATGAAGTCTTCAGACGATAACAGTTCTTCCATTTCATCAGGTGTGTAGCCCATGGCATATAATGATGCCACGATGGCTCCCATGGAAGTTCCCGCTATATAATCAATAGGTATTCCATTTTCTTCTAAAGCACGAATGACACCTATGTGCGTACATCCTTTGGCTCCACCTCCGCTTAACACTAAGCCCACCTTTTGCGCATGTGCTGCGGGAATGAAACTGACAAGAAGAAAAATTAACAGTGTGAGTTTTAGTCGCTTCACCATTGTTGTTACCTTTTTATTAGGAATTATATATATGCTACATTAAGATGTGATGCATATAAATATCCCTATTTTATGATTTCCGGGGGAATTTATTGAAGACCCTGCGCAAAGATATGTTTTTTCATGAAAAAAAAGGCTTTTCGGAGGAACATCTGATGTAAAAAATTAAAAAAATGATTGAACGTTGTTCTATGGGAGATGATAATGATAAAAAAAAGACTGACCAATTGGCCAGTCTTTTCTTTATCTAGAAATAAGATTATTTCTTGATGATGATTTGAGAGATAACACCGTTAGCTGTGTTTGCCTTAGCAATGTAAGAACCAGCAGCCAAACCAGAGATGTTCTCGTTAGCAACTTTAACACCAGTCAAAGAATAAACTTCGATAGTAGCGTCAGCGTCGCTATAAACTTTAACGATGTCACCATCTACATAGATAGCAGCTGCAGCAGCCTCGCTAGCGATTTCGTTTACGTCAACAGCAGGAGCACAAAGACCTAATTGGATGTTATCGATAACGTAACCGTAATCTTTCTCGTTAGATTGGAATTTCAAAGAAACTTTAGTTGCACCCTCTGGGATAGTGATTTCGTTCTCTAACTCTGTCCATTCTGCAGGAATGTTTGTTCCTTCACCGAACAATTTAACTGTTGTGTTAGCTTCGTCGTTGAAGATAGCCCATGCGCCAAGACCTTGGTTGTCTACATCTTCATAGAAAGGTGCGGAAGTTGCTTCATCAACCCATTTGTATTTAACCAATGCGTTAGCAACCAATTTACCGTTTGCGTTAGCACCTAATTCGATGTTCTTGATTTCAGAAGCTTTTGTTCCGTGAACATACAATTGGTGAAGCATTTCATAATCCAAGTATACCTCTTTTGGATCAAGGTTCATTGTCCACTCTCTTGATTGTTCTCCATTACCTTCAACTAAATAACCTCCAGTTGTGAATTCAACAGGAACATTAGTCATGTTTCCGTTAACCCATGGATCAATCAAACCTTGATTTGGCTCGAAGTTCTCAGCGTAGATTGGTCTGTAGCACTCTCCGTAAGGCAAGAAAGCAATTGTCTTGATGTAGACAGGATCTTCAACAACATTTGCTTTCAAATCACGACAATAAGAGAAACCAATTTGATCAATTGTAGGAGTTTGTGGGTTCAAGTAAACCAATCTTCCTTCTGATTTCCATACGTTTGCTACTGCGTGAAGAGTTCCATCCCAAAGGATGTTAGCATCAGCTTTGTCTACTGCTAAATCTTCGTTTCCTGATCTTGCTGCATAATCACCAGCGAACAAACCTGCACGGAACATAGTCTTCTTTGCACCGTTTTCAGTAGTGATAGCGTTGAACAAAAGACCGTCTTCTGATTGGTCACAAGCACTTTCTGGCAACATATATTCAATTACCATATACCATGCCTCATGAGTGTTGATAGGATTTTTTGTACAATCGAAATAGATGTCTTTGTATTGGTCTTTATGTGTGTATTTAGCTGCAATAGCTCCATCTGGAGCAGCAACGCCAAATTCCATAATGTCACCACCATCTGCCATGTTAATAGAGTAACCATCTTGCAGTTGTCCGTCCTTTACAATGTAAAAAGGATCAGCGAAAGAACTCATAGACAAGAGTCCTGCGAATGCGAGTAAACTTACTTTTTTCATAAAATACTAATTTAAATTTATACTAATGTTAGTTTAATTTTCTTCTCTTTTTTATTTTGGGTGCTAATTTATGTAATTTTTTTTTGTTATCGAACAAAAACACACATTTTATTGCGTGTTTTTGCAGAAAAACTCATCGATTTTACTTTGCAAATGGATTGTTTTAGAAAAAAATAATAAGTGAAATGAATTACATAATCTCCCGTGGTGATATGCCCTATTTTATATCTTGTTGTTTATCAATGGGGAAGTTGAAGAAATGTGTATGCAATGCCTCTGTATGAAATCAGTCTGATTAAATCGACCAATTCCACGAAAATATTTTTCAACACAAAAAAAACAGGGAAACGAAATTCGATTTCCCTGTTTGCTTTTCTCTTTGAATAATTACAAAGGTATATTTCCATGTTTCTTGGCTGGATTTGCACGAATTTTTGTGTGCGTCATATCCAACGCCTGAATCAATTTCTCTCTTGTTTGAGATGGCAATATGATTTCATCAATATAACCTAATTCAGCTGCACGATAAGGATTAGAGAATTTCTCTTCATATTCCTTTCTTGCTTTTTCTTTTTCTTCGTCGCTTACTTTCTTGTAAAGAATGTTGACAGCTCCGTCTTGACCCATTACGGCGATTTCTGCATTTGGATAAGCAAAGTTTACATCTGCACCTGTGTGCTTACTTGACATAACGATGTAAGCTCCTCCGTATGCCTTTCTTGTGATAACAGTAATCTTAGGCACTGTTGCTTCTACATAAGCGTAGACGATTTTAGCTCCGTGGCGGATGATACCTCCGTGTTCTTGTGTGCAACCAGGAAGGAATCCAGGTACATCCACGAATGATACAATAGGAATACTGAAGCAGTCGCAGAAACGAATGAAACGAGCAGCTTTGTCAGATGTGTCGATGTCCAACACACCAGCTTGGAATGCAGGTTGGTTAGCTACAATTCCAACTACTTTACCTTCTATTCTGGCAAAACCAACCAATATGCTTGGCGCGAAGTTCTCTTGGATTTCAAAGAAATAACCACCATCAACTACACTTTCCACCAACTCTTTCATATCGTATGGCTTACTTGGATCTGTTGGAATGAAATTATCCAAATCAGCACCTGAAGGTTCCATGCTTGAAGAATAAGGAGCTTGAGGGGTGTCGTCCATGTTGTTGGATGGTAAGAATGCCAACAACTCACGAACCATCATCAGTGTGTCTTCTTCGTTCTCTCCCATGAAGTGAGCCACTCCACTTGTTGAGTTGTGAACTGAAGCACCACCCAATTCCTCTTTGTCTACCTCTTCATGAGTGACGGTCTTAACAACTTCTGGTCCGGTTACGAACATGTGACTATGTTCTTTTACCATGAAGATAAAGTCGGTTAGAGCAGGGGAGTAGCAAGCACCTCCTGCACAAGGACCTAAGATAACAGATATCTGAGGTATCACACCAGAAGCGATGGTGTTTTGATAGAAGATGTCGCCATATCCAGCCAAACTAGAAACGCCCTCTTGGATACGAGCACCTCCAGAGTCGTTTAGCGCAATGATAGGCGCACCCATCTTTAATGCTAATTTTTGTAACTTGACGATTTTGTTTGCATTCGTTCTGCTTAGTGAACCACCAAACACGGTGAAGTCATAAGCATATACGTAAACTAATCTACCATCTATTTTTCCGTATCCACCAACGATACCGTCTCCGGCTAGTTGTTGCTTGTCCAAACCAAAGTTGTGACATTGATGGATGACAAACTTGTCTATTTCGACGAATGTTCCCTTGTCTAAAAGGATCGCAATACGTTCTCTGGCTGTTAATTTGCCAGCTTTATGTTGCTTTTCGATACGAGCTGCATCACCAGCTTCCGCTATTCGATTCAACTCTATAAATCTTTCGTTTGAAGACATATCACTTTTTTTTAAATGGCGAATTTATAGAACTCACCTTTAGTTTATATTTTCCTCTTCTGGTGCCTCGCCCAACTCAATCAATGATTGGTTGCCTGCAATGTTGTCACCTTCGTTCACTAATATTTTCTTCACTAAGCAATCATCTTTTACCTTGTATTCGCTTTGCATCTTCATGGCTTCGATGATGATTACTGGACTTCCAGCTCTGACGATTTCTCCTTCTTTCACCAATATTCTGATTACCTTTCCTGGCATTGGAGAGAAGACTTTGTCTTGCTTCTCGTTTGATTTTGCCTTTTTGGTTCCGTATTGGTAAGGATTGACTATTTCAACATGGAATGTGTTGAAAGCAACGCTTACGGTATAGTCTTGATTGTTTTCGCTTGGCTTTAGTTCTGCATTGTATGAGTGGCCATCTTCAGTGATGATGGAACAAAGTCCATTTTCTGCCATTACAATGTCAAGGTTGTATGTCTTATCGTCCACCAAAATCTCCACTTTGTTATTTTCTTTGTTAACAAGGGAAATCTCTTTGATTTTGTTTCCGACTTTAATTTTCATACTTATTTTGTTTTGTTAATATTCTTTTTCTAGAAACGAAAAGACTTACAATGTCCTTAAGTTCGTACGTTTTCCGAATTCTCTCCATCTGCTGATTGGACGGTTGTCGTTTGCACAGATAGCAGGACGTTCTTCGTTCAAAAGATAATCGAAATAGGCAGCAATAGCTGCGATATCTTCTGTGTCGTGAGTCTCTTCCGTCTCATCTTCCAATGTGATTTCTTCCAACACTTGTTTGTTGTCATCGAGGAAGGATGTGGTGTAATGACCTTTGACAAAGTCAGGCACTTCCAATATCTTTCTTAAGTATGACAAGTTGGTTTTTGTACCTGTGATTTTGTATTCGTACAAAACGCGGCGCATACGTTCGATGGCGTAGGTTCTGTTGGCAGCCCATACGACGAGTTTGCTCAACATGGAGTCATAGTAGATAGGTATCTCATATCCTTCGTAACAGAAGCTGTCTACACGTACGCCGATACCAGAAGGCTCTGTCATCAGTTTGATGATGCCTGGAGTAGGTGTGAATCCGTTTTCTGCATCCTCTGCACAGATACGACACTCGATGGCGTGACCACGTTGTGATAAGTCTTCTTGTTTGAAGCGTAGTGGTTCGCCGTTGGCTACTTTGATTTGCTCTTTTACCAAGTCGATTCCAAGCACTTCTTCAGTGATAGGATGCTCCACTTGCAAACGGGTGTTCATCTCCAAGAAGTAGTAGTTGAGTTTGTCGTCAACCATGAATTCGATGGTTCCTGCACCTTCGTATTTTACAGCTTTTGCTGCACGAACTGCAATTTCACCCATCTCTTTACGCACTTTCTCAGTCATGATTGGAGAAGGAGTCTCCTCAATTACTTTCTGGTGCTTGCGTTGGATGGAACATTCACGTTCGAAAAGGTGAACGACGTTACCATGTTTGTCGGCCAACACCTGAAATTCTATATGATGAGGGTGCTCGATGAGTTTTTCCATATATATAGTACCATTAGCAAAGGAAGCAATTGCTTCTGAAATGGCACTGTCGTATGCATTTTTCAATTCGGAGGCTTCGCGAATGATTCTGATTCCTTTACCTCCACCACCTGCAGATGCTTTGATCATCACAGGGAATCCGATTTTCTTGGCTGTTTCAAGCGCCTCTTCATAAGATTCAAGAGGTCTTTCAGTTCCGGGAACAACAGGAACACCGGCCGCAATCATCAGCTTGCGAGCGGTGATCTTATCACCCATGTCTTGAATTGCTTTGTATGGAGCTCCAATGAAAATGATTCCTTCCTTTTCACAACGCTTTGCAAATTCGGCGTTTTCAGATAGAAAGCCATATCCTGGATGGATGGCATCAGCATTGAATTTTTTTGCTGCTGCAATGATGTTGTCAATTTTCAGATAACTCTCGGAGGATTGCGCAGGTCCGATACAAACGGCTTCGTCGGCAAAAAATACATGCCTTGACGTTCTGTCAGCTTCGGAATAAATTGCCACGGTCTTTATGCCCATTTCCTTACATGAACGCATGACGCGCATCGCAATCTCCCCTCTATTGGCAACTAGAATTTTAGATATCATACACAAAACATTTAATCAGGATTGAACACTCTCTGCACATTAATGTCAGTCTTACATCACAACCATCTCCTGTACTGTGTCTCTCCCTTTCGATTTTAAAAACTTAGGTTGATTAAATTGATCATTAATTCAACGAATCTACTAGCCCTTATTTGGCTAATTTCGGTGCAAAGATACACTTTATTTTTTAATTTACAATTTTTAAATTTTAGAATTGTGTAAAATATTATAAAATGTGTACGAAAGTTAAATTATGTTAAAAATAGGGTGTAAAAATTGTGAAAATCTTTTCTCTTTTCTTTTTGTATAATTTATGCGCATTTTATACATTTGCGAAGTTTTTTTGAAGGGTGGGTGTTACACCTATTTAAATAAACAATAAAAGATGAATTAATAACTAACAAATTTATATTTTATATTTATTATGGATTGTAATAGTGGACCGCAGAATAACCTTATCTTCGGTATCGAGAAAAAGAAGGTGATTGGTTTATTGGTGACAATAGTGTTGACGAGTCTTATTTGGGCTCTTCCTACAGACTTCTTCGGTGTTGAGGGTTTGACGGTGATTGAGCAAAGAATTATTGCCATTTTTGTGATGGCTGCAGTAATGTGGATTATGGAACCTATTCCTATTTGGGGTACTTCCGTGGTGGTGATGGTGCTGATGCTGCTGACCACGTCCGATAGTATGTTATCTTTCCTTCACGATGGTTATGGTGATATGGAGAATCTGGATAATATGCATAGATTGGCAGACCTTTTCGGTATCTCGTCTAATGGTGATACGTATGCTTTGAAAGAGGCATTGAATGGTGCTATGAAAAAAAGTGTTTTGTATGGAGGTGAAAAAATTCCAACTTTGTCGTCTAAATCAATCATGGCTGCTTTCGCTCACCCAACAGTGATGCTTTTCATGGGTGGATTTGTTTTGGCTATTGCTGCTACTAAATATAAATTGGATGCTACTTTGGCAAGAGCTATTCTGAAGCCTTTCGGAACAAAACCTAAATATGTGATGTTAGGTTTCTTGTTCGTTACGGCTATTCTTTCAATGTTTATGAGTAATACTGCTACTGCTGCCATGATGATAGCTATCTTGGTTCCAGTGTTGGCTACTATGCCGGAATCGGATAATAAGGGCCGTGTCGGTTTGGCATTGGCTATCCCAGTTGCTGCGAATATCGGTGGTGTGGGAACTCCTATCGGTACTCCTCCTAACGTTGTTGCTACAGGATGGTTGGAGAGCATGGGATTAGAAATTAGCTTTGGTAAATGGATGATGTTGATGGTTCCTTTGGCACTTCTTATCTTGTTTATTGCTTGGCTTTTTTTGTGTAAGTTCTTCCCTTCAAAACAAGAGAAAATTGAAGTGAAAATCGACGGTGATATAGATAAGAGCCCTAAGGCATATGTCGTTTATGTGACATTCGCAGTTACCATCTTCTTATGGGTATTTGGAAAGGCATTGTTCAATGTTAATGCTAATGTGGTGGCATTGATTCCGTTTGCGGTATTCTGCTTGACTGGTGTTTTTGGAAAGAAAGATTTGGCAAAGATAGATTGGGACGTGCTTTGGCTTGTAGCTGGTGGTTTCGCATTAGGTGTTGGATTGGAAAGTGCATCTGGCGTTTTAGATCCTGAAACAGGAAAGGTGATGACGATGTCTGAACATGTTGTTAAGTCTATCGACTTCAAATCTTGGTCAACCATCGCAGTAATCCTTGGCTCTGGCGTTCTGTGCTTGGTTATGTCCACCTTTATGTCTAACTCGGCTACTGCAGCTTTGTTAATTCCTATTTTTGTGTCAATCGCCAAAGGTATGGGTCCAAAATTGGATCCTTATGGTGGAGCAACTACATTGATCGTTGGTTTGGCTTTGTCTGCTTCTTTCGCAATGGCATTGCCTATTTCAACACCTCCGAATGCTATCGCCTATCAGAAAGGATTCATCAAACAAAGCGAGATGGCTATTGTGGGAATCTTTGTCGGTATCGTTAGCTTGATTCTTGGTTATTTGCTGTTGTTTAATTTCAGCAGCTTGTTGGGATAATGTAAATGAACATAAATGGACACGATTGGTTTCGTGTCCATTTTTAATGATATTAAATAAATAAAATGAAGCGAATTATAGCTCTAACAGCGGCAGTTCTGTCGTTTAATGCATTGATGGCACAGGAGGATTCTGTTGTCGTGGCAAAAGTGATTTCGGAGGAGCCGATTTCAGGGGGAACTTCTGAAAAATCACTCTCCGTGGGTAAGGTGAAGTTTAAACCATACGGCTTTGTTCGTAACTATTTTTATTACGATTCTCGTCAAAATATTCAGTCTAATGCTGGATTGTACAACCAGATACCAAAGGATGAGAGTTGGAATGAAACGCATGATGAGGATTTGAACGATGTTTCAACTGCCAATTTCTTAGCAATCACTTCTCGTTTGGGATTGGATATCTCGGGTGTGCGTGCTTTGAATGCAGATCTCTCAGCTAAATTCGAAACAGACTTCTGTGGTTTTGCTACTAGCACTACTATGCTTCGTATCCGTCAGGCTTATATGAAGATGAAATGGCAACACAATTCCATCTTGGCTGGTCAGGCTTGGCATCCTATGTCGGGTGATCTCCCTGATGTGCTTGGTTTGGCTTCGGGTTCTCCGTTCCAACCTTTCAGCCGTTCTCCTCAGATTCGCTATGATTATACGGTAGGAAAAATGCGCTATACATTGGCTGCAATTTGGCAATTCCAATATAAATCTGTAGGTCCTAACGGAAAATCTGATGAATACCAAACGAAGGCTATCATGCCAGAATTCTTCATCGGATTGGATTATGCTAATGAGAAAGGATTCCAAATAGGTGCGGGTCTCGATATGTTACGTCTTCGTCCACGCACAATCATGGATTTCCCATACGAAAAGAAAATTTTTGTGAATGATACTACATTCAATGAAGATAATTCCATTGCAGAAGTGAATGAGGTGGAGAAAACGGTTACAGACACAACTAAGCGTGTTGTTAAGGAGTATGCCTTCTCTGTTTCTCCAATGATGTTCATCAACTATAAGAAGGATAAATTCTTGTTGCGTTGGAAGGGAGTCTTCGGACAAAACACTGCGCATTTGAACATGATGAGTGGATATGGTGTGGTTGGCTTTAATGAGGATGGTACTCGTGATTATGCTCCTTTGCGTAGCTTCTCCACATGGTTGAACTTGTCATACGGAAGCAAGGTGAAAGGAAACTTGTTCTTGGGATACTTTAATAACTTTGGTGCGAGAAAAGCAATTGTAGGTGACTTATATGTGAATGGAGCATCTAACATTGATTACATATGGAGAATATGTCCAGCTATTACTTACAATGTGAACAAGTTGACCTTAGGTTTGGAGTATGAATTGACATCTGTTGGATACGGTACTCGCAATATCTTTGGCGAAGCGAATGCAGATCATACTGTAGCTAATAATCGAATATGTGCAATGATCAAATATGCTTGGTAATCAGCGATTTGTGATTTTGTTAATAACTTAATCGAATAGGGGTATAATTATTTCAATTATATCCCTATTTTTGTTTTGTCCTTAGAGTTGGAGTAGAAAGCACTTAAAAAGGCAAAACGGGATGATGTTTCGTTGTTTTTCTTAGTACAAGTTTTGAATGTTTATAGTGCAATAATGAGATGGAGGTATCCAAAAGATATTTCGATGTGACCCTATCGCTAAGTCTGAATAGAAAATTAGTAACATAAAATTTTAAATTTAATAGATAAAATGAGTGGGAATATTTTTATCGTAAAGCGCGACGGAAAAGCAGAGCCATTTTCGGTAGATAAGATTAAAAACGCTATTTCTCGAGCATTTTTGTCCGTAGGCAGTTTCGCGACACAAGAGATTTTAACAGACATTTTAGGTCGTCTGAGTATTCATAATGGTATGAGTGTGGAGGAAATTCAGAACCAAGTTGAGTTTTCCTTGATGACAGAAAAGTATTTTTCTGTGGCAAAGTCATACATCTTGTACCGTCAAAAACATTTAGAAGACCGTGAAGTCCGCGACAAACTGCAATTCCTTACAGATTATAGTAATGCCTCTAATTCTGCTTCTGGTAGTAAGTATGATGCCAATGCTAATGTAGAGAATAAGAATATTGCCACTTTGATAGGTGAGTTGCCAAAGTCCAACTTCATCCGTTTGAACCGTCGTCTGTTGGTTGATCGTTTGAAGGAGATGTATGGTAAGGAGACATCAGATAAATACTTGCAACTATTGAACCAACATTTTATCTACAAGAATGATGAAACCAGTTTGGCCAATTATTGCGCTAGTATCACCATGTATCCTTGGTTGATCGGTGGTACGTTGGCTATTGGTGGTAACTCAAAGAAACCAACCAATTTGAAGTCTTTCTGTGGTGGATTTGTTAATATGGTGTTCATGGTATCAAGTATGTTGAGTGGTGCATGTGCTACTCCTGAGTTCTTGATGTATATGAATTACTTCATTCAGAAGGAATATGGACAGGATTATTATAAGGAGCCAGACAAGGTGGTTGATTTGTCTACCCGTCAACGCTCTTTGGATAAGGTGATTACAGATTGCTTCGAGCAGATTGTCTATTCAATCAACCAACCAACAGGAGCTCGTAACTTCCAAGCTGTATTCTGGAATATCTCCTATTACGATAAATACTACTTCAATAGTCTTTTCGAGAATTTCGTCTTCCCTGATGGCTCTCGTCCTGATTGGGAATCATTAAGCTGGTTGCAAAAACGTTTCATGAAATGGTTTAATGCAGAGAGAACCAAGACTGTCTTGACATTCCCAGTAGAGACCATGGCGTTGTTGACAAAGGATGGCGAACCTCAAGATGAGGAGTGGGGTGATTTCACTGCTGAGATGTATGCTGAAGGACACTCATTCTTCACTTATATCAGTGATAATGCAGACTCTTTGAGTAGCTGTTGCCGTTTGAGAAATGAGATCCAAGACAATGGATTTAGCTACACGTTGGGTGCAGGTGGTGTTTCAACGGGTTCTAAGAGCGTGTTGACAGTCAATTTGAATCGCTGTGTTCAGTTTGCTGTGAAGAACGGTATTCCTTATTTAACCTATTTGGAAGAGGTAGTTGATTTGGTTCATAAGGTTCAATTGGCTTACAATGAGAACTTGAAATATCTTCAATCAAAAGGTTTGTTGCCATTGTTTGATGCTGGTTACATTAACTTGTCTCGTCAATATCTAACCATCGGTGTTAACGGTTTGGTTGAAGCTGCTGAGTTTATGGGTATTGTCATCAAGGATAATCCTGAATATGTTCGTTTCGTACAAAGCATCTTAGGCTTGGTTGAACGTTACAATAAGAAGTATCGTACAAAGGATGTGATGTTCAACTGCGAAATGATTCCTGCAGAAAATGTGGGTGTGAAACATGCAAAATGGGATCGTGAGGATGGCTATTCAGTTCCTCGTGATTGCTATAATAGTTACTTCTATATCGTTGAGGATACCTCATTGAATGTGGTGGATAAGTTCCGCTTACATGGTCGTAAGTACATCGAACACTTGACGGGAGGTTCTGCTCTACACATGAATTTGGAGGAGCATTTGACAAAAGATCAATATCGTCAGTTGATTCGTGTGGCAGCTAAAGAGGGATGTAACTACTTTACATTCAATATTCCTAACACTGTATGTAACGATTGTGGTCACATTGACAAACGTTATTTGAAGGAATGTCCTCATTGCCAAAGTAAGAATGTCGATTACTTGACTCGTGTGATTGGTTACATGAAACGTATCAGCAACTTCTCAGAGGCTCGTCAGAGAGAGGCATCTAGAAGATTCTATGCAAAATACTAATATGGTATGCTAAAGTATGCTGATTATGATATAGTCTTCCAGGAAATACCCAACGAGGTGACATTGGCTATCAATATATCTAATTGTCCGAATCGTTGTGTTGGATGTCACAGTCCGTATTTAATGGAAGATGTGGGAGAGGAGTTGAATGAGACCTCTTTGGATGCGTTGATTGAGAAGTATGGCAAGGATGTAACTTGTATATGCTTCATGGGTGGTGATGCAGATCATAAGTCGGTAGCTTCTTTGGCACATTACATAAAAGAAAAGTATCAGCCGTTAAAAGTGGGATGGTATTCTGGCAAGCCTAACTTGCCAGAATCCTTTCCTTTGGCTGATTTCGATTATATAAAGGTGGGACCATATCGCGAAGATTGCGGTCCGTTGAATAGTAGAACAACCAATCAAAGATTATATAGCATCTTTAATGGGGAACTGATGGATATCACCAGTAAATTTTGGCGAAAGTGATTATCAGTAGAATACTTTGGAATAGATCCTCCTGAATCAATAGTCGTATAACTTAAGAGTCATTTGTTCGGTATGAACAGTGACTTTTTCTTTCCTATAAAATAGATGGTTTGAACAATTCCTCTTATAGCGAGGTAGGTTAGGAAGGCTATCCATAGTCCATCGTTACCATGTTCTGTAATGAGAAGGTTGTATAGAAGGAAAAAGGAAACGGAGGCAAATAACATTGCATAGACCATTCCTTTTGCCATTGTGGCGCCTACCATAACTCCATCCCATAGAAAAGCAGAGAATCCACAGATAGGGATTGCTACCACCCACGGAAGATAGTCGTTGGCAGCCGTTATTACATTCTCCTTGTCTGTTAGTATGGATAGAATATTGGGCGTGAAGAAAAGGTAGATGATTGAGAATATGCCAACTAAACCGAATCCCCATAAAAACAGATAAACAATTGATTTGTTCATGTTGATGGGGTCTTTGGCACCAATATATCGACCGGTTAATGCTTCGCCTGCATAAGCGAATCCGTCTGTGAAGTAGGAGAAGATGGAGAATAGTTGCATTAGGAGGGTGTTGACTGCTAATAAGACGGTTCCTTGCTTGGCTCCTGCCAATGTAAAGAAGCATGTTACGGCGGTAAGACAAATGGTTCTTATGGCGATACCTCCATTTAGAGTGGTGAATCGTTTTAGCTTTTGAGTGTCAAAAATCTCCTTTTTATTAATGTAGGGGAAGAGATTATTATATTTCTTTCTCCATAGTAGAATGGCAATGAGAATACCGCAATATTGTGCAATAAGGGAACCTACAGCAATGCCCGCAATACCTAGATGTAATACGAAAACAGAAATTAGACTGCAGATGATATTGATAATATTAATGGATATGGCTATGATCATCGGGAAAACGGAGTTTTGCATTCCGATAAACCATCCTTTGAAACTATACAGGCACATCACAGCAGGTGCACCTAAAATGCAGATGTTAAGGTATAAAATAGCTGCTTCTTCCACCTCTGGAGAGGTATTCATATAGTCGAAGGCAACTTTTTGTACAATGTTTTTAAGGAGGAAGATGATGATGCAGGCCAAAAGGGATACAAAAACAGAACGCAATAAGGTGTTGATGGCTTCAGGGAAGTTTTTTGCACCAAAGGCTTGCGCTGTTAGTCCGCTTG
Source organism: Paludibacteraceae bacterium (assembly GCA_017551675.1). Taxonomy (GTDB): domain Bacteria; phylum Bacteroidota; class Bacteroidia; order Bacteroidales; family Paludibacteraceae; genus UBA1181. The sequence continues at coordinate 8,745 of JAFZLC010000040.1, read as the reverse complement.
TACCCATGCGGAGGAATCCGAAATTCCAGTAGAATATGTTGATTAGTGTGCTGCCAACGGAGACAGCTCCTATGAATGATTCGTTTCCAAGATGTCCTGCGATGGCAATATCGACCATGCTTAGGAGTGGAATGGTGATATTGGTGGCAATGGCAGGAATGGCGATTTTAAGAATCTTTCTGTTCATTCATCATTCTTTCAGTTTCTTCCAATAGATTGTCTTGCTGAATATGCCCCAAGAGCCTTTGACAGCCAGTGTTTCAGCATCTTTGAATCTCAGTTCTACCGTGAAGAAAGATCCGCGAGTTGGGTCATAGATTTTACTATCTTTCCATACGCCTTCTTTGTAGTAGGTTAGGTCTTTGATGAGGACGATTTGGTCGGCTCTAGTGTTACGTTTGGTAACGTCGGGATTCTTTTGGTCTACACGTAATTTGCCGTTTTTATCGTACATGTTTTCCATCCAGAAGACTTGTACTTTGTAGGTGTTATTTGGATTTTTGGTAATTCTTACTTTAGAACGGTCTCCATCGTGTTCCAAGAAGTAGACGCCTAATAGTTTGTCTCCTGCAGATTGAGCGAAGCAGGATAATGAGAGGAAGAAGAAAAATAGTAGGGATAAGCTTTTTCTCATTGTGAAAGTTTTTAAATAAAAGGGACGCAATGCGTATTGCGTCCCTTAAAATATGTTTCAATAATTGATTACATACCAGATTTCAACATCTTGTTAGCGTAAAGTTTGCCGTTAACTTTGATGGTGAGTGTATAAGTTCCAGGAAGGAGAGCAGATGTCTCGAAGTCGTAAGAGTATTGACCAGAAGTCAAGTTCTCTTTGAACAACTTAAGAACAGCCTTTCCGCTCAAATCATGGATTTCAATGATAACCTCTGCATTTTCTACAAGGTCAAATGAAACGTTCAAAGACTCTGCGAATGGGTTTGGAGAAGCAAGATAGTTGAAAGAAGCGATTTCACCCTTAGAACTCTTCTTCTTAGCGACTTTGATTGCGTCATTTTTGTAAACTGCAGGTTTCTCCATATACATTGCAGTGTATTTTGAGTTTTTGCATTTGCAACCGCTTTCAGGAGTGTACTCTTGCTCAATTGTGATGATGATAGGGTAGCGAGCACCTTCTGCGAAGTATTGATAGCGGATAGAGCTGATTTTGTAAGTGCTTTGACCGAAAGTCTCAGTGTATTCTTTGTCAACCTTAACACGAAGTACGTTTTTGTAAACGTTTCCGTCAGGAAGGATCAAAGTACCCCAAGCGTCAGCTTTTGTTACGTATGTACCATCGAAGTAGCTTGTTGTGTTGCCACTTTGAAGAGCACCTGAATATACACCAGATTTTCCATCACCGAAAGAAAGAGGGAACATCAAATCAACGATTGGCTCGTCGAGAGTCAATGTAGTGTTGCTGTTTTGAAGTCCGAAGAATCTCTTTTCGCTTGAAGTGATTTCAAACAAAGTGTTCTTTTCACCACCTTCGTCGCAACTTAATCTGTAACCTTCAGTAGAAGTGTTCAACAAATCTTCGTTTTGACTGATGTAGAAGTCTTTTAATACTTTTGACTTAGAAAAGTCCCATACTTGATTGGCACCAGCGTTGGATTGTTCTACATACTCAATCTGTTTCATGTTTCTGTAGTCACCTTCTCTCAATCCGTTTGCCTCGAATGACAAACTGTACTGAGCGAAACAACCCACTGACAAAGCTAATGCAGCTGAAAGAGTAATTAATTTTCTCATTTTTGTATTTATTTTTAAGAGTTTGCGTAATTAATTGAAATTTTCTGTAAAGATAGGCTTTTTTTTTGATTTAATCTACGTTTTGTGAAGTATTTTTAGAGGAAGGTGTTAAAAATATTCAAAGGGAAATTCTGTTGTGTGTGATTCATCTAAAATCCCCCTTGTGTTGCTTGTTCGTTTCAGAATAAGGCGATTGACGGAAGGCGCCTTGAATCTTAATTCGCCTCCCCCTTAATATGTGGAAGCCCAATCTTGTATTTGACGGCTATGACCCTTGTGAGAATGACACTCAATGCACTGATGATTTGCACTAATGTGATGTCGTCAATGAATTTGGAACTTATGTAATATATTATGCCACCAATGATACATGCTATGGCATAGATCTCTTTTCTGAATATCAGTGGTATTTGGTTAATAAAGATGTCGCGTATGACTCCTCCGGCTGCACCTGTGATGGTTCCCATGATGATGGCTACCCAAAAGGCGTAGTTGCAATCTAATGTTTTTTCGATTCCCACCACGGTGAAAAGTGCCAATCCAATGGTGTCGAAAATAAAGAATGTGTTGTTTAGTCGGATAAGATGCTTCCTGAATAATATGACAAAGATAAGAGCCGTGGCGGTCCATATTAGGTAACTTGCATTCAGCATCCAGAAGGGCGTGAGGTCTAAGCATAGGTCACGAATCGTTCCTCCACCGATGGCAGTCACAAGTCCGACAACGTATGCTCCAAACAAATCAAAATCTTTTCCTGCTGCTAGTCGAATACCACTTATGGCAAAGGCAAAAGTACCAATGTATTCGATAATTTCAGTAAATAGTTCTTGATTGAATTGTATGTTAGTTAGCCATTCCGTCAGCATCATCTTCTGTAATGTTTAAATGTTGGTCGAAAGCCTTTCGAATAGATTGAATCTCTGTTTTGATGTGTTGTAGCTTCAAAACCATTTCGTGTTTTTTCTCCAACTCATCTCTCTTCTCTTTCAATAGCAGTTTGGCTCCGTCAATGGTGAGTTTCCTATCTTTCAATAGGTATTGCACAAGTTGAATGTTTCGAATCTCTTTCTGTGTGTAGCGACGGGTTCCTTTCGGACTCTTTTGTGGTTGCGTGAAGGGAAAATCCTTCTCCCAAAAGCGAAGCGTGGATTCGTTGACCTTCAGCAAGGCTGCCACTTCGCTAGTGGTGTAGTAGAGTTTCCTTTTGCTCTCAAAGTTTTGATTAGTCGTACACGTTTCCATTGTTGGAGGTGATTTGAATCATTTCGTCATATTGCTCAGGAGACAAATCCATGTAGTAGAAATTGCGTGGATCGGTCACTTTATCCCTGTAATGAACCTCATAATGAAGGTGTGGACCCGTTGATTTGCCCGTGTTACCCATATAGGCAATGACATCACCTCGAGACACTTTGGAACCTACACGCAAGGTTTTGACAAAACCATTTAAGTGACCGTAAAGCGTTTTATACCCATATCCATGGTCGATTATGACCGTGTTACCATATCCTTGCATCCATCCTTTGAAGTCGATGACACCCTTACCAGTAGCATAGATTTCCGTGCCAGTGTCGCCCGAAAAGTCCATTCCTGCGTGAAACTTAGGTGTTTTGTAGATAGGGTCTATTCTCATACCGAAACCGGAGGCCATTCTGCGGAGGTCTTTGTTCATAACAGGCTGAATGCCTGGGATACTTAGCAACATATCTTCCTTGTTGCGTACAAGGTTCACCACCTCGTCGAATGAGACAGATTGTATGTATAACTGTCTTTTGATGTCTTCCAACTGTGCCACGGTTTTTGCGGCGATTTCAGAATTGGTCTTCTGACGGATGTCGTTGTATCTTCTTTGAGAGTGGTTCAGTCTTCTCAGATTGGCAGCAACAGGCTCTGCTTGAACAACAGAACGGTAGAGTTGGTCGTCGCGTTGCTCAATGTCTGTTAAAACATATTGCATTTGGTCCAACTGAGAACTTAACAGTTTGTATTGGGCCTCCAATTCTGCATTGGCACTTTTCAACTCTTTCTCTTGTGGAGAGTCGATGAAGAGTGCGAAGACAATAAAAAATGCAAGTCCGACAAGAACTCCACTTAGAAGATGGGAGATGAAACTGCCGAATTTGTGCTTTATGGTGTTATCAATCCGCTCAAAAGAGAGTGTCTTAGGATTGAATTGAAATTTTGCTTTTGCCATATTTGATAAATTCTTTTTACAATTTACATTGCAAAGGTAATTTTTTTTATAGAAAAATGCTAATTTTGCGCTTCAGAATAGAGGGGATTTCCAAAAATCTCCGATGGCTAAAATATTTAACATGTTAACAGCAAAGGAAATACGTAAATCGTTCACCGATTTCTTCGCATCGAAAGGACATACAATTGTTCCTTCTGCGCCTATGGTGGTCAAGAATGACCCTACATTGATGTTTACCAATGCGGGTATGAATCAGTTTAAGGATATATTCCTGGGTAATCAACCTCGAAAGTATCCTCGTGTCGCGGACTCGCAGAAATGCCTTCGTGTCAGTGGAAAACATAATGATTTGGAAGAGGTGGGATTAGATACTTATCATCATACAATGTTTGAGATGTTGGGTAACTGGTCTTTTGGCGATTACTTTAAGAAAGAGGCGATCTCTTGGGCATGGGAATATCTTGTGGATGTATTGAAATTGGATTCAGACCGTCTATATGCAACTGTATTTGAAGGTAGTAAGGAGGACAATTTAAGTCGTGATGATGAGGCTGCAGAAATCTGGGCTCAGTTCTTACCAAAAGATCGTATCATCAATGGAAACAAGCATGATAATTTCTGGGAGATGGGAGACACGGGACCTTGTGGACCTTGCTCAGAAATTCACATAGACCTTCGTGATGACTCTGAACGTGCTATCGTTCCAGGCGTTGAATTGGTAAATAAAGATAATCCGCAGGTAATTGAGATTTGGAACAATGTCTTCATGCAATTCAATCGTAAGGCGGATGGTTCTTTGGAACCTCTTCCTGCTAAGCATGTGGATACAGGTATGGGCTTCGAAAGACTTTGTATGGCTTTGCAAGGAAAGAAATCCAATTACGATACAGATGTGTTCCAACCAATCATCAAGGTTATTGGACAAATCAGTGGCTTTGAATATGGTCAGAAGAAAGAGACGGATATCGCTATGCGTGTGATTGCTGATCATATCCGTACGATTGCCTTCTCTATTACGGATGGTCAGTTGCCTTCTAACGCAAAGGCAGGTTATGTGATTCGTCGTATTCTTCGTAGAGCTGTTCGTTATGGTTACACCTTCTTAGGTCAACGTAACGCTTTCATGTATAAGTTGATCCCTGTGTTGATTGAAACGATGGGTGAGGCTTATCCAGAATTGATTGCCCAACAACAGTTAGTTGTGAAGGTGATAAAAGAGGAAGAGGAATCTTTCCTTCGTACGTTGGAAACGGGTATCCGTTTGTTGGACAAAGTGATGAATGATACGAAGGCTGCTGGAAAAACTGAGATATCTGGTAAAGATGGATTCACCTTATATGATACTTTCGGATTTCCATTGGATTTGACGGAGTTGATCCTTCGTGAAAATGGTATGACCGTTAATGAGGAGGAGTTTAACGTTGAGATGCAAAAGCAAAAAGAACGTGCTCGTAATGCTGCTTCTGTTGAGACGGGCGACTGGGTTTCTCTTCGTGAAGGCGAGTCTGAATTCGTAGGTTATGATCTGTTGGATACGGATGTTGAAATCCTTCGTTATAGAAAAATAAAACAAAAGAATACTGAATTGTACCAAGTCGTTTTTGACAAGACTCCTTTCTATGCAGAGATGGGTGGTCAGTTGGGCGATTCAGGTTATATCGAGTCGGATGGTGCAAAATATGAAATCATAGACACAAAGAAGGAGAATAACCTTAGTGTACATTTGATGAAGAATTTGCCAACTGATCCATCTGCATCGTTCCGTGCAGTGGTGGATCTTGCTAAACGTCAGCAGATTGCATGCAACCACACTGCTACTCACTTGTTAGACTATGCATTGCGTCAGGTGTTGGGTACACATGTTGAGCAGAAAGGATCATTGGTTTCTGCGGATTCTCTACGTTTCGACTTCTCTCACTTCCAGAAGGTGACAGACGAAGAATTACGTCAGGTGGAGAAGATTGCCAACGAGATGGTTCGAAAGAATATCTCATTGGAAGAGTTCCGTGACATGCCAATCCAACAAGCTCGTGAAATGGGTGCAATGGCTTTGTTCGGCGAAAAATATGGAGATACGGTTCGTGTGATTAAATATGGTCCATCCATCGAGTTGTGTGGTGGTACTCATGTGAAGGCTACAGGTGAAATCGGAATGATTCGTATTTTGATGGAAACTTCGGTTGCAGCTGGTGTTCGTCGTATTGAGGCTATCTCTGCTGCTAAGGTGGAGGAGATGATGAATAATCAACAAGATATGTTGCGTGATTTGAAGACATTCTTCAACAATACTCCTAATTTGGTACAAGCAATCAAGAAGACTATTGAAGAGAATGCTGATTTGAAGAAGACTGTTGATGCTCATGTACAAGAAAAGGTACTTCAAATGCGTGATAAGTTGATTGAGACTGCTCAAGACAAGGGCGCTGCTAAACTCATCACCTTCAAAGGTAATTTCTCACCAGAGTTTGTTAAGTCTGTGGCATTCCAAATTCGTAATGTGATGAAGGAAAAACTAGTCTTCGTTGCTGCAACCTCTGTAGAAGGAAAACCAATGTTGACTGTGGCATTGTCTGATGATGTTGTTGCTGCTGGTTATAATGCAACGCAAATGATTAGAGAGGCTGCCAAAGAAATTCAAGGTGGTGGAGGTGGACAACCATTCTTCGCTCAGGCTGGTGGTAAGAATATAGATGGTTTAAGTAAGGCGTTTGATATCTTATGCGCTAAGATTTAAGGTCAAACGATCATTCGAATAGATAAGGGCTGACTTCGAAAGAAGTTGGCCCTTGTTGTTATCTGTGATTTAAAAGAAACAAATATTTTTATGATTCCATTGTTTTTTGTATATTAGAACCATAATTTTATTTAATTATTCAGTAACAATCATTTGAAATGAAAAAGAAACTTTTTATCGCCTTGGCGATTATCCTTGCAGGATTAGCTTCTTGTAATGATCAAGAAGTCTTGGATGTCCAAGAAAAGAATCAAAGTAGTGAGCCTTCTTTCATCGTGCTAGATGAATCGGAGGTGACAGAACAAGAGCTCTATGAGATGACTGTTGGAGACATGAAGAAAAGCGTTGATGCTGACATCTTCGATGGTTTGGATAGAGTTTACAAAGAGGCAAGCAAAAATCAAAACAACGAACAAGGTGCTACCACCAAAGCGTTAGTTCCTCTTTTGTACAAAGTGGTCCGTATCGAATACCAAACACTCGACCAGAATATGGTTCCAGTGAATGCTTCCGCTTTGATTGTATATCCACTTCTTCGTAAAATGAATAAGGTGATGTTGATCAATCATGGTACTCAGATTGGTTTTGCAATGATTCCTACACAGTATACTTCAGTAGAAGCAATTATGGCTGCAACGGGTGCACTTTGTATCCTTCCTGATTATATTGGTCTTGGTTCAACCGCTGATCATCCTGATTTGTATTTGAACCATGAGGTTCACGGTCGTACCAGTGTAGATGCTCTTATTGCTCTATTGGACTATGCAAAAGCAAAGAATCTTGCACTTGATAAATCATACAAATCATATATCGTAGGTTATTCACAAGGTGGATCAGTCTCTTTGGCTTCCCTTCGCAGAGTACAACAATTGGATATGAATACACAAAAGAGAATCAATCTTGATAAAGTGTATTGCGGTGATGGTCCGTACGATCTTCGTCGTACCTTCGAGACTTATATGGAAGATTATGAGCAGGGAAAGAAGATGGGACTTGGATCTGTGATTCCTCTTGTAATCAACAGTATGTTCAATAGCTATCCATCAGAGGTGACTGACATGAGATATGAGGATTTCTTTACACCATGGGCTCTTTCAACGGGTGTTCCTCAGGCTGTCAAGAACAACAGTGAGAATGTGATTGATATGATGTTGAAGTTTAATGGCAAGTCTCTTGGCGATATCCTCAATATGGAATATATCACAGAGCATCCAGATCATTTGGCTAAGCTTCTTGAATTGATGGATCGTCAAAATCTATGTCACGGATGGCAACCTCAGTATAGTTTGAAACTTCTTCATGCTAATCCTGACGGTGTAGTGCCATTCTCTAATTTCGAAGAGGCTGTTGCTGGATTAAGCAACAATTATGTGGAGACAAAGGTTATCAACAACAACTCCATATTGCTTTCCGACCCACTTCTTCAACACATCAGTGGTATGGTGGTTATGTTGGAAGAAATCCTTTCTGGTAGATTCTAAAAACAGGTTATAGCAGAAATAAAAAAAGTGTATCGATGAGATACACTTTTTTTTTGTTTATTGAGAATCAGCTAACTCTTAAGCATTGTGTTCTTCTTCGCTAGCCATTTCTTGGTCGATTAGAATTCTTCCGCAATATTCGCAAACGATTACTTTTTTTCTCAAACGAATATCCAATTGTCTTTGAGGCGGAATTTTGTTGAAACATCCACCGCAAGCGTCGCGTTCAACAGGAACGACAGCCAATCCGTTTCTTGCGTTTTTACGAATACGTTTGAATGCGTTCAACAGACGATCTTCGATTTTTGCTTCAATCTCTTTTGCTTTATCGCGAAGTTTGTCTTCTTCTTGTTTTGTTTCAGATACGATTTCGTCCAATTCAGCTTTCTTTTGAACTAAAGCTTCTTGACGATCAGCAATCAAATCTTGAGTTTTTTGTAACTCTTCTTTCTTGATTTCGCTTAATTTCTTAGCTTCTCTGATCTTCTTTTCGTGCAATTCGATGTCCAATTGTTGGAATTCGATTTCCTTGGAAAGGTTTTCGTATTCACGATTGTTCTTAACGGTATCTTGCTGTTCTTGGTACT
>JAFZLC010000039.1 GCA_017551675.1 Paludibacteraceae bacterium | reverse complement strand
TCAAGGGTCTGCCAAAGTTGTGAATCTTTATCCAAGAATTCGCGGTTGACAGCATAGAGTAGGAACTCGTTACGGGTGCGGTAGGCTATTTTAAACGGAGTACCTTCTAGTATGTGGTTTACTTTCTCTAAATAGCTTAATGCATTGTCGCACAACTCTTTGTTGGATGAATAAACATCTTTTCCTTCAGCAGCTGTGCCTATAATGCTGTTGCCGATGTAGCCTATTTCTGTTTCCTCATCTGTAAGTCCTCCGTGTAAGTCCACCTCATTCATTTCGATGGTCATAGCGCGATCAAGTACCTTGCGGGAGAAAGAGAAGGTTGTTTCATCCATGTTTACAGTGCCGACCACGAAGAGGTTTTGTGGAATGGTAAGGCGTTTACCGTTGTTTTCTGTTTTGTAGGCTTTTCTTTCTTCCTCATCATCAAACAGTTGGTCAATCAAACTGCCAAAAGCCTCTGTATTCTCGTAAGGTATAATAGGATCGGTGGTGATGCTACCGTCTTCGTTTAGTTTGCGACTTTCGATCACGCTTAGGAATTCAGCGAAATATTGCTCCACAGGAGCTAGGTTCATCTCGTCCAAGCAGAGGAAATACGGTGTGTTTGGGTCATTGATGGCTTTTGTCATAAAGCGAAGGAATGGCCCAACAACAAACTTCTCTCCATTGATGCGGCTCACGTAGCCGATCAGTTCGCTGCTGTCGTGCCAATTGGGTTTCACCTGCACCATGCAGAAGTTTTTGGGGTGGTTTTTGCCAAATTCTTCGTCACCTTCCTGCCAACATGCCTTAGCCAATTCCCTTACAATGCGACTTTTGCCTGTGCCGCTGATGCCTGCCAAAAGCATAAAAGGTTTGGTGCGGAGGGCGGTGAGGTAGGCCTTGTAATTGTTATTGGATCTGCCTAGTATGTCATTAATTAGTTTAAGATTAAGATCATTGTTTTTTGTAATAGTTTTTGAAAAATGTTCTCGTGCTCTTAAAAATAAAATGTATAAATTTAGTGCTCCAGATCTCCATCCTTGATCGTGTTCTTTGTTTCGTTGTATAAATGCGGGGTCATTTAGTAATTTATTGAAAATGAGTTCTGCATCTTTGGATTTATTTATTTGGTATATATTTTGAACGTGTGTCCATTTTGATGGATCATAATCAAATAATTTTATAGTTTCGTCATCTTTTTTGTCTAACATTGATAGGTAGGATTGAACTGCGGTCTCGCTCAATGTGCCGAAAACATTATTTGTATTTCTGGAACTTTTTACGCATTCAGAAAGGAAAAAGCAAAAATCTGCTCTAATAGAGGCAGTAGTAAGATTCTCATCTTCGTTTGAATTTGGAATGTCTGATATGGCAATTTCTGTGATTACTCCAATTTCCTTCTTCCTTGAAGGTATCCATACAAGGTTTTTGTTTCTCCCTACCATACATTTGTAAAACTCAGATGTGTTGGCAATGATGGACTCCCATACGGAACGAGAATTTCCTCCGTTCTTGAATATTATGTCGATTGAAAATGGCTTGTTCTCGGTTACAGAATCAACAATGGTTTGTAAATTCTCTTCTGTCATTGAAGAATTGCTCCTATCTTTTGTTTCTGAGTTTATGCGAAGCACTTCGACACGTTTCCTGTTTTTGTCAACAGATACTAGTTCTGCTTTATTTTTGCCAGGCTTAACGTATTCGAAATCTTGTTCTTTAGGCAATTCTTCTATTAAATCCAAAATATGTTCAATACTTAGTATCATAGTGCACGATTATTTTGATTGATATATTTAACAATACTTTTGGCTATGCTATTTGCTAATAAAAATGGAACCCCATTCCCAATAGATTTAAAAGCATCTGTCAAAGAGATATTAAGAGGCATTTCAAATTCTTTTGGAAGAGACTGTATTGCCAATGCTTCTGAAACGGAGATTCTTCGCGCCTTATATGGATGAATGTGTACTTCGTTGTTCCCGTAGGCTGCAGTAGGTGAATATCTCCATCTATGTAATCTTTTAAAACTTTTCTTAAGGTCGTCTCCCTCTTCAATACAGTTAAAACGAGAGAGAGCTTCTCTTGGTTGAAAGAACATACTTTTGTTTGGATGATGTAAAACATCGTTCCTCTCCCACCAGAATTGGATCGTTAGTTCATTAATTATTCCATCAGGAGGACTTGTTACAACATCCTCTTGGAATGGTGATGTCTTAGGCCATGGACAGTCTTTAATTTGCTCAATTGTATATTTCTTGTATTTATCCCATGGGAAATCCAACAACTCCGTTTCCTTCACAGGAATATTTAATCGTCTAGCTTTTGATTTCTGGAAACCAATCAAAATAATTCTTTCTCGATCTTGTGGGGCACCATATTCAATTGCATTCACAAGTTTTTCTGTTAAAGCATATCCGGCTTTTCTGAATTTCTCTTTGAGTAATTCAAAGAATTCACGGTGTTTAGCTGTTCGATACAAACCTTTTACATTCTCAAATAAAAAGAAATCCGGTTTTGTGGCGCAAATAAGCTCAGTATAAGTTCCTGACAATTTTCCGTTTTCACCGTCTTTGCCTTTATTTTTCCCTGCAACTGAAAAATCAGGACAAGGAGGTCCTCCAATAAAACCAGTCAAGTTCTGCTCTTTGGACTTTTTTACAAGATTTTTCAAATCCTTTATATTATCCTTGTCAAGTAATCTTGTAATGTCTTCAACGTGATGCCCATATTGAGGCTCTGGAATATTCATTTTGTCACGAGCATATTTGTATATATCGTTGAATGCCTGATGGAATTCGTTAACATAAACAATATTGTATGATGGTTCCATTTCAAAACCAAGATCAAGGAAGCCAGCACCTGAAAAAAATGAAAAAATATTGATATTCATGAATTTCCTTTTTTTACTGCATCGTCCAATCGCCGAAACAAATGTGACAATAAACTCAATATATCCAAACAATCATTTTCTGTAAATAAACCACTGACTTTTAAATCTACTATTTCTTCATGAGCCAACGGATTTCTGACGCCACTCATCACTCCTGCTGACATCTGTTGTTGTCCCGTTTCAATATTTTCGATTGTAATTGGTTTAAAATCCCTTCCATTAGGTCTTTTGTAATTTGAAGTTACCGTTAAAACAGATCCGAAAACTGTAAACATCAAATCTTTCCCATCTTTAAGATTCCCTTTTGCATCTTTTGGATATTCAGCTTTTTCCTGAACACAAGACTCATACCTTTTGATACTTTCAGCCACGGCTCTATAAAAATCTTCATTCTTATAATCATTATAGGAGGCGTCTTTGACTGTCTGATGTAGCCGTCTCCAGTGGTATTGTGCATATTCGGGAATTAGAGAGTGCAAAGCATCAATAACTTCACTTTGTTTCTCTTCTTCCAGTTCAGAATTTTCTACAACAGAGTTCACAATTTTTTTTACTCCTTTTTGAATATCGGGCGCTAGTGTTGGATACCATCGTTCAACATCTACATTTGTTTTTTCAGTGATTCTTTTCTCTCTTTCCATTTTCCTTTTTCCACGCCAGTCTCGTTCTATAGTAGAAAGCAATTGTTTCAAATTGTTCCTCAGTTCCGAAGTAATAGGTAGATCCCAACTTAATGACTGCCTGTCTGTAGAAATAATATCATCTTCTTGTTCATCAACAAAATCCACATCAAGCCATCCAATAAGATACGAGTAAAAGTGACTCGATTCACCGACCCCAAAAAACTCGGGTGTGTTAACCATTCTTCCATGGGCATATAAAGTTATTCCACGAAAACCTGGTTTTAATGGCTTCTCGGTGGCCATGAGTTCTCCAGAAATATGCATACGGTGAATATAATGTTTTTTGTTTTCAACAAAAGCAGGAATTTTCCAATTGAATTGGGCATCAATGTTTTTATATCTCAGCGATTTATCAATGAAGATTGGTGCTCCGCCATTTAATGTTATATCTGCAACGAAATTATCATCAAAAAGATCAAATAATCGAGCAAGACTATTTGCTAACCCTTCAGCATCAAAAGCCGTCTTTCGCTTAAGATCTGTCAAAACGATAGTTGTTCCATGCTCTTTGGGGTCGCATGCTTGTACTAAATATTCTGGTTCGTAATCTGGCGTTTTTGAATGGATTATTTCGTTCCATTTCATTGTAAAATTAACGCAATTCCCATTTTTTCTTGTGATAATCTGTATGGTGTCACCAATTCCAAAAAAAGCCAGTTTCCCTAGTCCTTTACGGCCTGTAACTTTTCTTAAACCATTTGGACTAAGTCCATTATCGGAATCCCTTCTTTTTCGACCAATCCTCAAGAAACGGTCGTTTATTTCGTCAAATGTCATTCCTACTCCTTTGTCAACAACCGCAATACTTTTTTCTTTTTCATTGTCAGTAAGGATGATATGCACTTCTGGAGATTCAGCATCATAACTGTTTGCTATTAATTCTGCAATAGCATTAGGTAATTGTGAATACATTTTGACACCCAAATGTTCTATAGTTTGAGGATCAAAACTCATTATAAGCTTTTGCTCTTCATTTTTTGCCATGACAATTAAATATTATCGTTTCACCTAATCTCCTTGCATACTCACAAGGCACAGCATTCCCAATAATACGAGCAGCACCTGCGATGCTGTTTGTTTTAAAAATATAGTCTTTGGGGAAGGATTGTAGTGTGGCACCTTCGCGAATAGAGATCGCCCGATCTTCTTCTGGATGAGCAAAACGTCCATTGGACACGCTGAAAAACTTGGTCGTTATTGTTGGAGAGGGTCTATTCCACCACATTCTCCCATAGTTGTCTTTGAAAATATCATCCCTTCCAATATAACATTTTAACTGCAATTGAGGTTGGTCTGCCCAACTCAATCTGTTTCCTCCATTATGAGGTGTTAATGCCATACGTTTCAAACTAGCAGCGCTTAATCCTGCAACTGTATGTTGAAAATCGGAGGTGTCTTTGTGTCCGGCCGTTATCCTTCCAAAACCATTTTTTTCGCCTAAAACATCTGCAACAGTATAAATTTTTTCAGATTTTTTAGGTAAGGAAATCTTGACGTCATCCAAACGGGTTGCAATAAGAGAAAAACGGCGACGACTTTGGGGTACACCATATTGGCTCATGTCAATAATTTCCTCGGTGTGTTTATACCCCAATTTTTCTATCTTTTTTAGGAATTTGGGCAATATCGTTTCTTTGTTTGTTACAATTCCTGGAACATTTTCGACTAATATGTATCCAGGTCTATAATATTCTATAAATCTGGCAAAGTTCATCAACAAGTCTTTTGATAGTTCAGCCTTGGAATGATCAGTGTTGATGATACTATAATATTGACATGGACTGCATCCCACCATTATTAGACGGTCATCATTTTTCTGAACTCCGAAATTTTTCTCAAAATAATTGCTGTGTAGCCTTTTTACGTCTTTTTGTATAAAAACACTGCCAGGATTGTTGAATTCGTAAGTTTCTTTGGCATTATTGTCAAAGTCAACACCTGCAATTACATTAATTCCTGCTTGCCTTAACCCACACGTCATTCCTCCTCCTCCGCAGAAGAAGTCTATAGCTTTATATGTCCTGTTGTCTTTGTCCATTTAAATTATGTAGATTCCTTTTTTGTTATAATCATACCTTAATGCCCCAATTCATCTAATTAATCAGCATTCGCCATACAATCTGTCTGGGCATTTCTCATTCTCCAAAATTACACAAAATTTTTAATCAATCGAAACAAAGTAGAAATGAATCAGAAACTAATTTCGAATAGTACACCCCCAAGCGTAAGTAACGCCTTTTAGTATGTAGTGTCGTGTATGCCAACGAAGGCACACGCGACAGATGCAGGTATAAAAATTTTGAGAGAATTTTGGGGTGGAGAGGATGAACTTTTGTTTATATTGGCATTGCTTGGAATTGTTGTCTCCTTAGCTGTTTTTATTTATCGGACATTCATTGCATTTGACAGCATCGCAGTTGCACAATGCGCAGGGTGATATTGTCTCACCACAATTAGGACAGGGCTGTTTCTCGAATAGTGAGTCCAGTTTTACTTCTGTCTCACAGTGTGGGCACCGTTCGTAAACATGGTTGTGAATTTTATTTGCGAATGTGTATTTTTCATCCATTTTCAACTTATTATTTTATCCAGACCAATAGCAGTACTAAGGAAGTCATTATATATTCTCGTGTTCAAATATATGTTAAAACTTAACTTGTCCCCGTCTTCGTGTTAAAAAATCCCGATTTTTTAACATGACATCTTTGACGTGTTAAAAAATTCGAGATTCTTTAACATGAACCGACTCAATGCTTTCCGAAGGCTCTGTCGGCTCATACTTTCCAAAGTCGAGGAAGAGATTCATTAGGCGAGTGTTGATGTAGTAGTTTTCCTTGCTCATCTTTTCTTTTCGGAGCAACCCCAATGACACTATCCTATCCAGATACTTAGAGGCCGTTTGCCGTGATATTTGCATGTTGGCTGCAACATGGTCTATCTTTGTATAGGGATGATAGAACAACCCGTTGAGAAGTTCATGATTATACTTGCTACCGAAATCCGTGCGTATGATGTTCTTGTAATCTGCCATCAAAAGACCAATACTCTTGACTAATGAGATAGTGTCGTCTGCCGTCACTTCGATACCTTTCAGCATAAAAAGAATCCAAGCCTCCCATTCTGTCGCATTATCGGTGTTTTTGTCTCTTATAGCTTGTATTAAACGATAGTATTCACCCTTGTTGTGTGTAACATAACGACTAAGATAAAGTATGGGCAAATCTAACAGACCAGATATGACCAGATAAAGTATATTGATAATTCGCCCCGTGCGCCCATTGCCATCGTAAAATGGATGAATGCTTTCAAACTGATGGTGAATTATAGCCATTTTTATGAGGGGATCCAACTGACTAATCTGATCATCGTTTATAAATTGCTCCAGATTTGACATATACTTAGCAATAGCCTGTCCATCCTGCGGCGGTGTATACACAATTGCTCCATCGTTCTCGCGCATTAATTTCGTACCTGGTATAGTACGAAAACCTGCGGAACTTTGCTCTAATATCTGCTGAACATGCTTAATGTCATTGAGCGTAAGGATTGATTTGTTGCGCACCATACGGAAGCCTTCGTTAATGGCTTCGCGATAGAATAAGACTTCCTTGGTCGCTGCATTAATAAATTGATGGCTGAAGTCAAGCCCCGCACGATACAAGTCATCTTGCGTGGTCACTATGTTTTCGACAGCCGAACTGTCTTTTGCCTCTTGAAGCGTCAGACTGCTAATTAGAATGCGTTCATTAGGTATGGTCTGGGCTACACCCTTCAATTCTGCCAATTTTTTATTAGCTTTGATTACCTGCTTGAGAACTTCCTTAGTCTCTAAATCATAAGGCAAGGGCAGTGTGGGTATTGTATATGTTTTTTTCTCCTGCATCTGTATGTTTGTTACATTATCCATAGATATTTTGTTTTCCTAATCTTATTTAATCCCTTTCACGCCATTTGTTGCCACATGGAAGCCATCGACGAGTGTATAGGGACGCACCTCTTGTTGGTATTTAAACTATTTAGTATGTAGTGCCACTAATGTCGACGAAGGTGCCCACGACAGATGCAAAGATAAAATTTTTGAGAGAATTTTGGGGTGGGGAGGATGGAATTTTCCCAATCGATGATTTCCCACTGATGGAACCATTTTCCTGACGTCAGCAAAATGGTCTATGGTGAGGAATTGTGTGATCACCCCTTCGGGGTTCTGGACCGTATCCGCGCTGTACATACACGGGTTAACACCCGTGCCTGTGCTATGGTCACCCCTACGGGGTTTTCGTGTGCTGCAACGGGTGTGCGTGTCCTTACATAATGCGCATGCCCCAAGCCCCGAAGGGGCGGCTACAATACAGACAGGGGTGTCAACCCCTGTTAGGTGAACGGTGTGTGTGATGGGAACCCCGAAGGGGTGGTACCAGTGCTATCCGATTCATTTATAAAGTTTTTTTTTGAATTTGGAGTGGGAGAATGGATTTTCCCCGATCAATGATACCCCCCGCACTCACTCTAACGTCTCTTTATATAACAACGGATTTCCTCGCATACAACCTTTTCTTGTTAGGTATTTAATCAACTGGTCGTATGCCTCGCTGTAAAATAATATGCCAGAATCGCCAATAAGAATCATCTGTTCCCTCGCACGCGTGATCGCTACATTCAACTTGCGATCAATCAGTATGCCATCTTCTTCAAAAACATTATTGGTCAGAAAACTTAGCTGATACTTCTTCTTTATGGTTGTGCTATAGATAATAATGTCTCGCTCACTTCCTTGATATCGCTCCACCGTGTCTATTGATATATCTGCCAATCCTTCTTCTCCCAACTTCTCCAACTCCTTTTTCACCATCGCAATCTGATTCCTGTAGGGAACAATTACTCCGATTGACTTACTGACATCAAACGGCTTGCCACTCAAGTCATACAGACGTTTGATGCGACTCACTAGATGCGCAATCAGTTGTGCTTCGTCTTCGTTGATTGTGTCTGGACTATTGTCCACCTTGGCTCGTGAATGATAAAATATCATCCGACGTGTATACAATCGTGAGTCTGTATTGTCGAAAATACACTCCACTGTTATCTCTGGATAGATGTTCTCTCTGGTCTGATGCTCCAAAGGTACGCATTCCAACATGGAATGGTAGTACTTCTCATTTATAAATTGGGATATTTTAGGATGCATTCTTCCTTGCCGTTTCAACATGTAAACAAACTCTGGTTGATCGGAATGCCCTTTCAGAATTCGTTCGAAAAAGGAGTACCTGCAATTCTCCAACCCGATTGCTCGTAAGTTCTCTTCTGTCACCTCTGATTCTTGCTCCGACTGCTGAACAACGGCTGGTAACTGCTTGTGGTCTCCAATAAAAACAAACTTGCGAATCGCATTTCCATTGTTGGCACTAAACAGTCCAATCAGGTGCGGCTCCAAAATCTGTGAGGCTTCGTCCACGATGGCAAGATCGAACTGCTTCAACGAAAAGAGTGAAGAGGTGGACGCAATGGATGTCGTCGTGCCTACATATACCCGAACGGACTGAAGATAGTTCCTTACCTCGTCTATATTGGATAGGGATTTGATTCGGTTTTTTAATAGATAGGATGTGTCAAAATGTTCCGTACAGGAATGTTCATGCCCGATTCTGATGAAATCAATCTTCTCCTTTATCAGTTTGGAACAGATCTCTTCTACCGCCCGATTGGTGTATGAAACCAATAAAACGGAGGTGTTCTCGTCCGTCAGTGTCTCCTTCAGAATGTTGACGAGCGCAAAGGAGGTTTTGCCCGTTCCCGGAGGCCCAATGACGATATAATAGTCCTTGGCTTGCTTGGCTCTCAATACTAATTCATTGAATGATCCGTAGTCTCCTGTTAGTTGAAGGGTAGGGTCTACCTCAGGTTCTCGTTGATTCAAAATCAACTCTTTACGAGCTGGGTTTTGCATCGATAGGAAAGAAAAGAGATCTTTGAAATTGGATGAAAAAGATGAGTCTAAAAAGTCATGTTCCATCGCCCAACGTACATTTTTCTTCGCTTTGAAGATATGTTTGTTTCGTTGAGGGGAACGTAGCTTTAGTGTCACAGAGTCTTTATGTAGTTCTGTGATGGTAGCACGATAAACGATATCATGACACATGTTAGGTGTTTGGTTCTTCTGATATGAATAGAAGACCACAACATCTCCTTTCCTGAAGTTGGGCACATTGTTTTGCCCATTTTCGTCGATACTCAGTTTGACTACATCTACACCTACGCCAGTTCCTTCGCTCACCTTTGCTTCTAATAGAGAAAGACCGCAATAGGCCATTCCTTCGTCCACCTTCTCTTCCATCGACAGGTTCCATGCGGATGCAAAGGAGGCTTTTGCCAGATGATATTCCTTCTCCAGGAAGGTGAAGAACCGATAGAAATAGGCTTTCTCAAGCGGTGACGCTTGTTGGATGGTATGCAGAATTCGTTCTATTTCAGGCTTCTGATAGTTGTTCCACAACTTGCCGTTCTTTTTGCTGGTGTTGAGCCGTTCGGCAGTCAGTTGCTCCAGCAAGGTGATGTTGCCTTGTTCCAAAGCCTTTTCTAGTGCAACGATGTAGTTGCGTTGCATAAGGGCGGTGAATAGCAGTTTGGGTGCGGGACCCTCTTTGATCAGTCCGTTTTCAGTGTTTAAATCTTTTCCTTCTGATGGGTATCTGGAATAGAGCAGTAGGCAACTCATATCATCGGAAGGAATGCGTTGATTGTATTTCAACCATGCCAGGTAAAACAGCATCTGAACATAGTGTTTCTCCTGATGACCACCATTGGGGAATCCCCATTTGCCTGATTTCTGCTCGATCAGCACCTTCTTGTCGTCGGTGAGTAGGTCCATACGACCTTGCACTCCCAACATCTCGCAAAAGAAGGAGGGCTCCAGCAACACCTTATCAGGATCGAATATCCGATATCCATCCAGTTGTTTCTCTGTGTATAATTGCAGATTTTGTTGTTGACGAATCGCTTTCTGATGAAACTCTTCCGAGTTGAAGTCGGGACAAGTGGCTAAATCCATCGGGAAGGTCTGAAAGAACCGTTTCACGCTGTCCAAGTAGGGAGTGGGTGTCTCGTTGTATACAGCCTCGTCCAGAAACTGTCCTGCCAGGTTACCAATTAAGATGGCTTGAGAGTGTTTCTTCGGCATGATTCTTTTTATCAAGTAAGAGTAGGGGGTGATTCCATACTCTTCGAAAGAGTCTGCGATGGTTGAGATGTCGAGCAGGAAGTCTGGCTCAAAGATGATAAATTCTGGATAGTATATGTTCTCTCGTATTTTAGGGCGAATCAGGTTCAGTTGAGCCCCTTTTTTCAATATTCTGCCGATGGGAGTGAGGTCGCCCGCATCTGTAGAGTAGGCGTAGCACACCACAGCTTCGTCGCTTATCTCGTCGACAATTTCAGTATATATGAATTTCTCATCCCAATGATCCACCACCACACGAAGCGACTCGGTGATGGGACGTTCCACATGCGAAGACTCCACCCAAAGATCGTTGGGTAGGTATTTCAATAGATAATATGGAATCTCCTCTTGATAGATGCAACTGACAAATTCGGCAAAGAGACGAATATCGTATAGAAGCGTCCGTTTTAGTTCGTCGGAATGGTAGTTGTTGAGTGTTCGTATTTTTGCTCTGAAGTGATTCAAAGCACGGTAAATGCTCTTTTGCAGATGATATTCCTTAGCCAGATAGTCCATTTTGGCGAAAGGACCAGAGAAAGCGAACCCCGCCTCTTTTGTCTTGTCGTCTAATGTGATATAGAACAATCTTTTTAAGATGAGATATGAGTTGTGAGGCGAAACGGCCTCTTTGTTTTCACAGATAGTAGATAGTTCTTGATAGACTGTTTCCACAGAAATGTTTGTATATTTTGCCATGGCTTGCTTGTTTTGTTTCGTACAAAATTAGTAAATAGTCAGATTAAAAATGTTATCTTTGCGGCGAAATCTGTAATGGTGAGTTCTATTTTAGCAATTGAAGGATAGGTCGCACCTAAATTACGTACTTTGAAAGGAAAGAGATGAAGAAAAAAGTATTTGGAGTTCTCTTGTTGATGGAGACTGCGTTTCTTTTCATATCCGCCATCATGGCCTTGTGTTATGGCGAGAAAGATTTTATGCCTTTGCTTGTTGCAACAGCGATCAGTGGAATCTTTGGTTCTTGTTTGTTTTTCCCTAATAGAAAAAAGACAGGTAACTTGAGCCGTATGGATTGTTATATCATCATTTCAGGAGTCTGGGTTATTTTCTCTTTGTTTGGAATGATCCCTTTCCTGTTGTATGGAACGGTGGACAATGTGACGGATGCATTTTTTGAGACCATGTCTGGTTTCACCACTACGGGAGCTTCTGTTTTGAATAATATAGATGAGCAGCCACATGGTATTCTCTTCTGGCGTTCGCTTTCGCAGTGGTTGGGAGGCTTGGGTATCATGGTCTTTTCCATTGCGCTCCTTCCATCTTATAGTAGGAACAATAAGCAGCTCTTCTCTACAGAGGCGACCAGCGTCTCCATGAGTAAGGTGCGACCAAAGACACAGGAAACGGCACGAGGTATTCTTATCATATACACGGCGCTTACGTTGTGTTGTGCAATCTTCTATTTCATTGGTCCGATGAACCTGTTTGACTCCATCTGTCATGCAATGGCCACGTTAGGTACGGGAGGATTCGGAACCCATCAAGCCAACATGGCTTATTTCCAATCATCCTATATAGAATATGTTTGTTCCATCTTTATGTTGATGGGTGGTGTCAACTTCGCATTGTATTTCTATGCTAGTACGGGAAATTGGAAACCTTTGAAGACCAATGAGGAGTTTCATTGGTATATCGTGTCAACGCTGTTTTTTGTGTTGCTATTCTTCATTTTCTTCTTGTTGAATCCTAATCATGTGGTAAGTGATCAGATGCCGACCACTGTGGCAGACTCGTTTAGAGCATCCTTGTTTCATGTGGCTTCTATCTTCACCTCATGTGGTTTCCAGGGTACCTATTGCGACTACGACGCATGGGGAGCTACCTTCTGGATGCCTACCATGCTGATGATGGTGAGTGGTGCTTGTGCAGGTTCTACCAGTGGAGGTATGAAACTGATTCGTTTTATCATCTGTATTAAAAACACTAAAAACGAGTTTCTCTTACACAAACACCCTAATGCAATGCTTCCAGTGAAGATATCCAAAAGGGTGATTGATCATGAAATGGTTACCCGTACGCTTGCTTTTATTTTCCTCTTTGTCATCGTTGTCATGGTTGGAACTACGGCACTTGCTGCTACGGGACTCTCATTTGATACAGCCTTCGGTTGTTGTATCAGTGCCATAAGTAACACGGGACCAGGATTCGGAGAGGCAGGACCATACCTCAACTTCTCTACATTGCCAGCTGTCAGCAAATGGATTCTATCCATTCTGATGCTTGTCGGTCGTTTGGAGATTTATACGGTGTTGCTTTTGTTCACCATGAAATTTTGGAGAGATTGAGGTTGATGTTGATGTGATAAGAGGTGAGTTTGATTGATTCACCAGTTTAAAATAAAAAGTATGAATTGTGGGTTGATAATGTATTTATAGAACCCACCATAAAAGATATAACAGATATGGGAAACGGACGTAGAAAATGGTTCGTTAAAAGTGGAGTAGAGCCAACAGAACTTGAACGTAAGGTGATGGAATGTGAACGAAGAGGATACATCGTTCCAAGCCGAAAATTGATTAAGACACCTGAGCAGATAGAGGGAATTCGTGAGAGTGGTGTCATCAACACTGGCGTGTTGGACCTGATTGAGAAGGAGATCAAGATCGGTATGAGTACAGAGGATATCGACAAGTTGGTCTATGACTATACGGTTGATCATGGAGCCATCCCGGCACCTCTCAATTACGAAGGCTTTCCTAAGAGCGTTTGTACTTCTATCAATGAGGTGGTTTGTCATGGTATTCCGAATCCACATACCATTCTCAAAGATGGTGATATCATCAATGTGGATGTTTCTACGATCTATAAAGGATACTTCTCGGATGCTTCCAGAATGTTCTGCCTTGGAAATGTATCTCCTGCGAAACAACGTCTGGTGGATGTCACGAAAGAGTGCCTTCTCATAGGAATGGAGGCGGCTAAGCCATTTGGCTTCGTTGGTGATATAGGCTATGCCATTGAACAACATGCCAGAAAGAATGGCTACTCAGTGGTGCGCGACCTGACGGGACATGGTGTGGGACTTGCGTTTCATGAGGACCCAGAGGTGTGTCATTTCGGAAGACCTCGTACGGGAATGGTGTTGGTGCCTGGTATGGTTTTCACCATTGAGCCTATGATCAACATGGGAAAGAGTCAGGTAGTCTTCAGCGAGAGAGATGGATGGACCGTTACTACGCGAGACAGACTCCCATCTGCTCAGTGGGAACATACATTTGTGATGACGGAAAAAGGGTTGGAGATTCTTACTTACTAACCATAGGTTGATGGGCGGCTGGGTGTGATTAAAAACTTTCAACGGAATTGTCATTTATAATTAAATATATTCTCTATGAAGTGTTATAACTGCGGCAATGAGATTCCACAAGGAGCAAAATATTGTTTGAGTTGTGGACGAAAGGTGGGAGATACAGGTAATGCCAAATCAGACACCCATGCACAGGGCAATCCAGAGCATGTGGGCGAGCGCTCTTATAAAAAGCTGACCACACGTTTCCCGTATGGATTAAAGATTCTCTTTTTCATTGTTGTGGCTGTTGTTGTTTGCTTAATCATTCTATTCAGGTAAATAATTTTGTGTGGTTTTAGGAATAAAAAAAAGCGCAACTGAAAAAGTTGCGCCTTCTGAGGTTCCTAGCAGATTCGAACTGCTGTAAACGGTTTTGCAGACCGGTACCTAACCACTCGGCCAAGGAACCATTTGTTTTTGCGAGTGCAAATGTAGAATAATGTTTTTAGAAAACCAAATTTTAATTCGTAAAAATTAAAACCATTTTCAATAATTACTATTGTGGATTTACCATAAAGAAAACGATGTGTACATCGCTTTTGATTGTACACATCGTCTCTATCTTGGTTTTGTTGTTAGTCAGTAGGATTTTATTACCATCCTCCGCCGTTCCAGCCACCACCATTCCAGCCACCGCCGCCGAATGCACTACCGTTACCATTTTCGGTCTTGACGTCGAGTCTTTGGAGTTGGTTGATGTTGAAGTTTTGTTCAGGATTGTAGAATCCGAATGTTCCATCGAAATAGTTCAACTCTCCGTTGAAGTTGTTGCCAATGTAGAAGTTGTAGTTTCTGACATTGGAGTTATAGATGCAGACAGCACCGTTACCATTGTTTGAGTTGTATGGGTCGAGTGTCATCTTCAGTGCAGCGAGTACGCTACCGGAGTTGTTTGCTACAACGATGTATTGACCAGCTCTAAGTGTGAAACTGTTGTTGTAGATGTGACCTTCTGATGATTTAGGAATAGACTCATTGAACATTCCGTTTCCACCCACAGCAAGAACGAAACCTCCTGTGTGTGTGATTCCCTCTGCATCCAAAGGAGAGTTTAGTGAGTGTCTTTGTGCCACTACGGTGATACCGCCAGTGATAATCATTTCTCCGTTGGAATCCAATCCATCACCTTCAGCTTGTGCGAAGTGTACACCACCCTTTAAGTAGATATGTACGTTCTTGGAACTTTCGTTTCCATCGGTAGCATTCCAAGCATCGTCTGAAGCGATTACGTAGGTTTTACTACCCTCGTCGAGGGTGATGTCTGCACCAGATAATGCTTCGTAAGAAGAAAGAACTTTTACATATCCACCAAGGATGTTCAACTTTTTCTTGCCGAATACACCTTGATCGTATGGAGCGTCCACCTCGATTTCTCCGCCGTTGATGGTAACTTCATTCTCTGCAAGAATACCTGTATCATAAGCGTAGATGTCGATTTTACCGCAGTTGATGGTGATGTTGCCATCAGCTTTGAGACCCTTTGGAGAACCATGTGCCTTGGTGCGGATACCTTCGATGGAACCACCATCGTGTGTGTGGGTTTCATTCTTTTTACTACCAGCGTTGATGTTAAGTGTCAGATCATCATCTGAACCATTTTCCTTACCGATGATAATATTACCGTCGCAGATGATACCTTTACCTAATGAGGCATTCAAGTTGGCTGTACCGCCTGTCATGGTAAAGTTCTTAGCTGCTTTGATGATCTTTGGTGAAGCATAGCTGTAGACTGTTTTTGAGCCTCCGCCCATCCACATGTTACCACCTCCAGTTTGGGTTTGTCCGGTGATGTAGTAGCCACCTTCGATATTGATGGTTAAGTCACCTCCGGAAATGTCTATATCATTATCTGCTTTAATACCTTTGCAAAGCATTGCGTCTGAACCAATGTGGATATCTACCTTACCATCGGTCAAGGTGAATTTTCCGTCACATTTGACACCTGTGCAAGAGACGGTGTCTCTGTTGGCTGTCTCGTTGTAATGCTTACCAGTCAGGTCGATGGTAGTTTCACCTCCGTTAAAGATGACGTTAGCATCTGTGTTGATTCCTTTGGCTGCGATTCCGTTTCCTTTAATTTGAATGTTTGCATTGCCTGAGATCTCAACATCTCCATCACATGATATGCCGGCATTGTATCCGTAATCATTATTTGTACCTGCGAATGGCTCTTTTCCCTCCAATGAGATTTGTAAAGATCCGCCAGACACAGCTGTTTTCAACTTTCCTCTGATAGCTTTAGATCCTTTTCCTGTCACGGTGGCATTCATCGTTCCACCTTTAATTTCTACAACGCTATCGCATTTTAGTCCTTTTGAATCATCAGAAGAGATGGATAATGAAATTTCTCCATCCTCAATATAGATCAACTCACTACAATCCACTCCGTCACTCTTTGTGTTCTTTATGGATAGCTTTCCACCATACATTTCCAATCCATCAGCATTGATTCCATCACCCTCTGCTTGATCGATTGATACAGTTCCACTGTAAATCTCAATTCTTTTAGAAGAGTTAATAGCATGTTGTTTCTTTCCTTGGATTGTCAGTTCGCCTGAACTTGCCAAACTATCTTGACTGATCTTCAGTTTTGATTTTGTGTAGATGGCTGATTTTAGGTTGTTTCCGTTACCATCAGCTAATTCAGACTTGCCAATCAAATGAACAGTAGCGGCATACGATTCGTCATCTAAACCTTTGTTCAAAACAACAGGTGCTTGATCACTTGATAGAGAGAGATTGTCGAACACCAAGGTATAACCCTTGTCAGGTGTGAAGTCGAAAACTCCGTCGGATGAGGATCCAGACAAGTAATAGACCACACCTTTTTTCCCTACATGAGAGATGAGGGTCACATGTGCATTATCGACATAAGACTCAATAGCATCTGGTCCATAAGGATTATCAATGGTGACAGAGTTGTTTTGATAGGTGATATAGACGGTGTCTCTTGCACCTAAATCAAATGTAGCACTATCGACATTGGCAATATCATAGGTTCTTGTCTCTTTTCCTTCCACCACAATTTTTCCATTGTTGAATCGCACAGTATCTACATCAGAGATTTTGATGCTATCCTTCCCTGAGGTTCCTATGTGAAAGATGATGGATCTCTGTGCCCATACTAAGAGACCAGCAAATATTGTGAATATAAGTATAAATAGTCTTTTCATATCTTGTTAAATTTAATATACATGTTACCGATATTCATTAAATAGATTCCAGCAGGAAGAGAGGAGACATCTATCGTTCCTCCATTGTTGATCTTACCTGATTTGACTACATTGCCTTTCATGTCAAGAATCGTGTAAGAAGACTCCTCATCGAAAGGTGTACGGACAGTGATTGACTCTTTCGCAAGACTTGGGAAGAGATCGAACGCCGATACATAGGCATCATTTGTCTTTGAAAGACCTTTGTCGGAGAACAACAGTTTTGTTATATCCTTCAGATTGATTTTAAAAGGGTTTTGTCTTGATTCAGCATTTCCGTTCTGCTCAATCACTAAAAAATCATCGGAAAAATACATTTTACCAGATTCATACACATCAATTGTTTGTTGTGCATGGTCGTTTGTCTCTACCGTAATTTTTGCTGCGAGTCCTTCGCCCCAAACATTAAAACACCCAACGATCAGTCCAAACGTAATAAGTAATAGCGTGTTTTTCATACTTTTATGTTTAATTAGTAAATTCAAAATGCAATATTACGAATTTTTTCTATTCGTAACTATAATATTAAACAAAACGCCGTTTTTATTCAATTAACGACATTGTAGGTTCACTAAGGTGGGTACACGAAACACCTTTTCTAGAACATATTTGACAGCATTTTGTTTAAATGGTGAATTTATAACTCACCTTAATCGAGTTGAATCTCTTTCAGTACGGATCCTTCTAGATTGCGAATTCGAAGGGAGTTGTCCTCGTCAATTGTTGCGAAGGTGGGTTGTCGCTCTTCCTTAGGGAATGTGATACTTCCTGTGTTGCAGACAACGCAGTTCCCCTGTCTCTCCAACATCCAACGATGGGTGTGACCATAGCACATGACGTCAATGTGTAATTCAGGCAATTGCTCTGAATTGTACCGATGTCCGTGTGTGAGGAAGATTCGTTTCTTGTCAATCACCAATAAGGCATAGTCGGCCATCATTGGGAATTTGAGGAGCATTTGATCTACTTCAGAGTCGCAGTTACCCCTTACGGCGACGATGTGGTCGGAAAGGGTGTTTAGCTCATTGGCGATTCCTTGTGCGTCGAGACCTTCTGGTACGCCGTTGCGGGGACCATAATTGAGTATGTCTCCTAAGACAATTAGCATGTCATAATGCTCTTGATGGTAATAATGGAGTACTTGCTTCAAACGAGGCAATGAACCATGGATGTCAGATACAATAAGATATTTCATTGATTGTGTAGTATAAGGTGGATCCCACAAAATGAGTTTGTCGAACCCACCATAATGTTTTTATTCTGCGAAATAGTTGGTTCGAAGAGGCATCTTCTGAGACTCTCCGATGAGTTCGATCTCACCGCTTAAACGGATGTCAGACGAGGAGGCGCCGATTTTGATTTGGTATTTGCCACCATCGATGATCCATTCTCCGTTGTTGTAATAACTAAGCTGATGAGGGGAAACGGCAAAGTGTACACTCTTGGTCTCGCCAGGGTTCAGAGAGACACGCTTGAATCCTTGTAGTTGGATTGGTTTGAGATGCTCTGGATGGTCGATAGGAGAGAGATAGAGTTGGACAATCTCATCCGCAGCCACAGAGCCCGTATTGGTGATCTCGCAGCTCACGTTGAACCGGTCGGTAAGAATGGAGGTTTGATTCTCCATTTGTAGGTGATCATACTTGAATGTGGTGTATGAAAGTCCGTAGCCGAAAGGATAGGCAATGCGAGGATCGTTATTCAATCCATAATTGTAGCAGATGGATTCGTGTAACTCTTGTGCTGGGTAGGAGACTGATAGTTTGCCAGATGGACTGATATTGCCATAAAGAATGTCAGCCAAGGCGTTACCTCCCTCTTCACCTGGATACCATGCTTGAATGATAGCGGCGCATTTCTCTGCTATGCCAGAGATAACTTGAGCCCTTCCTCCAAAGAGGATTAGAACGACAGGTTTGCCAGTGGCAATCAGTTCCTCCACAAATTGTTCCTGCTCTCCTGGAAGACGGAGGTGCAGACGGTCTCTGTTCTCTCCACATAAGATAACGTTTTCGCCCATGGCAGCAATGATCACATCACTTTGAGCAGCTAGTTGAATGGCTTCATCTGCCTTAGCCTCTTCTCCACTATCTATCTTTCTGTTTTGAATGGATTTCATGTAGGCTGCACGTTCGTCACCTCCATCCTCGATGATGGTCTCCACATTTTCTGTCCAATCGCATCCACGACTGTACTGAAGGGAGTATCCTTGAGGAAGTTTATTTGCTAGTCCCTCTTTGAGACTGACAATATGAGGATGCATATCATCTTCCAACTCCAATTGCCAGAAATAACGCATGGAGTGGTAGGAGTAGTCGCCCAACATAGCCCACATGCTATTTGCATTAGGACCGACAAGGGCAATCTTCTTAGGCTCTTTTATCGGTAACACACCATTGTTGCGCAACATGACGACAGACTGCGATGCCAGTTGATAGGCGGTTTGACGTTCCTCCGGTGTGTCAAATTGAATGTGACCGCTTGCTCCGAATTGTTCTTTTTTGTTGAGCAGACCAAGTTCCTTTTTTAGTTTTAACACCCTTTTCACGGCACTTTCCAAGGTCTCTTGTTTGACAAGCTTTTGTTGGATGGCTTCTTGTAAGTAACGATAACTGTCACCGTCAGGGAAATCCACATCGTTACCAGCATTGATTGCTGCTGCAGCACGGTGGATGGCATCTTTTTCAGACAGTTGATCGATGGAACCATAGTCGCTAACCGTTAATCCATCGAAATGAAGATAGTCTCTTAGAATCGATTTCTGAATATAGGAGTTTGCCACGCATTTCGTATCTCGTATGGCATGGTAGCCAGTCATGATCACTTTACTGTTAGCCAATCGAATGATGGTCTCATGAGGCATGAGAATCTCCTCGATCAGTTCTTTCTCTTCTGCATTACCACCCCCACCGTAGCCAAGGAAGTGCTTGGTGCAAGCTGCTACGCCGTTAGAGAGGTCGCCGTGTTGAAGACCCTTTACGAAAGCAACACCCATGACAGACGATAAGTAGGCGTCTTCTCCATACGACTCTTCCAATCTGTTAAAAGAGGGGTTTCGAATGATGTCAACCATTGGGGATAAGGCCAGACAGCCCCCAATCTTACGAAGGGAAGTAGCTGTTTGATAAGTTTTCTTTTCTGCTAGTTCTGGATTGAAGGAGCAGGCAAGACCTATTTGTTGAGGATAGACGGTTGCATCATACGTGGCAATGCCAGAGAGTACCTCTTCGTGAAAGAGGGCAGGGATGCCATTAGGTGTGTTGTGAATGAGCCATTGTTGCATCTGCTCCACCATGTCGCGCAGTTGGTCAGGCGTTTTTCTTTGCGTGACTGCGAATTGGGAGAAGTGTCCAACACCATTGGACAATAAAGCCTTGCATTTGGTGGTGTCCAATTGATTGTTATCATTGAAGAATTGATCGAGATGAATGCCATGAAGTTGCGCAATGCGTTCTTCTTGAGTCATCTGATTGTATAATTGGTCAATGGAGTTCTCCTCTTTAGGTTGGGTAGAGCAAGATATAATGGCGGAAGATAATAACATTATGGGAAGAATTTTTTTTGTAATTGTCATGATGTCTGATATTTAGTGATTCATAGGGGCGGGTTCTATGCATAGGACTCACCATGAAAACAAAGGTAGTAAAAATGACCGAAAAAGAAAATGGTTGACAAGTAGAAAAAGGTGGATTATTTATAAAAAGAGAGGAGATAATGCGCACATTGTCTCCTCTCGTAAGGTTTGTCACACTCTTTCTATTCGTATAGATAAGATTATCACACACACTCTTGTTTGATTCTGTGTCTGTAGATCAGACAAGCAGATATGAAATAGATGACAATCTGAATAAGCAATGAAATGTATTCGAAGGAGATGTCAGAAAGTTTAGCTCCAGTGGAGTTTAGTTTCAAGAATCCATGAATACCGAAGGTGCTTGGAATCAGATAGCTCACATATTTCCAGAATGGAGGTACGGCAGAGCCTGGCCATGACACACCTGAGATAAACAAGAAGATGAGAGATAAGAAAACCAGTAAGACATAAGGTGCTTCCTTTTCCTTGATGAAGATGCTCAGAGTCATGCCGAAGAATGTGCATGCAACGATGTAAGGAAGTAGGAAGGAGATGATATGCAAAGGATTTCCTATCTGAGGGAGTGAAAAGATTTGTGGTACTATGAATAGAAGATAGAAACTTGAAATGAGATATATCATCAAGTAACACAATGCCTTTCCAAACACAATACGGAATGTTCCTCGTTTATGACGAAGGATTGGTGTCATTCTGTGGAATCGCTTGCGATCGTAGGTGTCGCCCGAGAGCACACAGATGCCTATGATAAGAGTCTGCTGAATGAGCAGAATCAAGAAGGCAGGAAGCAAGAAACTATCGAATCCGCTTTGTGTATTATAGAAAGCTACCTCTTCATAGTCGAGTGGAGTGATGGTTACTTCAGCTTCGCGCTCGGTGGCATTTTCCATTCGGCATATCTGAATATCTTTGTTCATCTTTAGTGACACCTCAGTTGCAGTCAGCAGAAAGCATTTGTAATACAACAAGCTACTCATGTCAGAGTAGAGTTGTATGTTAGCTTTCTCTTTGGATGCGAGACATTTGGAAAATTCACTGGGAAATTTCAGTATGCCATAAGCCTCTTTCCTTCTGAGCATTTCTCTCGCCTCTTCCATGTTGGTGCAGGTGGCTACGACATTGACATCTCTTGTGGCGTCACAGAGTCGGCGGAATTCTCTTGATTCAGGAGAATTGCAGAGGTCGACCACTACAAGTTTCGCCTCTTTGGCCACTTCTTGGTTGTAGACGAATCCGTAGACCAATGGATAGAGTAGGGGTGCCGCAAAGAATAGCAGCATGACAGCTGCGTCTGATAAGATGCTACGAAGTTCATCATACCAAACAATGAGTAGGTCTGAAATGCCCTCCTTTATTTGTTTGAAAAATCGCTTCATTTTAAATCCTCCTATATATCGTAAACATCATATTTATAAACTGTCTTCAAACGCCATGAACTCAATAGCGGTAGGAACATAAAGAGCACGAGAGCCAAGTAGGAAACCCATGAGTAGCAGAATGATATTCCATTAAGAGCATTGTCTACATACAGTAGGAAGAAATGTCTTAAAGGAAAAACATTTGCCCATGTTTGCAATATTGGGTGCATCTCAGTGACAGGGAATGTAAATCCGCTGATGGAGAATGAAAGCATACAGAAGAAGGCTGACAAACTCAACGCTATTCTCAGAATAGGAATAAGCGCATAGAAGAAGACAGCGATCGACTCACATGCCAGTACGAATAGGTAGGATACGATGAGCATCGATCCCAATCCGTTCTGACACGGGAAGTGCATATAACTGTACAGCATCACTTCTATGAATGTGATGATCAAGAAATAAATCAACGTGTGAGGTAATAATTTCCCAATCATGACAGTCATAATGTCATCTTTTGCAATTCGTAACAACTCATTAGAACGTCTGCTTTTGACCTCAGAGCCGAGGGCGAAAACAGTGGTAATGATAATCATGACACAGAGTAGTCCGGGCAGGATGGTGTTGCAGAGATAGACTGCATAGTTGATCCATGGATTACCAATCGGATGTGTCTCGATGGCAATCGGTTGAATCTCTGCCATGGCTTGCCTTTCCGTCTGACCTTTGGCGTACCGTAGTTCCCTTGCTACGTATGCAGAACCCAATATGGATAACGTCTTCATATCCCTGAAAAGAAGGGAACCGGCAACGATATATGAGTTGTTGGTGTAGAAAGAGACTTTCGGTTGACGGAATGATAGGATGTCATGTTCCAGACCTTCGGGAATATAATAGATACCGTATGCAGAACCTTTCTGGACAAGTTTCCTCGCCTCATGAAAGGATGTGCAGTGGGCCACTACATCTGTCTGTTTGAAATTGTCTAATTGTCTGGTCAGCCTTCTGGATATGTTTGAATTGTCCATGTCGACCACGGCAACGGGCATCTTTTCGGGTAGTCCTTTCCCCATTAAAGAGAAAAAGAAGAGAACACAGAGTAGAGGAGCTCCAACCATGGCAATAAGATATATCCTTCTGGAAGTGAGTATACGCCACTCACGTACCATGATCATCCAAATCCTTTTTATGGTTGAATAGTTTTCCATCTATTTATATTCTATTATTTTTTTATTATAACAGACATACCTCCGATTAGGCCTTCGATTCTATCGTTTGGCACAGCTTTGATTTCAAATGTCTTGGAGTCAAATTCGCCTGTAACCTTTGTTGCTTTCCATGCAGCGAAGGAACCGAGGTCTTTTACTGAACTGACAGTTAAAACCACCTCTTTGTTTTCCAATGCAGGAATAATGGCATTAAAGGTGGTGCCTTCCATGAATCTTGAATAGTCAGCCTCTCTGATGTTGAATGTCACCCAAACATCAGCAGTATCGATGATGTTCATGATTGGTGCACCAGAACCTACCAATTCACCTCTTTGAGGGAATATCTCTGCAATCTTACCAGATATAGGAGAGGTTAATATTGTTTCAGACATGTAAGAACGAACTTCAGCTACGGCACCTTTTGCTCTGTTTAGTTGAGCGAGTGCAGCATCCTTCTCCTCTTCAGAGGCACCTTTAACAGCCATTTCATATTGAGATTTTGCAGCTTGTTCAGTTGCTTGCATTGCTTTGTAGTTAGCTTCTGCTTCGTCTCTTTTTTGTGCAGGAACTACCTCTTTCTCATAAAGAGATTGTACACGTTCGTAAGTTTTCTGAGCCACTTCTAGTCCAGCTTGTGCTTTCTGCCACATCTCATAGGCAGCTTTAATCTGCTCCTCAGAGGCACCTTTGTTTGCTTTTTGATTAAGAGCCGATGCAGCTTTCTCTGCCGCACGAGCCTGCTTCATTTTTGCCTCGATTTCAGGACTGTCTAGGATGACAAGAGAGTCACCTTCCTTTACATAAGCACCCTCTTTGACAAGGAACTTATCGATTCTGGCAGGTAATTTACCTGAGATTCTCAATTCGGTATATTCAACTTCTCCCTGGATAATCTCTTCGCCAGACTTCATTGAGAATACTCCAATTAATGTGATAATTAATACGATGGCTAAAAGAACAACAAACGCAATGGCGATGTTAACGTTCTCTTTTTTATTTTTCTTGCTCATGACTATATATCGTTAAATTTTTTTTTGTAATTAGGATTCGAATTTTATTCTTTTATGAGAGTACCTGTTGCCTTTTTGTAATTGATCTCACTCACCTTAGCTTCAATTGCAGCTTCAATTACATTTGATTTAGCAGATAACCATGCCGTTTGTGCTTCCATAAGGTTGGAGGCTGGCACGACGCCCTCTTCAAATCCGACAGTTGCTTGTTTTAGATTCTCTTCCGCTTTAGTGAAGTTTCTGTTGGAAATTTCAAGTTTGCGAAGCGCCTCAGAATGTTTGAACTCGCTCTGTTTTACTTGAAGCTCAATTTTCTCTTTGATGTCATCTTCCTTGTATTGAGCCATTGCGGTTTCGCATTTCGCAGCTTTTAACGTGAAGATGTTTTCGCCCCAATGGAGTAGCGGTATGTTTACCGTCACACCCACATGCCAGTCAAATTCAAATTTGGTGTCAAATCCGTTTTTGAGACTAGGGTTGGTGCCAGCATAAGTACCGATTAACGCAATGGAAGGCATTAGTTTAGCTCGTTCAATGTGTTCTTTCTGTTTATATATTTGAGTTGCAAGGTCCAGACTTTTGATTTCACTACGCTTCATGTAAATATCCTCCATGTTGATTGGTTCTATGATGCCCAATTCCAACGATTCATCATTTTCATCTTTAAGAGAAAATTCTTCGTTGAGAGGAATTCCACAATACTGAGCTAGTAACATTTTAGAAAGATGAATACCATTGTCGATTTTTAAAAGAGCCATTTCTGCTTCGTTTTTCTTGACGGAAACGGACAGTTTGTCTGTCTTTGTAGCCATTCCGGTTTCAATAAGTGCAGTCACGTCGTTTTCCATCTTGTTAAGAAGAGCGATGAGTCCTTCCACAGCTTTTTTCTTGCTCGATAAAGAAACAATTTGCCAATATGTTTCATCAATGTCTACAATGATCTCTTCTTGAAGGGTGTTGAGCTTACTGTCGGCCAACTCTTTCTTCAGTTTGCAAATCTTGTTGTAGGCGATAATCTTACCACCCATGAAGACGGGTTGGGTCAGATTAAGGGATGCAACATATATGTTTCTCGTGTCGTACGTTAATTGATCCGCAGGGATCGTGGTGTACTGTTTCCACTGTATTTTTTCGGGATTTTTCTTTGGATCGAAAGGAACACCGTTGGCATCCAATGGAACAGGTTGTCCGCCGATTATTGTCCAGTTGTTTTTGATTTGGTCTGGTGTTAGCGAAAAACTTCCATTGTTTACCGTTCCAATAGGGAGGAAGAGATCTTCTGAGATAAGATGCAGTTCGTCACTATTACGGATATATGCTCCTTTGATGGATAAATCGGGAAAATATTTTGTGAACGCGGCTTTGCGCTCGTATTCAGCTTTGTCGCTTTCTGCTTGTGCAATTTTGTTGGATTTATTGTTGTTTAACGCCATTTGTCGGCACTCTTCCAATGTGTATACATTCTGAGCTGATAAAAGAACCGTCCATAGCAAACTTCCAATTATAAAAACTATTTTTTTCATGGTTTGAAAGTTTTTTATCATCATTGTAAATTAGCAAATACTCTTCCCAATAAACTAATAGCTGTTTTTACTTCATCCTCTGAAAAACCATAAAATACAGATTCAAGAGCTTTGACAGATACGGCTTTTACCTTTTCATGCAAGGCTTTTCCTTTTTCTGTTAACATTACGTAATTAGCTCTTTTGTCTCCCTCTTTTTCAGATCTAACAATTAATTCCTGACGCTCTAAGTTTCTAAGCAATCGGGTTATGCTCGGTCTGTCCTTAAATGTTGCCTGAGCAATCATGTTTTGTGTTGGATGGTCACCTACCACGTTGTACCATAGACATGCCATTACCAACCATTGTTCTGGTGTCATGTCAATTTCATCGTTGCGAAATTGTCTAATCATTACTCGATTGATGGCATTGCTGACCTTTCCGCTGATGATGGCAAAAGCAAGTTCAATTTCGTCCATCCAGACGTCTTCTTTCCATTTTTCTTTCATAATTTATGTGATTTTATTTGTTGTTTTTTTCTGTTGACAAAGTTAGTTGTTTAGACAACAATGATCCCTATTTTTTGTGTTAAATAACTTTAAAAATGTTATTGTAACAACTTAATTTTTTTTAAAATAAAAAAGGCGTGCTCATCAATGTGGCACGCCTTCTAAATGATATGATTAAGGTCTATCTATCGAAAGAGATCGATATAGAATTCACCTTAAGTATTATTCAACTAGGTTGAAAACGGAAATGCTTTCGATATTAAGAGTTGTTTTTCCGACACTCATACCGTTTTCAGCTATTTTTTGCAACATATCTTCTGGCAAAATAACAGACAAGTCGTAAGTTGCAACCATGAAAGCTTTGATAGCTAGTGTTTTGCCGACTACGCTATATTGAACAGAAGTAATCTCTAGAGAGACACCACCTTCTGGAAGTTTTGCCTTCTCTTGAATTAGCTTAGTGAAGTCTGCACCGCTCTTAATAGTATAGACGGTTCCGTCCTCAGCCGTATAAGTTAGAGAAAGTTCGTTTCCGTCTGTTTCGTAAGTGCCAGATGCGTCGTCACTTGCATAGAATTTACCATCTTCGTTGAAGATGAGGGTATCTTTAGCCAAGACTTTTAAGTCGTTGATTTTGTCGGCATCGAGCATCTCAAAAGGATTGAAAGTTTCGTCATCCAACTCATCAGCTGCTTCGTTGCTAGCATTCTCACCTTCTTTGCTAGGAATAAGTTGAGAAAGATACTCGTCAGCATTTTGTCCGTTAATAGTGTTTTTACTTTGACTTTCATTGTATGTCCAAGTACCAACTATGTTTCCGCCTTTCATTTCATCTGAAATGCTTCCATTTTCGTCGTCGTCGTTACATGCATTGAACGATAATGACATTGCACCGATTAATAGTGCCCACACATAAAATTTAATGTTTTTCATATCGTCTTCTTTTTAATGTTAATTTTCTTTTTTCTTTCCCTTATAAGTTAATTCTATAGGAGGTGTGACGATTGCAACTACGAAAGATAAGTCACCTTTTTCTGTCACTACTCCATTTACGTCAACGTCAGCTTGAATAGATCCTCCTAAAAGTTCAACATTACGGCTCACGTTGAATTTCCATGATTGATTATCTTTTTTGGCAGGAATGCCTTCAAAGATTAGATCACCCAATTCCATACCATCCACTACAGCATTGTATAATGCTAAGTCAAATGTCTTGTTTGAGTTTGCTACAACTGTTACGGGGAGAGGAGATGCTTCATTTTCAATGAGTAGATCGCCTTCGTAGGTACCTGATAGTGTTGTGAAATCAAACGTTGCAGTTGTATCAGAACTTACGGGATCCTCATCCTCTTCTTCTCCCTCCTCAACATCAAAGT
>JAFZLC010000038.1 GCA_017551675.1 Paludibacteraceae bacterium | reverse complement strand
GTGATATGGACTTCAAGGTGACTGGTACAAAAGATGGTATCACTGCTACTCAGATGGATATCAAAGTGGACGGTCTTTCATACGAAATCTTGGAGAAGGCATTGAACCAAGCTAAAGAGGGTCGTTTGCATATCTTAAGTAAGATTACTGAGACAATTGCTGAGCCGCGTGAAGACTTGAAGCCTCATGCTCCTCGTATTGTTACATTTGATGTTCCTAAGGATATGATTGGTGCTATCATCGGTCCTGGTGGTAAGATTATCCAAGACATCCAAGAGAAGTCTGGTGCAACAGTTACAATCGAAGAAATCGACGGTAAGGGTAAGGTAGAGGTGGCTGCTGCTAGCAAAGATTCATTGGATGCAGCTGTTTCTCGTATCAAAGCTATTGTGGCAGTTCCTGAAGTGGGAGAGACTTACGAGGCTAAGGTGAAGTCTATCATGCCTTATGGTGCATTCGTTGAGTTTATGCCAGGTAAGGAAGGATTGCTTCATATCTCAGAAATCGAATGGAAACGTATTGAGAAAATGGAAGATACAGGCATGAAAGAAGGTGATATCATTTCCGTTAAATTGCTCGATATTGATGCAAAAACTGGTAAATTTAAACTTTCTCATAAAGCTTTGCTTCCACGTCCTCAACGTGAAGAGAAGAAAGAAGGTTCTCAAGAATAATCATTTCTTGCTATATAGGAAAGTCCGACCTCATAAGTCGGACTTTTTTTGTTTGCCTCTGTGATTATATGTAAACTTATTTTGTAATCATCACTATGAAATCATTGAATTTCCTTATATTTGGTTTGTTAAGGTGAGTTCACTATTATTAATTTAATTGAACGCGTATGGGTAGTATATTTGTTTTCATTATATCAGCTTTCATTCTAATTCCCATTTTGTTTATCCTCTATTCTACAGTAAGGGAGTATAGACCGGCGAAGGAGATCTTGTTGACACAATGTGAGGATGAAAAGACGATTCTTCCAACCTCTGCCTCTTATCGTGTTGTGATTTGGAATGTGGGGTATGCAGGTTTGAATAAGGAGATGGATTTTTTCTATGATGGGGGAAGTATGGTGCGTCCAACTTATTCAGTGGTGATGAACAATATGCAGTCAATTCAGCAATTTCTTCATGAAAATGGTCCTTATGATTTCTGTATGTTGCAAGAGGTGGATGTCAATTCAAAACGTTCGTATTTTATCAATCAAAAGGAACAATTGCAAAGTGAATTGCAATACAGGTATGCTTATCTGGGTGTCAATTATGATGTGTTATATGTACCCTTGCCGTTGTATGATCCAATGGGTCATGTTGAGGCTGGACTGCTATCCCTTTCTAACTGCCAGCCGGCTGAGTGTAAACGTATCTCATATCCATTTAGTATGAAATGGCCGCTTAGGACATTTCTGCTAAAAAGATGCTTTATGCCGATGCGTTATCATCTTTCCAATGGAAGAGACTTGATTGTGATCAACACACATAATTCTGCGTTTGATGAGGGTGGAAAACTGCGTATTGCAGAATTAGAATATCTGAAGGAGTATATGGTCTCAGAATATGATAAGGGTAATTATGTGATTGCTGGTGGAGATTTTAATCAGTCACCAGTGGGGTTTGTCCCAGAATTTCAACATGATGTATTTGATGATAAGGGTTTCATTGCCGTCTCAGACTCATTATTCCCTGAAGATTGGCGTTTCGTGTTTGATAATACTTGTCCGTCTAATCGTCGGACAGATACCATCTATGAGATGGGGAAGACACGAGTTGCCTTGCTAGATTTCTTTATTGTTTCTCCTAATGTGAAGGTGGAGAGTGTTAAGTGTCATGACTTGCATTTTGAACATACAGATCATAACCCAGTAGAAATGGTAATTCGACTGGTTGATTAGTTAATGGTATGTGAGGAAAGTTACTCGGCTATTAGAATCTGAATGAAACAACACCCATTAGTGAGTTGTTACGCACCTTATAATCGTAGTTTTTTGCGATGAGTGTGTTGAATAAGCCAAGTTCGTAATATACAATGTAAGTGGCACGTCCGATTTCCACACCGGTTCCTGTTTTTACACCCACATCAAATCGTTTGAATCCATATTCATAGTCTTTGGAGAATGTGCTGACTACGGTTGGTCTTTCTGGGTAGTAGTGACTGAAATCACTTCGTTTGTCTCCAGACACACCCATGCTGAAGTATGGACCTAACAAAAACTTCCATGCGATTTTGTTGTCAATTGGAACTTCCAAACCATACAATATAGGCATCTGAAGATAATAAAGGTTGGCAACAGTTTTGTCTCCCTTTTGTAGTTTCCAAGGACCACCACCATTGTTTTCGTCGATGTACAATGCGTTGTTAATCCATTCGTGACCCTGTATTCTACATCCTTTTCTGGCAAAATCAAATCCAATCTCCATGAAAGAGATGCCACGGAAATGTATATCAATATCGAATCCAAAAGAAAATGCGAATATGCCATTTTTATCGTATGCATTATATGCATCACCCCATTGGTTAGCATATCCAACTCCTAAATCAAAGCCAAATTTTACAGGTCTTTCGTAACCTCCCAATTCTGCTTGCATTGTGCTGATTGTCATAAACAAGCAAGCAATAACAATAAAGAAACGTTTCATCTTTTACTATTATAAAATTCTGTTGGTGCAAATTTGATATTTTTTAATGATTTTATGAAATATTTTCACCGAAATTTTATGACGGTGATACCTGCACTTCCGAATTCCACGTGTTCGTCTTGGACTGATTCGATGGCAGGAATGGTCTTCAAATAATTACGAATGAGGGTTCGTAAGATGCCGGATCCTGTTCCGTGGAGAATTCTGACTTGGTCGATATTGAGTATGATGGCATCGTCGATGAAGTAGGTGACGGCTTGTAGCGCCTCGTCTCCTCTCATACCACGAACGTCAATCTCACGTTTGAAATGAAGGTTCTTTTGATGGATGTCTTTGGATGTTTGTTCGGATACAAAGTTAACCTTTGCATTCTCCTTCTTTATCTGATTGTTGCTTACCGGTTCGAGTGTTTCAACCTTAGCGGATGTTTTCAGTAGACCGAAGGCTATTTTAGCAGTGTCTCCTTTTATCTCAATAATCTTTCCTATGTTGGTTTGTCCTTTGATTCGGACGTTTTGACCTACCTTTAGGGCAACCTGTTCCTCTTTTTTGACTGTCTCTTTTTTCTTCTCACGTTGTTTCAAACGTTCGATTTTCTTATCAATGGAATGTTGATTGTTATTGTCGTCTGAAACTTTAGATTTATACTCTTCTAACTCTTTCCTTGCCTCTTTGGTCTTCTCTTTGTCAGCTTGGGCTTCTTTGATTTTCCGAACCGTGTTTTCGATGACAGAATTGGCTTGCTCAAGGATCCTCTTGGATTCTTGCTTGGCTTCTCTCATGATTTCTTTGCGTTGACCTGAGATCTCCTCCAATTCATGCTCGTATTTTTCGGAGAGCTCTTCTATGCGCTTCTCCTTTTGTCGGATGGATTGTCGCTTGTTTTCCCAATATCGTTTGTCTCTTACGATGTCTTGCAGATATTTGTCGAGATTTACATAATCAGATCCTACTTTGTCGATGGCTTCTTGAATGACAGATTCTGGAAGTCCGATTTTTCTGGCAATCTCTATGGCGAATGAACTACCTGGATTACCTATCTCCAGGCGGAAGAGTGGACGCATTTCATGACGGTCGTATAACATGGCGCCATTGACAATGCCGTCGGTCTCCTTTGCAAAGTTTTTCAGATTTGTGTAGTGCGTGGTGATGACGCCAAATGCCTTTTTTTGATTGAAGAGATTTAGCAATGCCTCTGCGATGGCTCCACCAATCTTAGGTTCTGTACCACTACCAAATTCATCAATCAAAAGGATACTTCTCTCGTCACATGATTTGACGAATTGTTTCATGTTGGTTAGATGGGAGCTGTATGTACTGAGATCGTTTTCTATCGATTGCTCATCTCCAATATCGATTAGGATATTGTTGAATATTCCCATGTTGCTACTGGAATGAAGTGGCACTAATAATCCGCATTGCATCATGTATTGTAATAGACCAACGGTTTTCAAACATACAGACTTTCCTCCTGCGTTGGGACCAGAGATAAGCAATATTCGTTGTTCTTTGTTCAACTCAATGGATAGAGGTACTACGTCTTGACCGGAAGCCTTATGCGTTAGATACAAGATAGGATGTTTCGCCTCGCTCCAATCTATAATCGTCTCCTTGTGGATGCAGGGTAGAGTAGATTCTGTTTCTATGGCGAGTAATGCCTTAGCACGAATGAAATCTATTTGTCCAAGGAAAGTATACGAATCAAGCATTTCAGGAATGCGAGGTCGAATCTCATTACTGATGGTGGTCAGTATCTTGATGATCTCCCGTTTCTCCTCGGCCATGAGTTCTTTCACTTTGTTGTTGATCTCGACGGCTGATTCTGGCTCTATGAAAACAGTCTTTCCCGTCGCAGATTCATCATGTACGATACCTTTTATTCTTCTCTTGTCTGCTGAGTTAACTGGGATGACAAGGCGTCCGTCTCGAATGGCTGGTTTGGTATCTTTGCTTATGTATCCATCCATTTGTGCTTTCATGAGAATGGCGGATACTGCTTTTGAAATACTGCTTTGCGCCGATAAGATGTTTTTCCTGATATTGGATAGTTCGGGGGAAGCATTGTCTTTGATCTTTCCGAATTTATCTAATATTCTATCGATGAGGCGAATGATATCGGGGAAGGTGAAAACATCCTTTGCCAACTCTTTTAGGTAGTAGCAATCACTCTCTTCTTTCTCTTGGAAAAATTTGACGATAAGACCGATGGTTTCCAGAGACCTCCGTAATTCGAAAAGTTCATCTTCTTCGATGTACATTCCTTCGATAGCTATTTTTTGTAAACTTTCACGGACGTCATAGAAAGCGTCTTGAGGGAAGTCTTCCGCTTCAACAATTATTTTGACAAACTCATTCGTCAGGTTGAGGTCTGTGATGATTTTGTCATAATTAGTTTGAAAGAAGATGTTGTCAATCCACTCGTCACCTAACGAGGAGAGAGTATTTTTATGTAGTAATTGTCGTATTTTGTTGAAGCCAGTTTTTACTTCAAAGTTATCAGGATAAATCATTCTGTTTTGTATCTTAATAAAACGAGGTGCACAAAAGTGTGTACCTCGTTTTCTCTTATAATTAGATCTTCGGGTTATCTTATAAGTGTAACCGTACCTTTCTTTTCACCTTTCTTATGCAAGCCTTTATAGTCGCTCTTGAATTTAGCTACGTAACCATAAACACCTTGAGGACATTTCTCACCGTGTTTGTTAGTACCATCCCAGACATCATCTTTACTATCACCTTCAAATACGATAGTTCCTTGTCTGTTGTAGATGATGTAGGAGAAGCTTGTGATAAACTCGGTTCCTAAGAAGCGGAAGACATCGTTCTTTTCATCTCCGTTAGGAGTGAAGGCATTTGGTGCCCAGAAGTCTCTCCAAACGTATACATAAGTTTCGCCTGTGTATTCGCAACCATCTTTGTCGATTGCGGAAACTTCTACAAGGAATGAGTCTTTGTCTACCACAGGATATTTATAGATGACATCCTTACCTGTTACTATGTCATCGTTACCTGGGTTCCATGACCAAGAACTTCCCTCATCAGGATAGTAACCCTTCATTGTAATGATTGGGTTATCCTCTTCAAAGATTTGTGGAGTAACTTCAAACTTCGTCTCTCCTGTTACCTCTGGGGTTACCATGTAATGAGTTTCCATAGAACATCCGTTCTTGTCGGTACCCACAACATAGATGTCGGTTGGCTCGTCAAGTCTAGCTTCGATATGGTTGGCAAGTATGCCTTCGATCTCGCCATCTCTAGGAGCACTGTGCCATACATATGAGTCTGCTCCAGTAACGGACATCTTGACTGTTGTTCCAACAGCAGGACAACCCTTCATGTAGTCTTTGTGAATAACTACATTAGGAAGAGGTTTGACGTTGACAGTAAAGCTTGTTCTGGATTCACAACCGTTGTAACCAATACCTGTTACATAGAATTTGTTGGATGTCTTCAGGTTCTTGGTGATTCGGCTGGTGGTGTCTTTTGTGCTCCATGTGTAGCGAACAGCACCAAATGCGTTCAATGTAGCTGTTTCACCCTTACATATAGAACTGTCACCTTCAATCTTCAAGTCTGGAACGGCTTTCGTAATGATGTTAATAGGAACTGTGGAAGTACACATACCTAATGTACCAGTCAATGTGATAGGAGTGTTCTCTGTTGGCGTGAATACAAGTCTTGCGCCTGCGTGACTCTTACCATTGACATTCCAGATGTAAGCATCACCACCTTGTCCCATTAGAGTTACATCCTGACCAAGACAAACTTCAGTTTCTCCAATGTAGAATATGTTAGGAGGAAGGATGGTCTTGATTTGTTTGAACTTCTCGCTGTAACAATTGTTCTCATCAACACCCTTAACAAAGATGTAGATAGGTCTTTCAATAGGAACTTCTATCTTATCATTGTTGAATGTTGTATTGTCATCATAGTTCTTAGCACCATATCCCCAGTAATAAGTCTTTGCATTACCAGAAGCCATCATTGTTAAGTTCTGTTCTGCACAAACTTCATTTTCACTGATGATATCGAATACTGGTTTTTGATGAACTGTGATGTAGATAGTTGCCGTATCCGTACACATGAATTCATTTGTACCTCTAACTGTATACTTCGTGTTGATAGAAGGATACTGTTTAACCGTTGGTTCGTTGAATCCATTGTTCCATTCGTATGTCTTAGCTCCGGAAGCTGTTAATGTAACAGACTCACCATTACATATCTCGGTGATACCATCGATTAAGACTTGTGGACGTTGTAATACTTCGACTGAGATAGACGCATCCGATACGCAACCGTCAGTTGTTCCTGTGACAGAGTAGGTGACAACACCCACCTCTTTAGGATTGTCAGACATTTGGTTGGTTGTTGAACCAATATCCCATTTGTATTCATTTGCACCGAATGCAGTGATGCTTAGACCTTCGTTCTGACATACTGTCTTAGGAGCAGCGAATGAGATGACAGGGAATTCTTTGCTGACTACTGTCATGTATTGATCACTCGAACAATTCTTGTCATCTGTAGCAGTAATCTTGAATGATGTGCTATTCGAGATGTTTGCTGTGATAGACTCACCTGTTTGAGTAAGATCAGTTCCATCTTCAGTCCACTCCCATACGTATGTGTATGTCTTGTCAGTGTTGCTTTCACCGGACAAGTTGGCTTCAGAACCTTTACATACAGCTTTGTCTCCAGTGATACGGAAGTCTGGTAATGGATTAATTG
Organism: Paludibacteraceae bacterium; assembly: GCA_017551675.1. Taxonomy (GTDB): domain Bacteria; phylum Bacteroidota; class Bacteroidia; order Bacteroidales; family Paludibacteraceae; genus UBA1181. Next base: position 66,364 of record JAFZLC010000038.1, on the reverse strand, counting down.
TCACATCGTGAGATGCAGTGTTTTTACATCCATTATCATCCGTACCAACTACAGTGTAAGTCATAGAACTTAATGGTGTAGCTGACAATGTTTCAGATTGAAGACCGTTACTCCATACATAACTCTTCGCACCAGAAGCTGTCAGTTTGATTGGTTCGTTGACACAAACCTCGACTTCTCCATCGATATCAATTTGAGGTAAAGGCAATACTTGAATGCTGATTGTCTTAGTTGCCTCGCAACCGTCCATGGAACCTGTAACGGTATATGATGTGTCATTTTGAGGAACTGTATTCAATGAGTTACCTGTTGACTTATTAGCATCATCCCACACATAGTTATTAGCACCTAATACAGTGATGGTTGCTATTTCACCCAAACATACTGGACTGTTCGTTGCATAAGTAAGAACTGGGATATCTTTCTTCTTAACTTGTTTAGTTGCACTAGAAGAACAGTTGTTCGTGTCTGTTCCCAAGACAGTGAATGCTTGGGTAGTGAGTATGTTAGGTCTGATGGTGTCAGTCGTCTCATTGGTTGACCAGATGTATGTGTCAGCACCTTTCGCTACCAACTCAGCTGTGTTGTTGTAACATACAGCAGCATCACCTTCGATGATGACGGTAGGCAATGGGTTGACTGTTACTTCGAACGTATCTCTTGATTCACAGTTGTTGATGCTCTTACCTATCAAGTGATATTTCGTTGTTGTGGTTGGTTTCACACTGATGCTCTTTGTGTAAGAACCATCACTCCAAATGTATGAGTCAGCACCAGAAGCCTCCATGTAGACACTTTGGTTGAGACATATCTTGTTGGTCTTGCAGATGATCTTCACATTAGGTAAAGACCACATCTCAACCGTCTTGCTTGCCTCTGATGTACATCCGTTGGTAGTACCCTTAACGGTATAAGTACGAGTGCTCTTGACGGTATCCATGATATTATTTGCAGTTCTTCCGTCATCCCATACGTAAGAGGCAGCTCCTGTAGCAATAAGTGATGCGATATCACCTTCACAGATAGCATCTGGAGCGTTGATTTCGATCTTTGGATAATCTTTTGTCTTCACATTCTTCGTTGCATACGATACGCACTTGTTGGCATCTTCTGCTTTGACGGTGAACTCTTGGTCTTTGTCTATGGCAATCATTATAGAGTCACTGACTAGATTAGCGTGAGATGTCCATGTGTAGGTTGCCTCGTCACCTTCAATCCATAACGTGTCAATGTCGCCTTCACAAACCAATTCGTTTCCTTTGATTACGAATGAAGGAAGTGGGTTGATGTTTACAGTGAAGGTTGCTTCATTTTGACATCCAAATTCATCTTTTCCGATGACACGATACTCTGTTTGTACCAATGGATGAACAGTGATACTATTGTTGGTAGAACCTGTATTCCATGTGTATCTGTCAGGATCACCACCTTTACCTCTAAGTTTGATACTGTCGTTCAAACAGATGTAGTCAGATCCACTTTCTGATTCGATTGAGATAGTAGGAAGATCTTTAACCTCAATGCTAACAGAATCGATGGATGTACATCCGTTGGTAGTACCTTCAACAACGTATGTGGTGTCTTTTTCTGGTATGTCTACGAAACTACGTTGCGTAATCTCCTTATCACTTCTCCATTTGTATGTGCTGGCACCCTTCACGGAAATGATGGCAGAGTTGCCCTTACATACATAAGCAGGCTTTTCAAATGATAGGATAGGGTATGCCTTCGCGGTTACAGTACGTTTCGCATTGTTGTAGCATCCGTGCTCGTCTGTCACTTTCACATAGAATGTTTGCTCTTTTGAAATGGTCGTCTTCAACGTGTCGTTGTCGATTTCAGGGTATCCATTCCATACATACTCTTTGATGACAAACTCATCTGTGCTCTTAGCAATCAGATCGAAGGAGTCGTTCTCACAAACCTTAGACTCGCTCTCGATGGTGATTACAGGTATAGGATGTACAGTGATGATTGTGTCAGCTTTGTTCTGACATCCATTTGCATCTATTCCAACAATGCTATATTCTGTAGATGTAGCAGGGGAGACAATGATAAAGTCTTTTTCCTCTTTTGTGCTCCATGTGTATGAACCACCATCTCCTGCACCTTCACCTACCAACTTGATTCTGCCTTGACCCTTACAGATCTCGTCTGATTCCTCTCCATTGTCAGCATTGTATGTCTTGATACTGATGGTTGGCAATTGATGAACACCAATCTTTATAGAGTCGGTGGTGATACATCCGTTCGCTGTTCCTGTGACAATAAATGTGGTATCTGACGTGATAACGTCTGATCTGAAGTTCTTCGTTGAATTGTCATTATGCCATACATACGAAGTGGCACCCTTCACAGAGATTGTAGCTCTTTCTCCGTAACATACATAAGGGTCTGTTGTTCCGAAGGTGAGGGTAGGATGATCAATCTTCTTAACCTCATAAGAGTTTTGATAGCGACAGTTGTTTATGTCGGTGACAATCACATAGAATGTAGTGTCGGATGTGATGGACGCCGTGATGGAAGACATATCCTTTTGTATGGTGTCTGTGCTGACTTCTTCACGAATCCAATCGTATCTTACTGCATTATTAGCATAAGCTGTTAATACAACTGTTGAATCGTAGCATGCAGACTTGTCACCCGTAATGGTTAAGTCTGTAGGTAATGCATTGACTGTTATGTTGTATGTAACGCTTGATTTACATCCATATTCGTCGGTTCCAGACACCTCGTAAGTCTTGTTGGTGATAGGAGCCTCTTGTATGGTTGGATTGCTTTCTCCGTTGTGTCTCCATTTGTAAGTCAAATCGCCTCTGTCTGGTACCTGATTAGGTGTAGCCGTAAGAGTGATAGAGTCGTTCAAACAGATGACATTGTCACCAGTGATTTCAAATATTGGCAATTGTAATGTGTCAATGTTGATGACGTATGGAGTGGTACATCCATTTGTGGTACCTTCCACTTTGAATTCAGTTGGCTCGGCAAGAATAGTAGAGAAGGCATTGCCGATGGTGTTGTCTTCCCATACATAGTCTTCAGCACCACTGACGTAGAGTGTTATTGCTCCATTCACACAGACGCTGTCTCTTCCTGTTGTCGTTTTGTGTGACAATACAGGATATTCTTTTGCTTTGATTTCGAAGGAAGCAGAGTCAACACAAGAGTTTGCATCTTTGACGATCAACCAATAGGTGTATGAATCATCCAAGATAGCCGTTTCGAAGTTCTTCTTGTTGGCGTTTTCTATGGCAACACCATTCATGTGCCATTCATACTCAACGGCAGTCTTAGCTACGGCTGTCAATGTTGTTGAGTCACCTCTACAAACGAACTCTTCAGCCTGAATGGATACAGAAGGTAATTCATTGACATTGACTTTAATTGTATCGTAATTCTTACAACCATTTTCGTCGACTCCTGTTACTGAATAGGAGGTTGCACCTATCAATACTGGAGTGACATAGATGGAGTCTTCTGAGCTACCTGTGCTCCACTTGTAAGCATTAGGTTTTCCACCTGTTGCAACCAATTTAGCTGGTTGACGAAGACAGATATTGTCTATTGGTTGGATCTTAATGTTAGGTAAGTCCCAAACTCTGATGATAGTGTCAATCTTAGAGACACAACCATTGGTTGTACCTTCCACATAAATAGCAGTGTCCTTAGTAACATTTTCCAAGCGTAAGTAGTTGGATGCTTGTGATGGATCATTATTCCATCTGTATCCGTTGGTTGCTCCTGCTACGTAGATTGTTCGTGACTCATTGAAACATACATAATTTGTGTCCATTCTGAGCGTAAGAACAGGGTACTCTTTTACTCTTACTGTCACCTCTTTCTTATTCTTACATAAGTTCTCATCTTGTGCCCATACGACGAATGTAGTGTCTTGTCCTACACTATGAGAGAAGGTGTTACCATCTTGGAAGTTGCCATCTTTGTCATCTTCCCATACATATTTCAATGTTTGGTCACTACCAGTGATGGTGGTCTCGCTTCCACGACATACTGGAGATATGCTAGAGAGTGAGAACTGAGGCAAGCTCATGATAGAGACTATTGCAGATGTTCTTCCAACACAACCATGAGAGTCGACACCCTTCACGTTGTATATGGTGGTGGATGTCAATGCAGGCGTCGTGAATGCATTTGTGTCTGCCTCTGCGCCATCCCATCTGTAGGTGATGTCAGTTCTGTTGTTAGCCTCCTTAGCGATAAGAGTTGCACTGTCACCATAGCAGATTTGTTGATTCTCTGCTGTTATGTTTGGCAATGGTAACATATTTACTACTATGGAGTCTTTGGATTCACATAGAGTTGAGCTAGTGGATGTAGCAGTGACGATGAATTTGTTTATCGGTTCTGTTATCTCTTTTTGAATGAAACGCTCAGTTTCTCCAGTGTTCCATAAGAATGTAGCATCAACATCTGATTTCACTTCAATGTATGTTTGATTCATGTAACATACGTTTGCGTCATATTTTTCAAATGTGATGGTAGGGTATGGATTGGCTTTGACAACATGTGTTACCATAGCCTCGCAAGGAATAGTTCCCGATAAGAATCCTCTTACATTAACGATTGTGTCGCTAGAAACATGTACTATGAATTCCTCAGATCCTGTTGTCTCGCCAAGTAAGCTGTCACGACTATCATACCATTCGTAACGTAACGTGTTATCGCTACCTCTAAGTTTGACATCGTTGTTGACACATACTTCATTTGCACCTTCTACAAAGAATGTTGGATTATTGATGACGTTAACCTCGATTTCTCCAGATCCGATACATCCATTACTATCTTTTGCATAGACGATGTTGTGAGAATTCTTGTTTGCATAGATGGATAATATGGTATCGTTTATCTTGAAGTCATTGTTATTCCATTTATATGCCCATCCTTCCACAGGTTTGTCAACCATCAATTCTGTTTGAGAACCGATACAAACGATTGTTCTTGGTGCATCTTTTATCTTCACAGTTGGAAGAGGGTATGTGTGGATGGTAAACGAGGAGTCGTTTGAACATCCATTGACAGTACCTTGAACGTGAATCTTCAATGAATCATAGTATATGTCGTCAGTCTTGAAGTTGTTATATGTAGAAAGTACATATCCAGACTCCAATGACCAAACATATTTTGCAGAAAGGTTCATACCGCTCAAGTTGATTCCGTTTCCGTAACATGCGGTATCGTATTTGATACGTAATGTTGGAATAGGTTTCGTGTTGATTTCAACGATAGAGCTATCCACACATCCTAAAGCAGATTTACCATAGATGACAAATTTGCTTACGTCTGGATAACTACCCATTGTGAATGTGTGAGAGAACTCATTCTTGTAAGTTCCTTCAGCACCGTGTCCATCCCAGCTATATACAATGTCAGATGTGTTTTCTGTAGAGATGAGAACTTCATTGTTTTCACACGCACTCTTGTCTGCTTTGAATCGTAAAGAAGGAAGAGGGTTGACTATGACTTTTGCAGAGTCGGTAGTCTTACAATGACTCATATTTTCAGCTACCACATAATAGACACTTGTCAGTTTTGGTAGGTCAGCCATTTGATTGTCAGCTGATGTGCTTCCGTCAGTTGAAACTTTTGTTGCGATATGTTTCTGACTGGTTACATTATCCCATGAGTAAGAGTAGATGACATCGTTGGTCTCTACATGTAATTTGACGGAATCTCCATAACATACAGTTGCATTGGATAGACTGATTGTTGGATTGTTCAAACCATTCAATGTGATCTCTTTGCTTGATACGCAACCCTCTTTTTCTGCGTAAACAGTGAATTTCTCAGAATTGCTGTCCACTTTTCTGTAGATGGTGTTGGTTTGAGATACAATGGTTCCGGTTTCATTCTTCCAAATATAACTAGTGGCATCACCTCCGACAATGACTGTTGCATAAGAACCTTTGCAGACTGTATTGTCGTTGTTAATCAACTCGATGGTTGGATTTGCTTTTGCGGTTATATCATAAGAGACTGTCGTGTCACACATCTTGCCGGTATTGTCGGTCGCTGTAACATAGACAGTGGTGTCTTTAGTGACGGTTAGCATGATGGATTTGTCGCCATTGACGTTAGTTCCTATGACATTACCATTCTTATCTTTCCATACGAATTGATAGCTTCCACCAGCAGCAGAGTAATTAGCGGTTAATGTTACTACAGAATCTTCACATACGCGAGTGTCACCCGTGATATAGAATTTAGGTCTGTATTGAATTCTGATTTTTATATCATCTGTTCCTACACAACCATGTTTGTCTTGACCCCATACAGTGTGAATTTCGCCATCTTCTGTAGGACGAATCTCATAGAAGTCTTCGTTGGTGATAGGCTTTCCATCCCATTTGTAACGCTCACCACCTGTAGCGGTTACTTTTAGAGCCGATTGACTACATGCTGTGGCTTCTTCTGCTCCGTTGTTGATTAGGATAGATGGCAAATCGTAGGTTCCAATTTCTATCTCAGCAGTAGAAGAACATTCGTTCTTTGTACCAGTTACACTGATAGTGGCTTTGGTAAAGATGTCTTCTGTTGTGTAGGTTGAACCTGTTTTCTCAGGGATTCTATTCCAAACGTATGTTGTTTGATAGTTAGACTGAGAAGATGTATCGACAACTGTCAATAAAGCAGGTGTTCCATCGCACACTGAGTCTCCTGAAATCACCAGTTTAGGATTTGGTTTCTTTAAGATCTGGTAAGATACAGGGTTGGATACACAACCTTTACTATTTTTTGCAATTACACTGTAGGTTGAGTCTTTTTGAACTGTATTGATTTGATGTCTTGTATTGTCTTCATATCCATCACCCCAGTTGTAAGATAATATCTCTTGAGCTGTTGCAGGAATGACAACAGAAGAATCTTCGCAGACGTAAGTTCTTGCCGGAACAGTGAACTCTGGCAGATAGTTGATGATAACAATGACGCTATCCTGTCTCTTACATCCATTTTTGTCTGTTCCTTCAACCGTGAAACGTGTTTGCTCAAGAGGTTGTTTTGTAATTGTTGATGTATCACCATCCAGAATGTTTTCCCACAAATAACTTGTCATGTTAGGACCTGACGCTGTGAGTGTAATTTTTTCTCCATAACATATTTCGGCTTTATGAGAGGCTGAGATACGGATAGGATTTCCATCTTCGTCGCTTGCTGCGATTGATACTGGAGTTCCTGAATATACACCAATCTCGATAAAGGTGTCTTTGTAACATCCATTAACCTCACCTTTGACATGAAAACCGGTAAGACGTTTTAGAGTAAGTGATAAATTACCAGTGTGAAGGTCAGGGTATTTATCCCAGTAATAGTTGTTCGCTCCTGTTATTTTGATGGTGGCTGTAGAACCTTTACATACATAATCTGGAGCGGTAACTGTCAATGTTGGTTTTGGCTTGGTGTTGAACGTGAAGGTCTTGCTAACATTACAACCATCTGTTGTAAGGATAGTCACCTCTATGTTCACATTGTTGGATGATGCGATCTGTTTCAAAGTTTCACCAGTTCCTAATGTAGAGTCTTTGTCTGCATCTTTCCATACGATGGATTGAATGTTGTTACCTCCCTCGATGCTGAATTCTGCTTCGTCTCCCTCGCAATAAACACCGTCACTTCCAGCCACATTAAATGTAGGGTTGGTGAAACTGCTTAATGAATAAGAAAGTGTGGTGTCACATGTTGTGGTATTGTCTGTTACCATAACTGTGTAGGTGACAGGCTCTGTAGGTGCGGAAACAGTAATTGCATTTGTGGTAGCTCCTGTACTCCAGTAATAATTGTATTTTCCATTTGGAATGACTGAATTGTCAAGCTCTTTTACTGAAATTACTGTTGTCGTTGCCGTACACAATGCGACAGGTCCATCGATTTTTACTTGTGGACGTTCGTGAATGGTGACATCGACAAATACACTGTCTGAACAGGTTAACACACCGTTTCTAAGCAAGTATTGCTTAAATCCTTTTACACCGTAGTGTATAGGAGAATCAGATGCTTCTTGAGCAATAGACTCTGTCCATGATCTTGCTGAAGTTCTTGAAGAGTCTGGCCAAATATAATAGTCGGCATCACTATTGCTGATTTGAATTGTGACAAATTGATTGTGACACAAATCTTCATCTTTTGGTGCAGCAGTGAATGTTGGGTTGGCCTTCGTGTCAATTGAAACTTCTTTCTCATAATAACAGGTCTTGTCGTTTTCTGTTTTCTGAGTTCTCAATTGGATTTCGTGAATGCCATTTGTGATAATGGTTGTCTTGAAGGAATCAACGCTTCCACTAATTGGACTATTGTCGAATGTCCAACTATAACTATCTGGTTCTGGATAGCCAGGGATGTCGGTTGCTCTCACTACAACCTCTCCACCAAGACATACGGCTTCTGGGTATGCAATGTCAACAATAGGTTTCTTGTTTACTTTGACATAGAAGGTGTCTTTAGCCGAACATTGATTGCCATTTCGTACAATAATAGAATATTCTGTTAATTCTGCAGTTGGAGACACTTCAATGTTTTCTGTCATCTTGTTGTTGCTCCAGTTGTAAGATGAGACATCCGCAGATGTTTGAGCTGTCAATTGGATGGAGTCACCTTCACAAATGAAGGCAGTGTTTCCATCATTAGAAACAATTGAATTTTGTTCTGCTACAATCGTTATGGTTGGATTCTCATTTACCTTTATTCCTATGGTTGAGTCAGTCTTACAACCATTCAACGTTGCCAATATCTTGTATTGAGCATCGTTTGCTGGTGATAATTGACGATGGTTGGTGTAGATAGCTTCTGCTGTTGGATTCTCGGAGTCGTAATACCATTGGTAGTTGCTATCACTTGCGCCAGCTCCAGAGACGGTGATGGTGATTGATTGTCCTTTACAGATCTCACGAGAACCAGAGAAGAACAATGTTGGATTGTTTTTCTTAGTAACAGTGAATACCTTTGAACGGCCTTCACATCCGTATTTGTCGGTTCCTATAACATAGAATGAACTGTCGGATGTGATGACTGAACTTATTGATGCGGTAGTCTCGCCTGTACTCCATTCATAGGTTACGGCACCGTTTGCGTTTAATCTTGCTACTGTACCATCACAAACACTCTTGTCTCCTGTGATTGAAACGTTAGGATTAGCTTGAACAACAATTGGAATAGACTTGCTGTTTACACAATTATGACCATCTGTCACCTCTACCTCGAAGGAGTATGGAGATGTCGTGTTAGTTAATCTATAGGTTTGTGTGCTTTGTTGATCAACTGTTGTAACGTAGTTGCTCTTCCAATTATAGCTGAATGGCTCTGTGCCAGTTGGAGTAACTACAAGATTGGTTGCTGTGTTATAACAGATTGTGTCTTTATCAGCCGTTATTGCAATAGATGGAAGATCGTAGTATTTCGTTTTGAAAGTTGTATCATTACTACATCCGTCCTTCGTTACTTTCACGGTGATATTGTTCTCTCCGTCTACAATTTGAAGTAGGGTATTGGTTGTCGTACCTGTAGCATCACCATTCTTATACCACTCATACGTTGAACCAGATAGGCTAGAGAAGGCTGTTAATGTGATCTTGCCATTCAAACAAACCTGCTCGTTACCTGTGATGGTTATAGTAGGGTTGGCTTTCGACCTAATCGTATATGTAGCCTGGTTCGTACAGTGGTATTGTGTATTGTCAGTTACATTAACAGTGTAGCTATTAACACCTTCTTTAATCTCAACCTTTGCTTTCCCGTTTGAGATTGACTCTGGATTAGGAGACCATACGTAATTGTAATTAGGCTCATAATCAGTAATCGTAATGTAATCAAAAGAGTCAACACAAGCTTTCTCATTGCCTTCCAAAGTGATGGCAGGTAAAGCTTGAATTTTAACTGTATGCCATGCTGTATCGGAACATCCGTTTTCTGTACCAACAACATAGTATTTGGTTTGTATCAATGGTTTCACTGCGTTTACATCTGAAGTGATTCCATTGTTCCATTTGAAGTCTGTTACATCAATCTCTCCATTTCCAGTCTGTACTTTACCTGCTGCATGTAGAGGAATCTCTGTGTTGTAACAGATTGTGGATTCACCATTCCTTTCACCTTCAATGGTTACATAAGGAATTGCATGTGTTTCAATAGGAACAACTTTATTAAATGGACATCCTTCTGAAGACTCTAAGTATATTGTATAATCTTTTGTTTCAGTTGGTGTCAACGTTACTGTAATAGGTGATGAAGTTCTTTCATATTCGTTGGTAGGACTAGCAAGAATCTTACCGCCAGAATTACCCAATACAGTCAAATCTAATGAGTTGCCTAAACATACAGGCTTGTTACCGTATATTTGAACAGAAGGATTTTGCTTCGTAGTGACTTCGACAACTTGTGATTTTGAACAAACCTTGTCGTTGTTTGTCTCGTTCACTTCAATCACATATTTAGTGTTGCTTGAAATGGTTCTCTTCAAAGTGTCTGTGCATATACGATCACCTTTTTTGTCCTCTTTCGTTCCATCGAATTCATACCATGTGACGTTTCTGTTACCTCTAACATATAAGTACACATTGTTTTCCACGTCAGCACATACGCTTGTATCGCCAGCAATGTTGATGGTTGGAAGTGGATTAACCGTTACTCTAATTGGCATGGTACTGAAACATTCAAAGCCGTCAGTGACTTTTGATGTATAGGTTCTAACACCAGTTTGAGTAGGCTTGATGGTTAATTCATTTTCAGAAATCGACATACTACTTCCATCTCTGTCGGCTGTCCATGAATAGGTAAGCGAATTCGTATTGTTAGGATCGGATGCCGTTATCGTTACCGTTTCCGTTTCGTTGATACACATCGCAAATGGATTGATGTTGGTTATCACAGGAAGTTCTTTTGGTGTGATAGAACCAGCTATTGTATTTGTACAATGACCTAATGTACCTATTACAGAGAAGTTTCGTGTCTCGGTGACATTGTTGAAGTCAACGTAAGAACCAGTTTGAGATTTCTCGGTTCCACCTTCCGTCCATTTCCATACAAATGATGTTCCACTTGTATTGACTGTAAGGCTAACACGTGCATGTTGACCTTTACATACATTTGTTGGTTTGATTTGGAAACTTGGTATAGGTGCTACCTTAACCTCGTAATCTTTTTCAGAGTGACAGGTTAAGTTTGCAGTAATCACTTTCGAAGCTTTGGCTGTGAATGTATCGTCAGCTGTTATGGTTGGAGTTATGCTGCTTCCGTTTGCGGTTGTAGTTGCATTTAATGAACTGCTGCCGTTGAACCATTCGAATGAGTATCCACTACCTACAGCTTCAAGAGTGACAGTCTCTCCGTTACATACTGTATTATCGGTAATATCATCTTTACGTATTATGACAAAAGATGGATTTGGATGAACTTCAATCGCTTTGCTGCTGTCTTTGACACATCCGTTGTTGTCGGTGACTGTTACACTATAGTTTCCAGACTTAGTAACTTCTATTGGGTTCTCATTCTCTGAATGACCGATCCATCGAATGGAACGGAAGTTAGCTGCGTTGGCAACTTGCAAAACAGCAGTGTCACCTTGACAAACGTCATTACCCGTTATCTCGAAGGTAGGTAATGCAAATGCATTGATAGTAATGGTTGAATCCGTTTGACATTCAATGCCGTTGGATACATAATAACCTCTAACAGTTAGCTCGGATGGACCTGCAACTTCTGGTGTATAGGTGTTATCCAAGAGTCCTCTGTTTTTACCATCCCATTGAATAGCAACACCTGGACCTCCATTAGCAGTTAACTTTATAGAGGATCCCTTACAAACATTTCTCGTCAAAGGTGTGATCGTAAGTTCTGGACGTTTTACGACAACAACCTTGAATTCGTTTGAATTGGAAGGACATTGATGTTCGTCTTGTCCGGCAACAGAAACTGTGATGGTTCCAGCCTCACAGTCTTTGATGGTTACAGCATTTTCAGGATTGAATGTGCTGTTTGCATTTGCAGGTTGGATTGTCCAAGATAGAACGCCAGTTCCGTCAGTTGTCAAAGTGACAGAGTCATTCTCACAGATGGCAGGTACTCCTGTAATTGTGAGTGGTTGAGGAGTGTAGACCTTAATTGTTCTAGATGCTGTGTTGACACAACCATATTGGTTGGTTGCTGTCACTTGATATGTGGTCTGGCTGACAGGATAGTCGGTCATGGAGGCTGTTGTCACAGGAGATCCTGCGTTTCCACTCCATACGAATGAGGTTTCCTCGCCGACTGCAACGTTTGGCTCTTCTGTTGTGTCAATTGCATTGAGAACAATTCTTGTGTTCGGACATACAGTGGAGTCTGTTCCTGCAATCCATTCAACATTGTTTATGTTCGTTATCTTAATTTCAGGTTTAACTTTTGGAGAGATGACAACGGAACTGTTGACCTTACATCCATTTAGTGAAGCAGAGAACTTGAAAGTTGAATCTTTCTTTAATCCGTCGCTTGATTCCCAAGAGAAGTTGTTCTCTGAATTGTCTGGCCATGTATAATAGTCGGCTACACTGTTTGCTCTGTCAACAGATATAATTGCTTTTTCGCCGTAACAGATACTTGGTGTAGAGACACTGATATGAGGCAAATCTTTTGCTTTGACCTCTTTAGTAGAAGAGTTCTCACAACCATGCTCATCCTTGAAGGTTAGCATGTAAACTGTTGATTCTAGAATTGTCTCTTCTAAAACTTTTGTTGTAGCACCATCTATTTTGGTCGTGTCATTGTTCTTGATTCTGTACCATTGGAAATCAGTATAAGTGGCAGATGTAGGAACTGTTGCAGTGAGCTTGACCTTATCGTTCACACACGCTTCACTTAATCCTTCTATAGGAAGGTTAGTTGCGTTGAATACACTTACTTCAAAGACACCTTTGTTTCTACAGTTGTTTTGGTCTTTTACAGTAACCGTGTAAATCTGTTTCTTACGTGTCGTTGCATAGACAGTTACTGCATTTTTATTGTTATTGTCACCTGTATTCCACTGATATGTTAAATCGTCGTTTGGTGCGCATGCAGTTAATATCAAACTGTCGTTTAGACATATTGTGCTATTAGCAGAATTGACTTTTGGAAGATCGTAAACTGTGATGTGGAAAGAGGTATCAGAGACACATATACCTGATTCTACATGAATCTTGTATTCGTGACTTTCATTTTCCTTCTTGAAGATAATAGGGAGTGAGTTAGCAACAATGCTGTCTTCAGATACCCATGTGTAACGATCGGCACCTGATAGTCTCACAATGTCTTCCGTACCATCACAATTTTTGTCACCTAAAATTTGGATGCTAGGTTTGTCAACCTTCTTTATTTGATGATTTTCTGTCTTAACACATCTTGCGGCGTTGAATGCTTCCACCATCATTGTAACAGCAGTCATGTCTTCTGTTACTGTGAATTCATATTTGTCATTATTTGTTCTGACAATATCTAATGAGTTGCCGTTCTTCCTATACCAGTTCAAACTGTCATTTCCTGTTGAGTTAAGAATGGTAGCTTGTAACGTAACATTGTTTCCAACACAAGTTGCACCTTTTTGAATGATCTGAACGATAGGCAACGTATTGACGGTAACAGTGACCTCTTTCTCTGCAGAACATTGGTTTCCATCCGTTGCTTTCGCTTTGTATTTGGTGGTTGATGTAGGTCTTGTTATAACATTTTTATTTGCATCAGGAGCACCCAATCCTTGGTTCCATGAGAATGTGTAATTTGATTCGCTTGAGACATGGAGAGTAGCTTCACCTCCGGCACAGATTGATGTGTCGTTTGATACTGTGAACACAGGTAAAGGATAAACCTCTACAGTGACGCTGTCTGCGTTTTTACATCCTTTGTCTGATGTAGCTCTTACACGGAACTTGCGGTCGCTTTGGAGTGCTTGCGTAATAGATTTAGCATTGTTGACAGAACCTCTTCCGTTGCTATCATCCCATGACCATTGATATTGAGTGGTTGGAACGTAGACACTCTCTTTTATGCTTACAGGGTTGGACTGACCTGCACAAGCCTTTGTGTAATCAAACTCTATGGTTGGTTTGTTGTTTACCTTTACATCGAAGACAGCTGTACTAGAACAGTAGTCGTTGTATCCTGTTACTCTATAGATAGTTCTTTGAGATGCCTTTTCAATCGAATGCTCTGTCTTGTTTGCACTTACCTCATATAAGGTGTTGTAGCTAGCATTGTCGTCTAACTTAGACTCCCATTTGTATTGGTTGGCGTGTGATCCGGTTGAACCACTTGCGGTTAGTTTGAATGATGCATCCTGACAAATTTCTTCACTTCCATTTGTCTTTTCGTTGATTGTGATGACAGGGTTAGGGTTGACATTTACGTTGAACGTGTTTTCTGATTCACAACTGCTTTCTGTTGCTTGTGCATGTGCAATGTATGCGAAGGAACCTGTCGTTTGAGGTTTTACAGTTATTGCTTCGGTGTTTGTTGCACCTGTGTTCCAACGTGTTATGTTTGCGCCTTCAGCAACAGCTTCGATACTTACTTGCTCGTTCAAACAGATGCTGATCTCTTTCTTATTTGTCTCTGTAACACCATTTTTTGTAACATTGAAAGTGATGCTTGGAACTCGGTTAATCTTAATTCGGATCGTTGTGTCTTTTGAACAACCATTATAATATGCCTTGATAGCATATTCTGCATATTGATTGTCGTCGGTTGTAGGAAGAACGTTCGTCAGTGTACGGGTAGCACCTGTTAAGACGTCTTCTCTTTCCCAATATACGGATGTTGCTCCGTTGATTGTTATTTGAAGACTTTGGCCTTCACAAACTTCTGGAGAACCCCAACTTGGGTTGACAGAGTTCTTTACTGTTACGGTATGCTCTACAGGTAGACTCCTACATCCGTTTTTGGTTCCGTCTACCTTGTATGTCGTAGTACTGGTTAAACTATCTGTATAGGAAGCTCCTGTTGTGTCTTTTGCGACGTTGTTAAGTGCCCATGTATATGTGTCAGCACCAGATGCAGTGATCTGAACTTTCTCGTTTTGGCATATTGTAGCAGGACCTTTTAACGTCACATTCGGACGCTCTTTTACAGATACATTGACAACGGCTGTTGAGTTACATGTCAGATCTTTTTGTTTGGTTTTGTTATTGTTATATGTTAGAGATGAAGAAACAGAATATTTTTGGAGTCCAACCGTAGATGCACTAATAGTGACATTTGGATCTGTGTTTGTGGATGGATTCCAAGTATATGTAGTTCCTGTACCAGATGCATTTAATAATGCGTTATCTTGATAACACAATGTGATTGTGTCATTCTCGTAATCAAAATTAACATCGCCTTTTTTCACCACGATGGTTGGATTGTTCAATACGTAGGCATTAGCCGTTTGGTAATTTGTCGTACAACCATTCTTTGTTCCTCTGATTCTATATACGCGATCTGCATTAAGAAT
This sequence comes from Paludibacteraceae bacterium, assembly GCA_017551675.1. GTDB lineage: Bacteria > Bacteroidota > Bacteroidia > Bacteroidales > Paludibacteraceae > UBA1181. The sequence goes on along the minus strand of JAFZLC010000038.1, from coordinate 50,916 downwards.
TTCAGAATATATAGATCCGGAAGCAGTTTCTTCGTTACCTGCAGTATTCGTCCAACTCCATTCGTAGAAGTCAGCATCACCCACAGCTTTCATGGTGGATGTCAATCCCTGACAAGAGAATGTGTCGTTGACAGTGAAAGTAGGGTATGGTTTAGTCTTTATGGTTAATTGAGCCTTTCCAACACAACCATAGTCTGGCAATACTCCTTCTATGCTATATACCGTTTGACTGGAAATATTGTCTGATATTAAATTGCTCGATGTGTTTCCATCTATTTCTGTATCATCTTTGAACCATGTGAATGAAGTTATGTTTTGCTCTGAGGTGGCTTTTAATGGTATAGAATTGCCTTGACAGATGATTGTGTCTCCATTCGTATGTCCATTAATGTATAGAATTGGATTTTCAATGACTGAAATGTCTTTCTCGTATTTATTGGTACAAGAATTGACATCGATAACTGTTACGATACATTTGGTTGAATTGCTTGTTGGACGTATCGTAATAGATTGACTATTATCATTTGAAATGTTCCATTGGTATTGTTGTATGGTTGCGTCATCAGAAGCTTTTGTGACGTTTGCCGTTAAAATTAAACCTTGATTGTCATCACGACAGATGTAATTGTTACCAGCAATCACAACTGTTGGATTGCCATAAACAGTAACATTTAATGTGTCATAGGCTGTACAACCATTAGCGGTGACGCCCGCAATAAATTGATAAGGTCTCTTCTCGGTGAGTGTTACTCTACGTATGGAATCATTTGCATTGGCATTATTGTTTGCTTCAGTGTCAATCCATCTGATGTTTCCATTAGAAGAAGAGGAGGCGGTCAATTCAATGGTGCTATTCTGACATGCGTGATCAACACCAGTGATGGTGATGTCTGGCATTTCATTAATTACAATTTCATGTATTTCAGGAAGAGAAACACAACCGAATGTGTCTTCTGCAATTACCTGATAAGTAGTTGTTCTTTGTAGGATAGGAATGTCATATTGTTTAGGATTGACATTACCTTCTGTTGTGTCTATAGAAGTTCCGTCACTATTATTCCATATCCAGCTCTTTATTGCACCAGCCTCTTTGTTGGCTGTTGCTGTCATAGTGATGTCATTGATGCCAGCACAATTGTTTCCATCGTGAGTGACGGTTACCACTGGCTTGTTGATCCATTGTACAATAAAAGGATCTGAAGTTGCAGCACATCCGTTAGGGTCTTTGATGTTGAGTCGGAATGTTGTTGTTCCAGACAAACTCATCTCGGTGGTTTCTGCGTTGTTACCTCCTTGTGGTAACCATGAGTATTCTTGAACGTTATTGCTGCTAACAAGTGCGTTTTCATTGTCATATACTTTGGATGACAATTGGATTGTTCCGTCTTCACACACATAGTCTTTTCCAACGATTTCCACAGTGTGACGTGGGTGAACATTGACAATAAACGTGTCATTTCCTACACAGTCGTATGTGGAGGTGGCAACAGCGACAAAGTACTTCTGACTATTGGTTAGAGTACCTGTGTTATGATAACTCTTTGTGTCGTTGGTTGTGCTTATGTTGTTGGCTGTTGTGCCTTCTAACCATTCCCAAGATTTGATGATGGCGTCAGATGTGTCGGATGCCGTTAGGTTTGTTGAACTACCGTTACATATCTGATTGTTTCCTTCGATAACAACCTTAGGACGAGGATGTGCTGTGATGAAGATCTCAGCAGAGCTCTTGCAGACTGCAACTTCGTTGTTTATGGTATGACTTTGCATACCCGATACAATATATTTGGTGTTCTCCTCGGTTGTAGGATGAATCTCGTTGCAATCTCCAGCGGAACAATTGTTATCCTTAGGATTTTGGTATTTCTTGCTATCGGTTTCTTCGCCTACATACCATTGATATGTTAAAGCGCCTGTATTGTTTCTGTCTCTTGCAGTTAAAGCATAAGTTTGTCCGCTACATATACTGCTTGGACCTTCTATAAATATACTAGGAGGAATGACAACCGAGAAGTTGTGAGGTTTTTCTGCCGAACAACCATTCTTGTCTGTCACGATGACACTGACAGAGTTGACTGAACCTGTAGCGATCGTTCTCAAAGTTTTTTCAATGCTTCCAGTGCTCCATTGATAGAGAGAATCGTTGCCTGTCGTGGCTGTTAGCTTGATGGAGTCTCCTTGACAGAAGATGTGTGGGCCAGTAATGGTGATTGTCGGCTTCTCGTTGATTTTAAATTTGACAAGTGCCGTGTCCACACAACCATTTTCCTTTCCTTCAACATAGATTTCGTATTCTGTTGCGTCAGAGTAGGAGTTGTCTGTGTATCGAGTGGATGTTGATAGAACTATTCCTGTTTTATCCATCCATCTGTATGATGCTGCACCATCGGCAGAGATACTTATTAGATCGCCTCTACAGATATCTTTGGCATCTGTTGTGACTTCAGGTTTCTGATATACGATAATCGTTTTTGATTTGGTAGAGTAGCATTGATTTTTATCGTATGCTTTCGCCGTGAAGGTTGTAGTTCCCATTAGAGGAGTCTTCATGGAAATCTTGTTAGGACCATATGAAATCCAATCATTTTCTAAAGTACCTTCTGATGAGAAAGTCCATGCACAACTGTCTAGCTCTGATTGGGATGTGGCAGTCAGTCTGATGGTGTCTTTTGAACAAATAGGGCCATTATCTTCTATGGTTATGATTGGAGGTTCGTTTACTTTTACAGTGAAACTTGCATGTCCGTCACAACCTCCGGATGCAGCTTTTCCTACTACATAATAGGTTTGCTCTGTGATTGGAGTAACACTTATGGAGTTTGAGGTGACACCCATACCTGTCCAACTCCAATTGCTAATTGCAGTTCCTGTGCTTCGGGCTGTAAGTGTAGCAACACCTTGACCTTTACAAATAGAACTGTCACCTTCTATTGTGATCTTAGGTTGCTCCTTGATTGCTATGTCAAATGTGTGACTGTTTCTACATCCATCTTTTGTACCCCATATTGTATATGTGACTAATCCACATCCATTGCAGTCTGGATAATCAACAAGAGTTCCTGTTACATTTGGTATTTCAGTCTCTGTGCCATTCCTATATTTATATGACCATGAGTATTGGTTTGCATCTCCACCTGTTGGAGCAACAGTGATTTGAGAGCCTTCACATACTTCGTTTGGTCCAATGTGGCTAATGGTAGGAACCGGTTTAACGGTTACTTGTGTTTTTGATTCACCCTCACAACCGTTAGCATCGGTTACTTTTACATAGATATCTATATCGTTGGTGATTCTTATGTCAAGTTTGTTAGGGTCCATTCCAGCACTTGGTGTATGCCAAATAGTGTCTCCTACAGATCTTAAAGAGAACCATCTGTATGATGCAAAGTTAGGTTCTGCTACGATGGTATCCCATGTGTTTGGACATACTCTTGGATATATAGGTGCTACACCGAAAATAGGTTTTTCATATACGTCCACTGTCTTTGTCGCAGAACTTGTACAAGTACCATTGTTCCAGTTGATTGTGTAAGATGAAGTAGCCACAGGAGTTGTTGTCAACGTAGTTCCTTGCGTATTGTTTACATCGTTCCACTTATATGAAGGTGAACCTGAACTATGTGCAGGATCATGTGAATAGTCGGCTGTGTCTTGTGCAACGAAAGTGACAGATTTGCCCTTACATATTCCATCAGGACCTGTAATTTTAATTTCAGGAATCTTGTAGACTGTGATATTGATATTCTGTTCTTTGGTACAGAATGTGTCTGTATAGAATACATATGTTTTCAGTTTGTATACAGAAGATTTAGGCTGTTCGTTGATGGAACTTTGAGATGGTACGTGTAACATCTCTCCATAAACATTGCCGCCATCTTTTATCCATTGACAAGAATCGACGTTATATACGTTGATGATAACGTTCTTGTTTTCGCAGACTGGGGAAGGTGTAGGTACGTTAGGATTTGGATTGGCTCTAACGGTTAGCTGTTTCTGCGTGGTGTTGGTACAATTCAAACGGTTAGTACCCTTTAATGTGTATTGATAATATCCAGGATCGGAGTAGGTTAGACTTATTGTCTTTGATGTGCTAAACTGACTACCGTCTCTATACCATATGTAGGAGTTCTCTTCTGTTCCTTCCAATCCTTGTGCAGTCCATTCTGTAGTGGTGTTCTGACAGATGGCCGCAGGTCCATCGATGGAAAGTTGTGGCAATGGTTTAACATTCACCCATATACTGTCGGATACGTTACATCCGCATATAGCTGTTACTAAGTATTCGGTAGTGTCTGTAGGACCAACGGTGATTTTTTTGCCGTTCTGAGTGTTACTCCATGTGTATTTGCTTACATCTACAGTGTTTTGAGAATCGTCGATTTCAAGGTCTATCGTTTGACCCTTACAGATGTCTACTTGATATCTTCCGTTTGTCTTTTCAACATTTTTGAATTTGAAGTTCGGAATGTTATTTATATTAACTTCAAAGTTTTTGTGATAGGTACATTGCTGACTACCAATTACAACGTTTCCTTCCAACAAATCCTCGTTACGAATGATTTCCACACAATATTTTCCTGCATTGCTCAAAACACCTTCTATGTCTAAATAGGCACTGTTCGATGATCCTGCAGAGTCTTGTACTAACGTACCTTCACATCTGTCAGTAGGGCAATTGCCATTGCATTTTTTCCAGACATAACGGTTGCTAGGGTCGTTATAGTTGGTGACTTGTAGTTGTGAAGTCGTGTTTATACAGATGTCTGTTACACCTGCCAATTGGATTTCTGGTTGTGGTTGTACTTTGAATGGTTTGACGATGGATAGAGTACATCCTTTAGCCGTCACAACGGTCAAGGTCATGTCGTATTTTCCTTGGTTGGCGTCTGTCCATCTGAATTCACCATGAGGATTTCTAAGTTCTTCGTTATTGTCAACTTGTTCTTTTGTGTAAGTTGCCAAATTTCCTGATAGTCCTTTGTGATCATCGTAGTCCCACGACCAACTTAGTATGGTATCAGGCTCGATGAGTGTTCCGTTTTGTAATATCTTCGTGATGTATGTTTTGTCGTTGAATGTGATGTAGTTATAACAAGCATTACTGCTGATGAAATCCATTACGATAGGGTCTTTGGCAATACGCGTAGATATGGATATGCCAGGACAATCAGGATTGGTTCCCTTTATGGAACAGATGTAATCTACATCTTGAATCTCAGCACGTTTTACGAAAGCATAATGATCGTCGTATGGCATTCCGTATTCGTCAATCAAACTAACTCCGTCGGAAGTTTTCCATACATAATTGCCTTTTCCAAATCCTTCAGGAACGGTTATTTTCACTTTGTCGTTAGGATCGTTGGGATCAGGACAGTTTTCCACGTCTATTCTCAATTCAGTGGTCTCTCCTGTCATGTAACCATATGCAGTGTGACCTCCGGCCATTACTCTTTTTCTTACAGTTACGTTTCTAGATCCACAATGGTCGCATGAATTAAGAACCAATCGTCCGTTTCCGTAATCGGTAACTCCGTTGTCTGAAGGGTGACATGTATTACATTCGTTACAAATGTACAACTCAAGCAAACAGTCGTGAACATAACCTTCGATAACAACTTCAGAACCAACAAATTCTCTTAGGTCGTATAGGTTTGTCGTCCATGGTTTGTAGGTTAGGTTGTTACGTCCAGCATCGGAATAACATGAACCATCAGTGTTTTTTGATAGTGCAACAAGTGTATTATCATTACTACTTGCATCTCCACAATATTCTCCACATGGTAGAACTCTCGTTCCATTGTCTGCTGTTACGTTCAAACACATTCCTGGGTGCTCGTCTCCAAAGTGTGCTCCTGCGTCTGTGTTAGGCTCAAACAATACACTTGCAAAACATAGTTTCAACAATGTACTCTTGTTGGTGACACGGAAACGATAGACTAATTTCTCAGCCATGGCTCTACGCATCCATTTGTCTGGAGAAGAGTAGTCGTATATAATTTCCGTATTGGTTGAAGTGGTTCCTACAATACCTGCGGCATTGAAATTATCAGGAAGTCTCTTTAATGCACGGTCACAAGATGACATGTTGACATCTCTTCCTTGTGATGTGGTTACGCTAAATGTTCCGTGTATCTCGTGCTTGCCATAATATGCTCTACTTTCCCATAAATATGAGTCGCCATCTCCGTTTTTTCTCGTCCATACTTCTGTATTGGTTACAGATGGTGCGTATGGGGAATTTGTATATATGTTCGGACTGTTAAAATCATTGAAATCTGCTGGACCAAAGTATGAGTAATACCTTTCCCAGTTGGCAAATGATCCAAACGAAAAGTCTAGATTCGGGGTGTCCTCATTCTTCGCGTTAAGGTTTCCTGCGCAGAATAAAGATAATATGGCGACAAAAATACATCTATGTATTTTCTTTTCTAAGTTTGCTTGTTTCATAATCTTCTATCTTTTAATAGGTTAGATGCAATTAACCCTATTATGGATTTTAACTATAAAGGTAACCCTTTTTTCTATCTTATCCTAATATTTGTTAATGATTGTAAATTTTTCTTAGTGTTTGTTTGGGAATAGGTAAAAAATTGATATTAGTCAATTTTTGAGATGTTTTTGTTTTTTGGAATTCGGAAGGATAATATTACTTCATGTGTGTTGCTTGGTAGTGTGCTGTTGCTTCCTAATCCGCATTCATATACATATCCAAATCTAAATATTTGATACTCAAATCCTAACATGGCTGACAAATAGGAAGGGTTGCATCCGTTTACAAGGTCGGGTCTCCATGACATTCCACCCCAAAAAAGTCGGTGATAAAATGCTAATAGTCCTAAATCTGCCAAGTGAACCTTGTTTCGATTCATGTATCCTAAATCAATCATGATGTCCCAATTTGTATTGATTTTTTGTGTTCGAATGGCATACCCGTAAAAATGTCTGTCGGAGGAGTAGGAGGTGGACTTGTTGTTTTGTATGTGGGTACATGATACTCCAAAGGTCCAATTCATGGAGTTGAGCTCGAATCCTATATTGAAATCGGGTGATAATACTTGCTCTTTCTCTGTTGGTAGGTCGATATGCCTTCGTTCGCCTTCGTTTTCCAATGTGTTGGCCGTCGGGTCGTAAATGCCAAGAAAGATTCCTGCGGATACTCCCATGGAGAGAATCCATCGTGGATTCAGGTCTATTTGATAGGAGTATTCTCCTTTTATCTCAGTGGTGCTATGCCCAATACCAATGGCGTCGTGTGAGACCGTCAGCCCAATGCCAGATTGAATTTTCTGGAAATAATTGGTCGCGTTGAATAGCATTGTGTGAGGTGCGTTGTCGACTCCCAGCCATTGTAATCGTCCGAACAAAAACAGGTCCACATCGCCCGTGTTTCCTACACCTGCAGGGTTTATGTTCCCTCTGGAAAATGTCTGTTGTGTGAAAAAGAAATCTTGTTGCGCTGTTGCGGAGAACAGACAACCAAGTACAAATAGTATGGTCAGTAATCTCTTTTTCATTCTTGACGTACTTTTATTTCTACTCTTCGGTTCAACAGATGCTCTCTTTCATTTTTTGCATGTGGAATGGCTAATTCCAGTTCACTGCGTCCAATCATCTTCATGCGTCTTGGGTCTACACCACGACGCACTAAAACATCGTATACCTTCTTCGATCTGCGCTCTGATAGCTTCTGATTATATGCTACCGTTCCTCTCTCATCTGTATGTCCAATCACATCAAAGTTTTTCCCTTTGTGATAGTCGATAAATCGCATGATGGTATCGAACTCCGCGCTGTAATCAGTGATGAAGTTGTCTTGGTCGAAGATGAAATAGACAATGCAGGTGTTGATGTCTGGCAACTCTATTTTTGGACCCTCTTTAGGTTGCGCAACATTTATCGAATCTCGCTTCGTGTTGTCGTCTGGATCTTCTGTCAGTTCCTGCGGGTGACGAACCAGTGTGTCAATTTGCTGATTTAACGAATCGGGAAGTGGTGGTAGCGAATCGACCATGAGTGAGTCCGTTTTTTCACTTATGGTAGGTAGTGAGTCTGATGGTAGGGTGTCTTTCTCTACTTCTTTTTCTTTCCCATCGGTAACGACGGGGTATCTCCAACTTCGATAGAAGAGGGAGGAGCCTTGCTCAGTCACGCGTTGCTTCTCTTTGGCAAATACTTGTGCGGATAAGCTCAGTAAGATAAGTAGTGAAAGTATGTGTTTCATAAACCCAAGAATCCTATTTTCTCTTTTTCGTTTTCTTTGAATGTGTGAATTTTAAAGAGTTGTTCGAAACGCATATAGATGCCGGCCGATATGTCTGTGGATGCTTCGTCGGTATCATAATAGAGTTGGAACTCTCCGCCAAAAGAGAATTTCTTGTAATGATAAATGTAGGAAACTTTTCCTGTGATCAGGTGTCTATATTGTCGTTCGAATGCCTCGTCAAAGTAAGACCTCGATTGGAAAAGGTAACTTCCTCTTCCTGATATGAATTTATTGCCATACCAATATCCTGCATTGACCTTCCAATGATGCTTTATCCCCGTGTTTTGTACACATACTTGTGGATAGATTCCATAACCGTTTTGATAGTGGGTATGGATGTGTTCTTCATTGGAACGATTTGAAAAAAAGAAAAATGGTATGTCTGGGGTGATTATAATCTTATTTTTTATTGTTATATCTGCATTGATTCCTGTTGCTATATTCATTAGTGTTTCAATGCAGGTGTCTTCCACTGCATCGATTTGCCCACCTCTGTGGTTCATCATGAGATGGAAGGGTATGTTGATTGGTACTTTATGCGCTATCTTAGGTGCATGAAAATCGTTTCTCCATCCGAAGGTGAACCGTTCTTGAAAATCAGATCCTGGGATAATGAAGTCTTCCCAGTTGCACCACATGTCTGAATCCCAATATTTTGTATTGGTTCGTGCGGATAATCCCATCTCTTGGTTGTCGTAGAAAAAGCGATCGTAATCATACATGGGTTCGTATAAATCGTGATATATGCCAGAACCCAAGGTTCCTCCTGTCAGGGTCAACCATCGGACAGGTTGGAATGTCAGGGATAGAATGGGTGATATATTTCGAATGGTTTTGTGATCGCCAGCGAATGCCATGAGGTGGATTCCTGCTCGTATGCTGGCTTTTTCGTTTATTTTGTAAAGAAAAGAAGGTTCGAAAATAAATCCCAATGCGGTATATCCTTTGGTATAGGGGAGGAAGTATTCCGCATCTCTTACAAACGTTGTTGTATGTGGAGAGAAATAGAGTGTTCTGTTTTCTTCTGTTTCATAGCCATAATACAAGGGAAGCATATATTGTGGCACTATCATTACTGTAAGGGGTATTGAATCTATTTTGCATGGATCCGCAATGACAAATTGATTCGGACTTAATGCTGTAGGTTCATACAATGACCTCACTCCCGCATGTGATAACAGTGTGGATAGAAATAGAATAGAAAATAAAAAACTTCTTTTCATGGTATATTCGAAAAAGAAAGCGTTGGAACAGTTTGCTCCAACGCTTTGTGATATAAAAATTAATATGATCTTGCAAATAATACTCTGCATTTGGATGGTTTGCCCGTCACCATACATTTGCCTGGTTCCTTGTCATCTCCCAAGTAGGTGTCGAAAGGAACACAACGGATTGTTGCCTTCGTATCTTCTTTGATCTTAGCTTCTGTTTCTGGTGTTCCATCCCAGTGGGCTAAAATGAAGCCTCCTTTTTCGATTTCAGTCTTGAACTCGTCATAGCTGTCCACTTTCTTGATCATGGAATTACGATAGTTCAAAGCCTTTTGGAAGATGTTCTTTTGAATTTCAGACAAGAGGTTCTTTACATATTCTGCGATTCCGTCCATGCTGACATTCTCTTTCGTAAGAGTGTCGCGACGTGCCACCTCGATGGTGTTGTTTTCGAAATCACGAGGACCTACGGTCAAGCGAACAGGAACACCTTTCAATTCGTATTCGGCGAACTTCCATCCTGGTGTCTTAGTATCGTCAGAATCATATTTGACAGAGATGCCCAATGCTTTCAAATTGGCAATCATCGCATCGATTTTTGCTTTCATCTCATCGGTCAACTTCTTGAAGGCAATAGGAATGATGACCACTTGGATAGGTGCCAAGTTTGGAGGCAATACTAATCCATTGTCATCTGAGTGTGTCATGATGAGTGCACCCATCAAACGGGTGGAAACTCCCCATGAGGTTGCCCATACATAATCGAGCTTACCTTCACGTGTTTGGAATTGTACGTCAAAGGCTTTTGCAAAGTTCTGTCCTAAGAAGTGAGAAGTACCTGATTGAAGTGCCTTTCCGTCTTGCATCAATGCCTCGATGGTATAGGTGTCAACGGCACCAGCGAAACGTTCGGTCTCAGACTTCACTCCTTTGATGACTGGCACTGCCATGAAATTCTCTACAAAGTCGCCATAGACATTCAACATCTTTTGTGCTTCTGCCTCTGCCTCTTCGTAAGTCTCGTGCGCAGTGTGACCCTCTTGCCACAAGAACTCTGCAGTACGAAGGAACAAACGTGTACGCATCTCCCAACGAACCACGTTAGCCCATTGGTTGCATAGGATTGGAAGATCACGGTAGGATTGAATCCAATTTTTGTAAGTGTTCCAAATGATAGTCTCTGAGGTAGGACGAACGATTAGTTCCTCTTCCAATTTGGCATCTGGATCAACTACCACACCACTACCGTCTGGGTTGGTCTTCAATCTGTAGTGAGTAACGACAGCACACTCTTTTGCGAATCCTTCCACATGATCAGCTTCCTTGCTTAAGAAGGATTTTGGAATGAATAACGGGAAATATGCATTGACGTGCCCCGTCTCTTTGAACATACGATCCAACTCGTTATGCATCTTCTCCCAAATCGCATAACCGTATGGTTTGATGACCATACAACCTCTAACTGCGGAAGTTTCTGCCAAATCCGCTTTGATAACTAAGTCGTTATACCATTGTGAGTAATCCTCACTGCGTGGTGTTAATTCTTTTGCCATTTTATATGTTTGTATATTATCTTCAATGAACGTGCAAAGATAGAAAAAACAATTAAGAATTAAGAGTTAAGAGTTAAGAATTAAGAGTTAAGAATTAAGAGTTGGACTTGATGTCGGAAGATATGATGTGCGTTGGCTTTGTTTTATGAACGGATGAGATAAAAAACGAAAGAGAAAAAGGAAATTTCAAATCAACCATTGAAAAAATAAATAAATGATTGTACTTTTGTGAATGGAAAATAATAAAAAGATATGATACTCAATTTCTTAAAAAGACTATTCCTGAACAACAAGGTTATCTATGGTTTTATTTTGATCAATGCAATTTCAATCTATCTCCAGGAGTGCAGTAGCAAATGGGCATGGATGGAGGTGATTGAGTTCGTATGTGCCATTGTCTTCTTGATTGAGATGATAGTGAAAATATCTCATTATGGAATACGGGGATATTTGAAATCTGGATGGAATCGATTGGATTTTGTTTTGGTTCTTTTGAGTATTCCTTTCATCATCCAGTTTGTATATCCAGTTAAGATGGTGAATCTCTCCGTCTTGTTCGTTCTCCGATTGATGCGCATCCTTCGTCTGTTGCGGACGGTTCATCTGTTCCCGGGAATTGCGAAATTAGTTTCGGGTTTTAAACTAGCCATCCGTCAGTCGTATGTCTTGCTGCTAAGTTATTTTATCTTAGTTGTTATTTTCGGATTGGTCAGTTGTGACCTCTTTGGACAGATTGCACCTGAATATTTTGATACACCGACGAATTCAGTATACACTATCTTCCGAATGTGTACGATTGAGGGTTGGTACGAGATTCCTAATCGTATCGCAGCTGTCTCAACTCCATTTATTGGTCGATTGTCCACTATCTATTTCTGTGGCATCCTGATTATGGGTGGAATAGTAGGAATGTCTTTTATCAATTCAGTTTTTGTCGATGCAATGGTGAGCGATAACAATGATGATTTGAAAGAACAATTAAATAGGGTGGAAGCTCAGTTGAAGGAACTGAAATCCATGTTGGAAGAACAAGAAAAATAGAAACGAAAAAAAACATTAAAATGAATGAAAAAGAGGAGATAGACGAGACAAAAGAAATGCAGGATAATCTTGATTCTGACTTTCGTCCCCAAAATTCGGCGATTGTGTATTACAAAGAGATTATAGAAATATTAACTTATAGATTTGGCGTTAGAGTTAATAATGTTGAGGATCTCGAAAACTTGCAAGTTAAATTAGAGGAGAATTATGACAAGTTTGTAAATAGCCCGCAGGTGGAAGAAGGTCGTATCCCTCAGATGATGTATGATACTGCTGCTAAGATTATAAAAGAAGACGCTGTTTGCCCTGATTTTTATGAAGATGTTGTACGTAAGTCTCTTTCCTTGGGATATTATCCAATGTCTATGGAAAAAATATATGAAACGCCAACGGAGCAAAAAAAATATGAGAAACTGCTTTCATCAGTAGAACGTGATAAAGAGGGAAGGGTGTGTCTCATATTCCGTTATTTTATGACGATACGCCATCATGATAAAAAAATGATAGTTGATTTTAAAAGGTTTAAATTTCCTAAGAAGACTCGAAGGTATGTGCGACAAACCTTTGCTGATTATACACTGACATTCAACCGAAATTTTGATTTGTGCGCGGAACAAATCATCAAACATTATGAGGCTGAGGGAACTTGGCTTGTGCCTCCTTTGCTTGATACCTTCCGAAGTATCCATAACAACCCTGACTCTGAGGTGAGTGTGGATAGTGTGGAACTATGGCATGGTGATGAGTTGGTGGCTGGTGAATTGGGCTTCATCACACACAATGCATACGCTAGCTTGTGTGGATTCCATACGGAAAACAATAGTGGAACCATTCAGATGGCTGCATTAGGTACGTGGTTGAAAGAGAACGGATTCGCCTACTGGGATCTTGGTATGGAAATGTCCTACAAATACGTATATGGAGCTACTAGCATGAGCCGAGAGAGGCAAAAACAATATTTCGAAAAATTGGGCCCAGCCAGATTAACTTTGCCCAAAGAACCAATCCGAATAGGTGATTTGTTTCATCTGTAGTATCTGTCCATTGGGACTGTTTATCATCCAATAAAATAGTAGATGATGCTTCCCAGAACCATGATGATGGTGGCAACACCGCAGAATCTACAGAAAGATTTGAACTCTTTCAGCGCCAAAGTGTATTGACTCTCCATTCCACTCTTTAAATAGGATTTAAGCAATCGACAGGTCTTGAACAACTGATATGTTGGAATGAGAAATATAATACCAAAGGCTATCATAATCAAACCATACAAGATGTTGTGTTTCAACAACACTGAGATGAAAATTCGTGTAGGATTGAAGAAGGGACGGTCAATCATCAGGAAGATTCCAGCACCTATATAGTTTATGCAGCTAATCAAACTGCATACGGTAAATAGTAACAACCAATTGGAGATGGATTTCAAATGTGCTTTGTTTTGCTCTCCGTTTTGATTGAGTTGAGTATCAGTCTCTTGCATATTCATTTCTTGATTGTCGATTGTATCCATAATTCTAATGAAGTTTTAGGTGGGTTCTGTCGTTTTATTTTACACTTTCAATATCAATTTTTTCTATGATGGAGAGGTCCTCTTTGGTTAGACCTTCAATGCTGTCCTTTGCCAATCTGTTTGCTTGACATGTGATGCTTTTTTCATACAAATTGCGGGCATATCTGGCATTGCCAAAATGACGGTCTTTGTTGGCAACGGCCTTTTTCATTCGACTCAAAAGATATTGGTCGGCTTCTTCGGTTAAGCGGTATCCTCCCTTTTGCGCTCTTTGTATGTAGATATCATGTAGTTCCTGAGCCGAATAGTCGGGGAAGTGAATGTAACGATTGAAACGAGATTGCAATCCTGGATTGGATTCAATGAAATGTTTCATCTCATCAGTGTAACCTGCTACAATGACCACCAGACTATCTCGGTCGTCTTCCATGCGTTTGAGTAGTGTGGCAATGGCTTCTCCTCCGTAGTCTTGCTCACCGCCGCTTGTGAGTGCGTATGCTTCATCAATGAATAGAACTCCATTGATAGCTGAATCTATCACTGCGTTCGTTTTTATGGCGGTCTGTCCTACATACTCGGCAATAAGTCCTGAACGGTCGGTCTCTACCAGGTGACCTTTCTTCAGAATACCTAAGTCCTTGTATATGCGTGCCATAATACGAGCCACAGAGGTTTTACCTGTTCCTGGATTTCCAGTGAAGACAAGGTGGTACGAAACTTGAGTCTCTTGTAATCCTTTCTTCTTTCTTGCTTGCTGTACTTTGATGAAGTTGGAAAGAGATTTAACCTCCTCTTTCACTGGGGCTAATCCAATCAGCGACTCTAATTCCTTGTACGGATCCTCGGTTGAGGCTTCTGTAATGGTGATATGGCTTTTGGTTTGAGTGGAGTCTTTGGAACTTGTCTTTTCTATTTCAGGTTCTGTGTTAGTATCGCTCGATTCGTCATCAAGAAGCGCACCTGCTATTGTGAACAATCCACATATGAGAAATGAAACGATGACTACAAGCCAAATGATATTTTGTTTTTTGTTTAGATTGAATCCCATATTATTACGTTTTACTGTAATGCAAATTTATGTGAATTTATCTTGTTTGACAAATCTTTCTTATGCCCAAAAACAAAAGGTAGGGAAGTAGGTATAGGGTAAGATCCAAGCTATCGTAATGTCCTGGTAAAACGTGAACAGCCTGCATGAGTTCTGATAGGACTCCTGCCATTGGTATGACGCATGAACGAAATGCTATTGTGCGGAAGGAAACGTGCGGAAATAATCCATCGATGATAATAATATAGGCGATGCTCCATAATCCTCCGGGCAGATTGTAGACGATGAAATCGGAAGGACGTCCCAGCACATCACGCATGAACGATAGATAATCACTTAAAATGGTATTGCAAAGCTTGTAGAGTAGCGTATGCTCCCTATAGAGGATGTAGATGAATCCACCCAGAGCTAATATGAATATGCCTGCGATTATTTTGTATTTCTGTATGTCTCGTTTTACTACCATATTACAAAGATAAATTTTTTGTGGTAGTTTGTGTTAATAGTAGCTAAAGCATTAATTTTGTAAAAGGAAAAATGATTCTTAAGATATGGCATGTAGTGTTGAATATATTGAATATGTTTGTCAACAATTGTCTGAGGCGGGCAGTGTGCGTGCTCGAAAGATGATGGGAGACTATATTATTTATTTGGATGAAAAGCCAGTTATCACGGCTTGTGATAATCTGTGCTATGTGAAGAAAATTCCAGCATTGGAGTCTATCATGTCGGGTGCGGAATGTGGTTGCCCGTATCCAGGAGCAAAAGAACATTATATATTGGATGTTGACCATAAAAAGGAAGCCTTGAATGTTGTGAAAATTCTGTGGGAAGAGCTTCCTTTCCCTAAAAAGAAAAAATAACAGGGTTGATTGCCTATGTCACTTTATACGTTTTCATATTGGAATCCATGGCATGGATGCACCAAGATTAGTGCAGGATGTTTGTATTGCTATGTGTACCGACAAGATGAGATGTATGGTAGTATGACGGCAAGCAATGAATGTCGAAAAACTTTGGCCTTCAATCTTCCTGTGAAGAAGAAAAGGGACCATAGTTATAAAGTGTCATCGGGTAGCCTTGTTTTGACCTGTTTCACCTCAGATTTCCTTCTGAAGGATGCCGATGAATGGCGTCAGGATTGTTGGAAGATGATGCGAGAGCGGAGTGATTGTCTTTTCTACTTTTTTACGAAACGCATAGATCGTTTTATGGAGTGCATTCCCTCGGATTGGGGTGATGGCTATGATAATGTCATGGTGGGGTGTACCATTGAAAATCAGAAAATGGCAGATTATCGTCTGCCGATATTTTCATCTCTGCCGATTAAGCACAAGACATTGACCATAGCTCCTCTTTTGGAACGAATTGACATTTCAAATTATTTGAATGAAACGATAGAGGAGGTCTCTGTTGGTGGTGAGTCGGGTGAACATGCACGACCTTGCGATTACGAATGGATCTTAGACATTCGACGTCAGTGTGTGGAGAAGAATGTCTCCTTTCGTTTCCATCAAACGGGTGCACTTTTCATCAAAGATGGCAAGACCTATCGCATTAAGAGATGTCATCAAATAACGCAGGCGGATAAAGCCAATATCAATTTCAATGTGGAAGATTATTATGTGCCAGAAAGTCTCATGAACCACACTTCATATTAGTTGCTGCTTGAATGGTGATTTGTAAAACTCTCTTATACGATTTGTTTGAATTTTGAAAAAACGGGATGCTTGAGATAATTCTCTTTTGTGTCGGCAGGAACATGTAGGGTGCATCGGTCATAGAGCGTGCGCTCAAATGCCTCTTTACCTAATTTTAGAGTGCTTGGATCTTCTTGAAATATATAGAGACTGGATAGTTTCCCACACTCGTTAAATGCCCAATCTTCTATCTCTTTTAGGTCGGTGGGTAGGTCAATTGTTTCCAATTGTGGGCATTGCCATAGTATCCATTTCTTGAGTTGCTCCAGATGTTTGGGTAGTGTGATGGTGGCTAATGATCCACATTGACAGAAGGCCCAACTATTAATTTGAGTGATGGTGTTGGGAAGTGTTATGTCGGTTAAAGAAGAACAACCACCGAAAGCCCATTGTCCAATGGTGCAGACCGATGGAGGAAAGTCGATGTAGAATAGTTTTTTACACTCTTTGAAGGTTGCGTTGCGGATCTCTTTGACCCGTGGTGGTATGGCAATGCTCAACAAACTTTCACAGCATTCGAAGGCGGAAAGTCCTATTGATTGAATGCTTTGTGGTAATTCGATTTCCGATAAGGAGGTACAATGAGAGAATGCCCAATCTTTTATTAGAGTAGTTTTTGGGGATAGCTCGACGTGAGACAAAGCTGAACAATGACTAAAGGCACTTTCTCCAATAGTGGTGATACTAGATGGTATGACAATGGATTTTAGTGCGGTGCACTGCTCGAAACAACCATTCTCGATGGTTGTTAATGTGTTGGGGAGAATGATGTTCGTAAGTGATGTGCAGTTTTTAAACGCCCATTTGCCAAGTGAATATAGCTGAGCGGGAATGCTAATCTCTGATAGTGATACGCAATCTTCAAAAGCCCAGTTGCCAATGGAAACGACACCATCTGGCAATATGATGCTTTGTAGTGCACAGCAGTCAGAAAAAGCCAAATCTCCAATGATGGAGATCTCTTTTGACAGGAAGATATTTTTTATCTGATGACAATGCGAAAATGCGTTGCATCCGATGTGCGTCACTGTCGACGGCACGGAGAATGCCGATTTGTCTTTGTTGACGAAAAGAACAAGCTTCTTTACTTCTTTGTCGTATAAAACGCCATCGATAGAGGTGTAGTATGAATTTTTATCATCAACGTTGATGTCACGCAGATTGCAATTTTTTTCAAACGCATTGGGGTGAATGGCAATGACGGATGAAGAGATGAAAATCTCCCTGAGGTGAGCACATCCTTTGAATGCTTTATCTGCAATTTCGGTTGTGTTGGATAGAATATAAAACGAATTGTCTTGTTTCTCTATTGGGTATTTAAAAAGAACGTTTTTGGATTTTTCGTACAAGACTCCATTGATTGAGTAATAGACTTCGTTTTGTGGGTCCACTTCGTACCATTCAATGCATTTGCAACCATCGAATGCGGAATTGTCGATGTCGGTTACTGAGGCAGGAATCTCAATTCGTCGTGTTGTCTGATTGCTTTGAAAAGCACCTTTGGCTATTTTTTCAGTGCCATTTTTAATGCGATAAATTACTTCGTTGCATTGCGCAACACCGATCAGTACTTTGCCATCTTGTGCGTATATGGGCCTTGTTAAGATTATTTTCCCTTTGTCGTCGCTTACTTGAATTTCATCAGATTCTTCGACACTAATCTTCTTCCTCTTTTTCGTCCGTTCTGATAAGATCCTTTTATACTTATAGAAATCTTCGAAATCAGACATCAACTCTTTTCGTTTGCGTGAAATGGATTCTTCTATTGCTATTGCAATTATGCTGAGGATATAAATAGCCAATGCTATGCCGAAGAAATTATTTGTTATGAATGTGCCTGTCATTGTCTGTATGCCTATTGGCTTTTGCGTTCTTCCATTTTTGCTTCGTTCCAATAACGATCCATCTCTTCTAATGACATGTCTTTTAGATCAATGTTGTTCTCTTTTGATTTCTGTTCGACATAATTGAAACGACGGATGAACTTCTGATTGCATTTCTCCAAAGCATTTTCCGGATTGATTTTGTAAAGACGGGCAGCATTGATCATACTGAACATTAGGTCGCCAAACTCTTCCTCCATTTTTTCTGCATCTTGGTTGTTCACCTCCACCTGCAGTTCGTTGAGTTCCTCTTTTACTTTGTCCCAAACCTGTTCCTTTTCATGCCAATCAAACCCTA
Organism: Paludibacteraceae bacterium; assembly: GCA_017551675.1. Classification (GTDB taxonomy): domain Bacteria; phylum Bacteroidota; class Bacteroidia; order Bacteroidales; family Paludibacteraceae; genus UBA1181. Next base: position 32,412 of record JAFZLC010000038.1, on the reverse strand, counting down.
CGTTGCGAGCTTTGTCTTGTACACGGTAGGCCTTGATGAGTGCTGGAAGAGCTTCGGGTACACCCGACAGAACCGTCTTGTTGCCATCTTTCTCTTTCCTCTTGATCTGCTCCCATGTTTGTTCCACTTCTCCCGCTGTTTTGGCGGCTCCTTCTCCAAAGACATGAGGATGACGGAAGATTAGTTTGTCACACAGTGAGTTGCATACGTCTGCAATGTCAAAATCCTCTGTCTCGGAGGCTATTTTTGAATAGAAAACGATGTGAAGTAAGACATCCCCCAACTCTTTGCGTATCTCCTTCATGTCTTTTTTCATGATGGCATCGCAAAGCTCGTAAGTCTCTTCGATAGTGTTGGCACGAAGTGATTCGAAGGTTTGTTTCTTATCCCAAGGACACTTCATACGAAGTTCGTCCATTACATCTAACAATCGTTGGAATGCCTTGAGTTTATCTTCTGTCGTGTTCATGATCTATACTTTGTTGAATTTATTTCGCATCATCGCCATGATGAGTCTTCTTTGCGGCCAAACATTCCAGTTATTGTAATGTAGATGGAAATCAATGGCATCAATATGTCAAAGAAAGGAATGGAAAGTGCGAAAGGCTTCTCTTCGAGTATGATAGCACTTTTTCGTATGATATTCAATTGCGTGAGGAATCGAATCAAGAAGAGTAGGAAGGTGATTCCTGCCAATATCCATTGTTGCATGATTAGGAAGAATGCAAATAGAACTGCAAATACTCCGTAAAAGAGGAGTCTGCTGATGTTCTCTATGAATATGCTTGTAAAAATGGATCTTTTGTACTTCCACAGCGTTTCTAATAAAAGACCTCTTTGATACATGAAGGATTTTGTTGTCTCCTTACGGTTAGAGATGGTAAGGGATTGCGGAGTGATTTCCACCTTTGTGTTTTGTGGAGTTGCCACCTCTTGTAGGAATAGACTATCATCACCTAAAATAAGATTGAGGTGAGATGAGAACCCTTTGTTTTGGAAAAACAAATTTTTCTTGTAACTGAGGTTTTTGGCAGTGCCTCGGTATGTCTTTCCTTGAAGGGCAAAACCGAGATATCTCATTGCAGATGTGATTGAGTCGTAGCGGATGAGTTTGCTTAGGAAACTATCGTCGCCTTCAGTTTTGCTATATCCCAATACGATTTCAGTGCCATCTTCATAATTTTGCATGATGCTTTGTATCCAAAATTTTCCGGCAGGTTTGCAATCGGCATCCAAGAGTAGTAGATGATCGTATTTTGCCGCTTTGATACCTACGGTCAGACACATCTTTTTTCTGCTGGTGTATTTTGCATCCATAGGTAGGAATGTATGATACAAGTGAGGATACTCTTTGTCCAACTTTTCCAACAGAATACTACTTTGGTCGGTAGAACCATCATTGACAACAATCACTTCGTATTTCGGATAGTCTTGCGTGAGAATGGATGGAAGAAACTTCTCCAAATTCTCTGCTTCATTCTGTGCACAGATGATGACAGACACTGGTGGTGTACTTCTTGAGTATTTGAATGACTCCTCCATTGTCTTCTTTTTGTGACGAATGATTCGATTGTAATACGTGAAGTAGTAATACAATTGTATGATAAATAATATTGCGAATACTCCTAAGGCATACCAATATTCTATGGGTGTCTCATTTAAGAATTGATTGATGTATTCTTCCATTCTAGTTTTGTTATAGTTCTGTTGAAAGGTATCCGAGAGGTAATCTTCTTAAATTATAGTTAGATGCCATGATTTCTCCGTAGGCTCCTGCGGAACGGATGGCGAGATAATCACCTCTTTGGGTTTTGTTTAATTCCACGTCTTTGTCGAACACATCCGATGATTCACAGATAGGACCTACAACATCGTACTTTTCTACTTCTAAGTCGGAACTGATGTTTTCTATTCTATGATATGCATCGTATAGAGCAGGACGAATTAGGTCGGTCATTCCAGCATCCACAATGGCGAATTGCTTGTTGACACCTTTTTTTACGTATGTCACCTTGGTAATTAAACTTCCACATTGAGCCACCAACGAACGTCCTGGCTCGCAATGTAGTCTCTGTCCGTCTCTCAACTTTAAATGTTTGGCGAAAACGCGGAAATAGGATTCGAAATCGGCAATTGGAATATGATTAGGATGCTCGTAGTTAATTCCTAATCCACCTCCAACATTGATGTTCTCAATCTTGATACCCCATGAATCAAACTCTTCTTGCAGTTCGTTGATTCTGACGCATAGACTTTCGTATGCGTTCAAATCTGTGATTTGAGAACCAATATGGAAGTGAAGACCGATTAACTTCAAGTTGGATGCTTTGTCAATAAACTGACATGCAGATTGAAGATCCTCCATGTTGAAACCAAATTTGTTTTCGTTGAGTCCAGTGGTGATCTTCTTATGAGTGTGCGCGTCAATGTTCGGATTCACACGAAGTTCGACGTTGGCAGTTTTGCCCTTTGCCTTTGCCAATTCGTTGATAACTTCCAATTCGGGAAATGATTCTGCATTGAAACAGAAGATGTCATTGTCCAATGCTAGGTTGATCTCTTTGTCTGTCTTTCCTACTCCGGCAAATACGATCTTGTCTGCAGGAAAGCCGGCATTGATGGCTGCTTGTACCTCATTGCCACTCACGCAATCGGCACCCAACCCGCTTTTAGCAATCAGACTCAAAACCTTTTTGTTGGCATTTGCCTTGACAGCATAGTGAACTATTGCATTGTGTTCTGTAGAACATTTTTTCACTAAATCAAGTGTCTTGTTCAACAATTCAACGTCGTAGTAGTAAAATGGAGTTTCAATATTCTTGAATTTCTCAATTGGAAAATTTCCTTTTATCATAATGTAATTAGTTAAAAAAGTTGTTTGTCTAATGCTTTTAAAGCTTCTGCTTTATCTTTCGTGCGGATGAGGAATGAAATGTTATGTGCACTTCCTCCGTATGAAATCATGCGGATTGGCAACTCCTTCAACGCTGAGAGTATGTTGGATTGGAATCCGATGTTGTTTTCAGGTAGGTCACCTATCACGCTGACGATGGTCATGTCTTTGTGAATGGAAACAGTTCCGAATTTCTTCAAATCATCAACAATCTCATCCAGATGCTTGCTGTTGTCAATGGTGATGGAAACACCAATCTCAGATGTGGTAATCATATCGATTGGAGTCTTGTAGCTTTCAAATATTTCGAAAATGCGACGTAAGAAACCATGGGCAAACAACATTCTGCTTGACTTGATAAGGATAGCAGTGATGCCATCTTTGGATGCTATGGCCTCTATCTTGCCAGTATCGAATTGCGTTGATATGAGTGTTCCCTTTTTGTCTTTTTGATTGATGTTGCGAAGACGTACGGGTACGTTGGCCAACTTAGCTGGCAATATGCAGGTTGGATGAATAATGCGTGTTAGGAAGTATGATAGCTCGGCAGCCTCGTCGAAACTAAGTCTTTCAACTGGCTTCGCACTTGGCACAATGTTAGGATTGTTGTTGTATATGCCGATGGAGTCGCTCCAGAACTCAATCTCTTCAGCTTGTACAGAAGATCCGATCAGTGCCGCAGTATAGTCGTTTCCTCCTAATCCTAAATGATCCACCTCGTTGTAGGCATTCTGACAGATGGCTCCTTCTGTAAGGAACAAACTTTTGCTCTCATTCTCTGCTAACAGGGTGTTCAACTCCTCTTTGATGAAGTTGACATCCGGTTCTTCGTTTTTATCAATCTTCATGAATGATAATGCGGGTAGAACGACGGAGTCCACTTCCTTGGATGAAAGATACTCTTGCATGAGATAGGAGCATAGCTGACCGCCTTGCGCGATGATTCTCTTCTCTTCGAACAATGTGAAGATGTCTTTCGAATAGTCGCGGATTGCATCGAACTTGGCTGTGATGTTTTTCTTTATGTCTTGCTTTGCATTTTTGCCAAATAACTCATCTACTAGCTTTGTGTATTTTTGCTCCAAAGCACTGATGAGCTCCTTGGCTCCGTCAGGGTTCTTTTTGTATAGATAATCGGCAATCTCAACTAACTCTTCCGTTGTTCCATCCATAGCTGATAGAACCACGATTCTTTTACCGCTTACCTTGCTGATTAGTTCGGCAACTTCTTCAAATTGTTTGGCGGAAGCTAATGCGGAACTTCCAAATTTCAGTACTTTCATATTTTGTCCTCCTAAATTTCTTTCTTGTGGGCATTGTACATTCTGTTGACGTTCTTTTGGGTGTGAAATCTTCGATTGCTGAGAATGCTATGCAACTCGTTGGTGCCATCCGTGATTTTTATAGCTTTCGGTCATTTCAAGAGTGCCTTTTGAACATCCTTGCCGATTGTTATCATTCGCTTTGACATATTCCTACAGTTGCATTCTGAGTCTTAACTTCCCCAAAATTTCCGTCGTTCCAAAGTTAGTGATTTTTTTCCTCTTATCGTGAATTTTTATAAAGATTTGTTGAGGAATTTTCCATAAATTGCTTTATGGTGAGTTCTATGGATTTATAGGTTTTAAATAAACAGTAAGAATCGTGAGTTGATGAGCTTTTTTGAGCCCTGTTTTCTTTTTCGTATCTTGCTGTTTCTCAGTTAATCACAGATGAGATGCGATGCATTGCGTCTCTATCTTTATTCGTCAGAGAATTTCACTAGTAATTCACGATAGGAATTGAATATTTTGGATTTGGAAACATAGCCTACATATTTGTTGTTTTCGTCAAAGACGGGGAGATTCCATGCCTTTGTCTTTTCAAACTGATACATGACTTTTTCCATTGGATCGTTCAAAGAAACATAGGCGGGTGGGGAAACCATTAGTTCGGAGACTCTGAATCGTTTGTATAACTCAGGACGGAACATGATGTTTCGAATCTCGTCTAGACTGATAAGACCCACCATTCTTTTGCGAGAATCCAGTACCGGGAATATGTTTCTGTTGGATTGCGCAATCAGTTTTATGACGTCACCCAGGTACATGTTAGGTCGCAGTGTTTGAAGGTCGGTCTCAATGACGTTTTCTGTTTTTAGTAGGGTGAGGATGTTTTTGTCTGTGTTGTGGGTGAGCAACTCTCCTTTTTTAGCCAAACGCATAGCGTACAAACTGTGTGGCTCGAAGGCTAAGATAGTGATGTAGGAGATGGTGGAGGTGATCATCAGACTTAGGAACATGCCATATCCACCGGTCAATTCTGCGATAAGGAACGTACCCGTCAGTGGCGCATGCATGACACCTGCCATCAGACCCGCCATACCTGCCAGGGCAAAGTCTTTCTCCGTTAGGTCGACGATATGAAAATAGTTTAAGAAAAATGCCATGAAATAGCCTGTGATACATCCCATGAACAGACTTGGGGCGAAGATACCTCCCGTTCCTCCACTACCATTGGTTGCAGCAGATGCAAAAATCTTAAAGAATAGAATGAGAAACATGAACAGTGACATCATGGCAAAATTGCCGCGGAAATTGTAGAACACACTGTTTTGCGTAATGGCTTCTGCGTTTCCATCGAGTAGGTAGACGATGGTGTCGTAACCTTCTCCGTATAGCGGTGGAATAAAGAAAATCAATACACTAAGGATGAGTCCGCCGACGATGAGTTTGTTGGTAGGACTCTTAATGCTTCCGAAGAAACTTTCCAGTTTGTTCATTCCTCTCGTAAAGTAGAGAGAAACGAATCCGCATAATATACCTAAAACCACATAGTATGGAATGGTCTCCATCTTTAATGGCTCGTTTAGTGTGAAACTGAAAAGATAGTCTGAGTTGCTGAAGAAGTAGGTGAAGACGCATGCCGTTGAGGCTGAGATTAGTAAGGGCACAATGGATGCCATGGTCAAGTCGAGCATCAATACTTCTAGCGTGAAGACAACACCTGCGATGGGGGCTTTGAAGATTCCTGCCACCGCACCTGCTGCACCACATCCTACTAATAGCATCAGGTTCTTTTGTTCCATTCGGAATAGATGTCCGAGGTTGGATCCAATGGCAGAACCTGTCAGTACAATTGGTGCCTCGGCTCCGACCGATCCACCAAATCCGATGGTGAGTGAACTGGCAATGATTGACGACCACATGTTGTGACGCTTAATCCTCGCTTTCCGCTGTGATATGGCAAACATAATCTTCGTTACTCCGTGACTGATGTCATCTTTCACGAAATATTTGACATATAAGCTGGCAAGAAGAACTCCAATGATTGGTGTAGCCAAATATAAATAGTTCAGGTTTCCCTCTTCAAAATGACTCTTCACCAAAACGTGAAAAATGTTGATGAGGTATTTCAGTATATGAGCAGCTAACGCACAGAAAAATCCAACAATCAAGCTTAAGAAGATAACGAAATGCTTCTCACTTATATTGTTTTCGCGCCAGCGAAGGAATTTTATGAATGTATCTTCGAGCTTTATAAACAGTTCTTTCATCTTTTTCTTTTCATCTGTCAAAAAAATGGATTGCGAATTTACAACAAAAAATGTTCTGCCAAAACATCATTTGCTTTTTTTTACTTAATTTTTCTTAGAAAATATCCCCCTCTTGTTATCAGCCTTGTTTGTTATTGTTGCATATGCATCGATATGGTTTTGTTATTATATTGTAATTTATTGAAATACAATTTGTTGTGTGCTTATTTTTGTTGTTTTTGCGAACGGAAATAAAACTTATTTTTGAAAAAATTGTTAATTAATCATGAAAATTTTAGATGTTCATTGATATTTTTTCTTATCTTTACAAATTGCTAGTGTCGGTGGCTTTACGGACACTTTTTTGGAGAGAAGAAAAATAAAAATAAATATATAATGGTTAACAGATGGAATTATATTCCTTTGTCGGCCGAACAAGAAGAACAAAAGAGGAAAATGTCCGAAGATTTGGGCATAAGTCCTGTTTTGTGTCAGTTGTTAGTCCAACGGGGAATTACTAATTTTGATCAAGCAAAGAGTTTCTTTCGTCCCCAACTGTCTGACCTTCACGATCCTTTCTTGATGAATGATATGATGAAGGCAGTAGACCGTCTGAACCAAGCGCTTCGTGATAAGAAGCAGAAAATTTTGGTGTATGGGGACTATGACGTGGATGGTATAACAGCTGTTGCGCTGGTATACAAGTTTTTAACAAATAATTATGCAAATGTCGATTTCTACATTCCGGATCGATACACGGAAGGGTACGGCATTTCCATCAAGGGCATTGATTATGCAGCAGAGAATAATTTTAATCTGATTATTGCTCTGGACTGTGGTATCAAGGCAATTGAGAGGGTTGCATATGCAAAGGAGAAAGGTGTGGATTTCATTATTTGTGATCACCACACACCGGAGGATGTGCTTCCTGATGCAGTGGCTGTTTTGGACCCAAAACGGTTTGATTCTACCTATCCAGATTCTAATTTGTCGGGTTGTGGCGTTGGATTTAAGTTCATGCAGGCTTTTGCTATAAGCAATGGCATTGAATTTAAAACTCTCATGCCGCTTTTGGATTTGTTGGCGGTGAGTATCGCTTCCGACATCGTTCCAATCAATGGTGAAAATAGAATCTTGGCATATTACGGACTCAAACAACTGAATTCCAATCCTAGTTTGGGAATGAAGAGCATCATCGATGTATGCGGACTGACAGGTAAGGAGATCACCATGAGTGATATAGTCTTCAAGATCGGTCCTCGTCTGAACGCATCGGGTCGTCTGCAGTCTGCTAGTGAGGCTGTGGAATTGCTTATCTCAAAGGATTTGGCAAAGGCCAATGAGAAAAGTAACTGCATCGACCAATGTAACAAAGAACGAAAAGATTTGGATAAAAACACGACCGACGAGGCGAACCGTGAATTGGAATCCATCGAGGGCGTTGGTAATAATGCTTCTATTGTGATATACAATCCTACATGGCATAAGGGTGTTATCGGAATTGTTGCTTCTCGTTTGACCGAGAAATATTATAAACCGACTATCGTCCTAACGCGTTCCAATGGTTTTGCAACGGGTTCTGGTCGTTCTGTCCAGGGATTTGATGTCTATAAAGCAATAGAGTCGTGTCGTGATCTATTGGAAAACTTCGGAGGACATACGTATGCAGTGGGCTTGACACTGAAAGAGGAGAACTTGAAAGAGTTCCAACGCAGATTTGAAAAGTATGTCTCTGAAAATATAACAGAAGAGCAATGTATGCCGCAAATCGACATCGATGCTTTTATTGATTTTAAGGAGATTACGCCTAAATTCTTCCGTTTGTTGAAGGAGTTTAATCCATTCGGACCAGAAAATGCGAAGCCGGTGTTTGCCACTCGTCGTACGTTCGATTATGGTACCAGTCGTGTGGTTGGTAAAGATCAGGAACACTTGAAACTGGAATTGATAGATTCTAAATCGGAGTGTATCATGAATGGTATCGCTTTTGGTCAGTCGGAGTTTAACGATTACATCAAAGCATTAAATCCAGTGGATATTTGTTATACGATTGAAGAAAATAACTTCAATGGTAATTCGTCTATCCAGTTGGTGATTAAAGATATAAAGAAGAGTGAATAATCACGATGAGCAATAGTGAGAAATATCATTCTGTATTGCAAAAGTACTGGGGATATTCATCCTTTAGACCTTTACAGGAAGATATTATCGATGCTGCGTATCGAGGTTTGGATGTACTCGGACTGATGCCTACGGGCGGAGGTAAAAGTATTACGTTTCAGGTGCCTGCCTTATGTAAGGAGGGCACCTGTTTGGTTATAACCCCACTGATTGCTTTGATGAAGGATCAGGTGGATAACCTTCGCGACAAGGGAATACGCGCGCTAACAGTCTATTCGGGTATGTCGCATAATGAAATATTGCAGGCTTATGACAATTGCATTTTAGGGGATTATAAATTCTTATACATTTCACCGGAACGATTGGCTACGGAACTTTTTTTGGAAAAAGTGCGCCGTATGAATGTCAGTATGCTCGTTGTGGATGAGTCTCATTGTATTTCACAGTGGGGCTATGACTTTCGCCCTTCTTATTTGAAAATTGCGGAGATTCGTTCGGTACTTCCTCCTGATGTTCCGGTTTTGGCTTTGACTGCCACTGCTACACCTGAGGTGGTGGAGGATATACAGAATCAGTTGAAGTTTCGACAACATCTGGTTTATAAGAAAAGTTTTGCCCGTAAAAACATTGCATACGTTGTTCGTAAAACAGATGATAAGGTGGGGCAGATGTTACACATTTTAAATTCTGTGCCGGGTACATCCATCGTTTACGTCCGTAATCGTAAAAAAACAAAGGAGGTGGCTGACTTGTTGCGGAATGAGGGATTCTCTGCGGACCATTTCCATGCGGGACTCTCTCAAGAATCAAAAGACAAGAAGCAGGAAGCGTGGAAATCGGGCGAGTGTAGAGTGATTGTGGCTACCAATGCCTTCGGTATGGGAATAGACAAACCGGATGTGCGTACTGTGATTCATCTTGATTTGCCAGATACGTTGGAAGCCTATTTCCAAGAGGCGGGTCGTGCGGGCCGTGATGAGAAAAAAGCGTATGCCATTCTCCTATACAATAATTCTGATATTTCTAAACTGAAAAAAAGAGTGTCAGATAATTTCCCTGAACGCGATTTCATTGTTCAGGTGTATCGAAAACTCTCTTGTTATTTTGAAATAGGGGTTGATGAGGGCGCTGGATTTATGCATAGCTTTAGCTTGATGGATTTTTGCACGGTCTTTAAGTTGCCAATGTTGCAGACATTCAGCGCATTGAAGATTCTACAACAGGCAGGTTATGTCGAACTGACGGATGAGATAAACCAGCAGTCGAAGGTGATGTTTGTGATGACAAAAGAGGAACTCTATCATCAGTCGTTGGATTATGATCCTAAGTTGGATGAAATAATTAATCTGTTGTTGAGAAGCTATACTGGTCTTTTTGCGGAATATGCACTGATAGATGAGGTGATGATGTCCCATCGTTTGGAACTAACGAGAGATGAATTATACCATAAGTTGTCAGCACTCTCTAAATTGGGAATTATCAGTTATATTCCAGGCAAGAAGTCTCCTTATATCATCTATAGTAGACGTCGGGTGGATGATAAATATGTGAAGATTGGTCGAGATGTCTATGAAACTCGTCTTGAAAGATTCCAAGAGCGTATCCAGAAGGTGATTGCCTATGTGATGGATGAAGAGCATTGTCGCAGTCGTATGCTACTACAATATTTTGGTGAGATGAAGTCGTCAAACTGTGGTATGTGTGACTTTTGCTTGGCAAAAAAGGATGAGGGAGTCTCTAATCATGAGTATGAACGGTTGAGGGAACTTGTCCAGTCTCTTTTGAAATCTGGCCCTGTGGAATATCGCACCATGATCTCGTCTATGGCTTGCGAAGAGTCTCATGCCGTATATGTGTTACGTTACATGCAGGATGAACGAGAGATTGAACTGACGGATGAGGGCTTCTATCGTCTGAATCACTAATTCTAAAAACTATGGGATTCTCCATCGAACCAATCCCTTTATCATACTTGATTTGTTACCTTTTATTTGTTCGTAAGAACTGCCGATTACTGTGCGACCATCCGTGTATATATAGATACCATAATTTATGTATAGTTGAACCAGTGCATTAAAATCCCATTTGAAGTTGAAATCTACCCGATGCCCCTTCCCATATAACTGTGGCATGGAGAAGGCATTCAGAATATCTCGTTCGTATAAATAAAAACGATTGTTGTATTCTTCTGCGGAAAAATAGGCGTAATGTAAATTCATTCCAGCTTTTCGTTTTTGATAATGTATGTCTTCGGCGACTATCCATCCGTAGCTCTCTTTTGATACAGTTTTTGCTCGATTGATTTCAACGAGACTCTGCGTTTCTATTCTCTTGATTTTAAAGTGATTGATATATCGAAGGTTCTGCTTGTTGTATCCTTGGTCAATATAATCTTTGTATTTATACTTTAGTTGCATATTCATCCTTTTGTTTGTGTTGTATTGCAGGTGGGCCATAAATTCTTCTCCTTTGGAGGTGTAATTGATGTTGTATTTCGCCCAAGGAAATACAAACACATCTGCATAGATGGATAGTTCGATTCTTTTAATGGGCAATAGTTTTGCTCCTAGGTACCATCCTTTCTCATTTTCTGTTTTAGAGTTTTCTCCGAAGGCGTTAGAAAAATTGGCTTGGTATTCAGGTTGATACCATCTCTGTATGGTTAAGATACCAATTCGTGATGTGGGCATGATGCTTATGCCATTGAGCATAGCCAATCCTCCATTGGCATCAATTGCATTTTCTCCGAAAAGGGACATCCTTCGAAAATAGTATTTGTAATTTATCCCTATGTTAAAATGTTTGTCGGTCTCTTTTAGTTTAAAATGGGTGTATATCTTTTCTGTGGGAGCCAGAGTGTCAGAATAATGATAGGCTAGGAACGTGCAACCCAATTGTAGACTCTTTTTTGAGTAGGTCAGATTCCATCCAATGACATTCTCTGTGGCATTCCTTCTTTTACCGAGTTCGCTTTCCGTGCGGTGCAAACCGTCCGTTTTCAATGATGTTATGTAAGAGCCATTCAGGTTGGCATCTATCTTTTTGTGTGATATGAAAAACGTTGTTTCACAGTTGCGTGCGACGAATGTGGCGCCAGCTCCTCGAAAAAAACTACTCTCATTGCTGGAGGTGTATCGCTTCAGTCCTTCTTGCTGTTGAAATGTGTTGAGTGTATTACTGGACTTACCGAACAGACAACTTGTTCCTATCACCAATCCTTGTCCGAAGTTCGCTTTGTAGTCACCCACGTTTATGCGTCTGAATTTCCATACGTTTTCAATTTGTAGATGAGCGGATTTGAAGTCAAATACTTTGTTGTGTTGTACTCCAAACGGTTCTCCCGCATCCCTTTCTCCCAGCCAACCGAAGGATACTTTTTCAACTGTTCGAAACTGATATTTCAGATAGTATCGGCAGGGGATGCCGGCATATTTAGTATTCCCCAAACTGTCTGGTATGTATCCTTTTTTCTTCTCGATAATTTGTTGATATTGGTTATAGATGAAGTGCTTTCCACTTTTCAACTCTTCTTTCCAACTTCTTTTTCGAGTCTCTTGTTCTATGGTGATTAAAGGAAGAATTTGAAAAATCTTTTGTAGATTGAAGTCGGGTATATTCTTTAGTTCATATAGGGTTTGAAAATCGCCATAACTTTGTCGGTGACGAATGATGTTCTGAACATCGAATTCCGTAAGATAGGGCAATTCAGATAGCACTTCCTTGCTTGCAGTATTGAGGTTGATTTTGTTGGACATCCTAGATTCCATCTCATTCATTACCTCTTCAAAATCAATTTTTGAAGATTCTTCTTCCATTAAATCTTCCATATAATCAGTAAGTCGTGATTGAAACTCTTCCTCCTGTGCGTATCCAACAAGAGCGAGTAGGAGGAGCGATGTGAATAGTGCGTATTTTTTCATGATTTTTTAATGGTCAAATGATAACAGATGTCTATTGAAAAAGAGGGACCAAGAGCAGGTAGCCACGAAACGGAGAGACTGCCACCACATTGGTTCTTTGTGTATCCTAATCCATACGAGGGAATGAGGGGGAGCCCTTTTGCTCCTAATCGGATCATAAAGGAGGTAAATTCATATTCGAAACCTATGTGGTATTTAAGACGGTTGTAGTCCCACAGATTCAACTCGGTGGTCCATTCTATGTTGTTGAGGCTCAATATGTAACCGATGGAAATCCAATTATTCTCCTGATTGATGAGTCGGTGGGTTATAAATCGATGGAAAACTTTGCCATAAAAGTTGTGTTGCTCATTCAAATTCCATAGGCAATCGATATGAGTGCCAAGAGAAAAAAGGGGGTGAGAGTTGCCTGTATAGTTGTATAATGTGTAATTCACTGAGCATCCCATTGTAAATCTGTTGGTTAGTTGCTTGGAGGTGGCAGAAGAGAATGTGTATTTTCTGAAATGATGATACCCCCAATAGTTGAGTTGTACACTTAGAGGAAGGAAATGGAAGGGGAGTAGACTTTCCAAATAAACACTATTTAATTCTTTCGTACAATAAAGGTTTTCGTGGTGAAATATTAATTCTATGCTTTCTTTTTTAAGTATAGATGGGGAAAACATGGTATGTCCAGCCGATGGAAGAGTCTCTCCTTTGGCAATGCTTTCCGCACTTCTTTGCCCATGAGAGAACATTGTATTAAGTAGGAAAAGTAGTAGAAAAACAGGACGAATGAAAGCCATAATACTTTTCAATGAGGTCTCTTTTTTCAAAAAATACATATTAAAAAATATTAAATTAAAGTTATTGACAAGTTTATTGTGTTATATTTGTAGGTATCATTTATTAAGATTTCACGAAGTGAATTTATAGAAACCGCCTTAAGTAAATGTTATAGTGATATGAAACTAATGAAGTTTATAAAATATATAATTCCGTTATTCTTTGTTCAAGCGGCCTATTCTATCGATGACGTCGAAGTGGGGAAGCGTGTTCCAGCTTACATAGATGAGTCGGGAGATACCATACCAAACATCTGGTTGCAACCAGTCTATGTCTTTCCGAAACTTGTTTTCAAGAACGAAAAGCAAGAGAAGTTCTATTGGAGAACTGTTCGTGACGTAAAGAAAACATTACCATACGCAAAGATTATTGCAGGATTGGTGAATGAGTGCGATAGTGTTATGGCAACATTGAAAACAGAAAAAGAGAGAAAAGAATATATGAAACAAAAGGAAGATGAGCTTGTCGCCATTTATAAGCCTATCTTCAGGAAGATGACATTATCACAGGGAAAGATGATGATTCGGTTGGTTGACCGTCAATGTGCAAAAACCTCCTATACATTGGTGAAACAGTTCCGTGGTGGCTTTCGCGCTGCATTTTGGCAGGGATTTGCTAAAATGTTGGGTGCTGATTTGAAGGTCTCCTACGATCCCAATGACGAGAATGATCGCATAGTGGAGCGAGTCATCATTTTGGTGGAAGCAGGACAGCTTTGATGTTTTTGAAGATTTCCCTTACAATAACTGAACCTGCTATGTGACAAGTGGTAAGGTAGAATACACATCCAATGCTTATTTGCAATATTATTTTTATCCAAATGCTGTTGATAGGTAGGTAATTAATTGAATAGACAATGATTGCCATAACCAAAGCTATCACGCCATAGGGCAGTATGTCTTTTATCTGCTCTGAAACCTTATAGTTGATGACTTTACGGATAAAGAACAAATCCACGCAGTAGGATAATATGTTTGCAATTGTAAAACTCCACAACATCCATATAATGTTGTTGTGTAAGAAGAATAATGGAGTAACAATCAGAATATTACGTATAAGTTCCGATGCGAAGTTCCTTTTGGGATGACCTTTTAACGTCAAAAATCCCAAGTAGAGTCCATGAAATGGTGTGATAATACCTGCAATGGCTAAGATTTGGAAATAAGGAATGATATTCTTCCATTTCTCTGTCAGTATGGCTATTGTTAGATTATCGAAGCAAGCCATGGCTCCCAACATGATAGGAAAGATGCCAAAAGCTGCCATACGAACCATTTTCCTCAGATAGTTAGTTTGCCGATTCTCGTCGTTGTTCAGTTTGGACAACACAGGATACGCAACGCCACAGATTGTACTGCTGATGATACTGCTTGGTAGAAAATAGAATTTATAAGCTTCCGAATAGTAACCTAACTGGTCTTCACCAAACTTATTTCCAATAATTGGATTGTATATGTACCTTACAAAGGTGTTTAGCAAAGAGGAAAGAATCAGTGAGAAACTGAATACGGCAACTTCTTTTATGATAGAGAAATCTGCCGATGCTTTGGGTCTCCATTTGCTGAAAATCCATAGCATAATGCATTTGACTGCCGCTTGTAACAGAATCTGCCATGCTAGCGCCCAGTATGTGTAACCATTTAATATCAAGATGATTGTGACAACACCGGATATAATTGCTGCGCATATATTGGATGTTGACAACTTCTTGAATGATAACTCTTTTGTCAGAATAATGGATTGTACAATACTGAAGGAGTTAAAGAGTATGCTCAGAAAGATGAATCGTGATAGATCAACCAATTCTGGCATTTTGAAATATTCGGCAATAAGATCTGCACAAAAGTAGAGATTGACATAAAAGAACAGACTTAAAAACACATTGAAACATAATATGGCAGTGTACTCATTGTCTGTATTCTTCTCCCTTCTGACCATGGCAGAGGTGAAGCCGCTTTCCACTAATATGTTTGATAACGCTGTGAATATAGCCAATGCTCCAATTAAGCCAAAGTCTTTTGGACTTAATAATCTTAATGTGACTAGTCCTATGATAAATGCAATGGCCTGAAAACCTACTTTGTCAAAGGCATTCCATAATAGGGAAAATATCGTTTCTTGCTTTAATTTCTTCTCTTTTTCCATAAACGTTGCGAGTCATTACAGTTGCCTCTCTTATTGGTTGCTTCTAACAACATCTTAGATGTCTCGACACTGTTCCTCATGCATTTACAAAAATACAAATCCTATTTGGGTTTCACAAACTTTTGTTGTCTGCTTCTCTCTTTTGTTGGGTGAACCTGTGGCGGATCTCTTCTCTTTTTAACGGATAAATTTTCTTCTTTCATAATTTTTCCTTTTAGGTGGAACAATCGTAAATGTTCTTTGAATATTCAGTAGAATTTTTACGAAGGCAAAAATAAAGAAATTTTTTATGGTTGGAAATATTTTAATGATTATTTATGTTTGTTTGGGACGAATGTCTTAAATTTGTAAGAATGATAAGTGAATTCATACTAATTATTGTTTAAATGGTGCGTTTGTAATACTCACCTTGATGTTATATGATTAAGAAAGTTTGTGTATATTGTGCTTCCAGTTCAAAGGTGGCTGAAGAATATAAAAGACAGGCCTATCGCTTGGGCGAGTTGTTGGCTGATGCTGGTATCGAAACAAAGTTTGGCTCTGGAAGCGTTGGTCTGATGGGTGCGCTGGCTGAAGGTGTGTTGAGTAAGAAGGGTGTCATCGTTGGTGTGATTCCACAATTTATGGTGGATGAAGGATGGGGAAATGACTCCGTTACACGCCAAATAGTGACAGATACCATGCACACGAGGAAGAAAACAATGGCGGAAGACGTGGATGCGGCTGTTGCCTTACCTGGCGGTTGTGGCACCATGGAGGAACTCTTGGAAATCATCACATGGAAACAATTGGGCCTTTTCAATAAACCCATCATCATTTTAAATGTTAACCACTACTACGATGATTTGCTTCGTATGATGGATAACGTTGTGTCTGAAAATTTTATGAGAAAGGAACATTTGTCTATGTGGAGTGTCGTCACCGATGCTCAACAGGTGCTTCCTGCTATCGAATCAGCCCCTGCATGGCGTTGCAACGCTCGTGATATAGCGGCTATTTGAAACAGTTTATGAAAATTTAACCCAATGGGAGATAAGCATTCTTGGTTCGAACAATTACAGAAAAAAAGACGCGTGCTTGCAGAACAATTAAAAGATCCTGCAGCAGTGGGCTTATGGAAGTCTGTTATCGATAAATATTCAGACAATGCTCATTTCGTGTACGAACTTCTGCAAAATTCAGACGATGCGGAGGCTTCTGAAGTGCGCGTCTATCTCTATCCCGACAAAATAGAATATATCCACAATGGAAAAATCGCATTCTCCCTTTCTGATCCTAAACTTGAAGGCGTTGATGATTCATACGCGTTGGGCCATATCAACTCTATAACATCGATTGGCTCAAGCAACAAAAAAGGAGAGAATAAAATAGGAAAATTTGGCGTGGGCTTTAAGTCTGTCTTTAAATATACAGACAAACCTCATGTCGAGGATGATAATTTTTCTTTTGATCTGGTTGATTACATCGTTCCCGTTGAATCGACAAGAGTCTCCTCCCATCGAAAAAAGAATGAGACGGCATTCTTTTTCCCTATCTTAGATTATAATCATAACATTCCCATCATAAGAGAACGGTTTCAAACTCTTCATTATCCATTATTGTTTCTCGATCATTTGAAAAAGATTGTGGTTTACGAAGAGGAAAATCAACTCTTTGCTTTTCAAAAAAATGTGTTGGAGGAATGGTCCTTTGATGGTGAGAAATGTAGATTTCTTCAATTGTATGCTCCTCAGGGGATCTCTTGGTTTTATACTTTTTCGCATTCCGTTGGTGATGGAGGTCTGATGGCCTCTTGCGCTCTGTTTGCGGATGAAGATGGACGTTTGGATCTCTCTCCACATGACGAACCACTTTATTGCTATTTTCCAACTAGGGAGCACCTCGATCTGAATTATATCGTACATGCTCCATTCGTGTTGACTGAAAACAGAGAGAACATCAAAATGCAACAGGAGTGGAATGATAAATTGTTGTATGAAACGGGACATTTGTTTTTGAACTCCCTCACTGCTCTGACTCAGAAAAAAACATGTAAAGGAGAACTTGTAATTGATGATACCTCTCTTTGCTTGTTCCCTATCAGTGCATTGTTGGGAAAACGAAACAATCCACACTTGGAAAAACATGCATCTGCCTATAAGAATTATATGGCAGAAACGAAAGTGTTCCTCACTTCGGATCATACATACGTGAGTGGAACCCATACCTTGTATGCGGATGACAAGGAGCTATCTAACTTGTTCTCGGCTACCGAAATACAAAACATGATTCCTAATACGGAAGGGGATAAGTGGTGCTTCCTACGTGTGACAGGAAATGATTATATCTCTCAATCGGATATTGTTAAATTTTTGGACATGACTCATGCCATTCATTGCCATGTGGATACCTTGTCCGTCTTGAAATCACTTTCGCCATCCCTTTTGCAAGGGAAAACTATTCAGTGGCTGAAAGATTTTTATTCATTCCTTTCCAATAAAAAAACGTTATGGAAGACTAATGATGCGTTATTGAAGTGTCTTCCGATATTCTATTGCGAAGATGGCTTGTTTCATGCTGCATATAGTCAAGCGAATGACCCTCAGCCTTCAATCTATTTGACCTCAGGCTCTGAACATCACTTTGATGCGATTCATCCTTCTTTGTTGGAATATCCCAAATGTAAAAACTTCTTTGAGTTTGTCGGGTTAAAAGAGCCTGGTGCGTTGGCGGAAATATTGGAGAATATCCTTCCGCTTTATTCTGCACACAAGATACCTGTAGATGATTTACAACAGGTGGCACGTCATTTGACCCTTATTTCGGATTACTATCATTCATTGCCTTTCTTGTCGGACGAGAGGAAAGCATTCCTTCAGTCTGTTAGAACGATACCTTTTTTGTTGGTTAAAAGTACGGAAGGAGACTATTCCTTCCAGTTGGTGGAGAATGGCTATTTGAATAATTCATTGCTTTCTTCCTTTTTGAAGGATAATCGAAATGTTTATTTCTTTGAAAACGAGTTTGTCGAAAATGAGATACTTCCCGAAAAAAGAGAGTCGCTATATGCGTTCTTGTCGGCTGCAGGTTTGCATTTCGGGTTGAATGTGGTGGAAGTTCAGCGGGAACCCACCTTATGGGTGTTGGATTCTCTGAATCTTCATCCCGCTTCGTTGCGTCAAGTGGACAATGGTGCACAAATCATTATCGATAAGTTCTTCGTTGGAATGGAAGAATTGTTGCAGAATCCGACTGAGGAGCGTTCTGCAGCCTTCTTTAAATTGTTAGTTGCGGAAATTAAGAATCAGACCTCCTTCATTTTCAGAAAGTCGTTGGAGGGATATTATCAGTATTATGAAAAGGGAAAACGAACTGCAACCGAGGAGGTGATACGACAGACCACAGCACTGACAACGTTGTTCCATGGGAAATGGTTGTATTCGTCGTCTGGTACTTTAGTGTCCGTTTCGGATGTGACTGAAACCTCCCAATTAGCACCTTTTTACGATTTCTCATCCTCTGATTTGCTGATTTTCTTAAATATCAAACTCTCTGATGATTTGAAGAATTTATCTCAATCACAACGAGAGGCCATCGAGTTTGTTTCTCAATATCAAGCCAAAGGTATGTCGATTGATCAGATGAGACAGATTTTGGAAAATTATTTGACTAACCATTCGTCCAATGCAAATGAGTAGAAAAGAGCGTTGCTTGAAAATAGCAGAACTCTTGAAAAAAGAATATGGGACATCACATTGTCCCTTAAATTTTCAGTCTCCTTTTCAATTGCTGGTGGCCTTGATTCTCTCGGCACGCACGCAGGATGAGTGTGTGAATCGCATTCTTCCTACACTCTTTGAAAGGTACCCTGATGCACATGCATTAAGTCTGTCGGATGCCGATGAGTTGTCACAGATAATTCAAGAAGTTACCTATTCGGATGTGAAGGTGACATACCTTCGGGACTCTGCACAGATAATCGATCAAAGATATGGCGGTGAGGTGCCATCCGACCGAATGGCGTTGCTGTCACTTCCAGGTGTGGGAAGAAAATCGGCTAATCTGCTTTCTGTTGAGGCTTTTGGTGTGGACGCATTTCCTGTAGATACACATGTTCAGCGAGTTTCGTATAGAACAGGAATTTCATTGTCTAAGAATGTTGAGATGACGGAGAAGACCTTGTGTCAGTTCGTTCCATCGAACCAGATGAAGGAGCTCTATCGCCAGATGATTGAACATGGGAAAAAGTATTGCACAGCTGTTTCTCCTCGATGTGATAAATGTTGTATTCGTCTCTATTGTGAAACATGCACTCCCACACAAAAGGAAGAACAATATTTTTGGAGTTTTTAGGCTTTTGTTGTATCTTTGAGTTTTATTTCAATTATATGACAGACGAGGAGTATATGCGCAGATGCCTTCAATTGGCAGAAAAAGGGTTTGGAGAGGTTTCGCCTAATCCAATGGTTGGTGCTGTGATTGTGTGTGATGATAAGATTATAGGGGAGGGATATCACCAAAAATATGGAGGACCTCATGCTGAAGTTAATGCGATTGCTTCAGTCTCTGATGCAACTCTTCTTCGTAAATCAACGATGTATGTGAGTTTGGAGCCGTGTTGCCATTATGGTAAAACGCCTCCTTGTGCAGATTTGATTTTAGAGAAAGGCATTCCTAATGTTGTTGTCTGTAATAGAGATCCTTTTCCAGCAGTGGATGGCAAAGGAATTGAAAAATTGCGTGCGGCAGGTGTGAATGTTCAGTATGGTGTGATGAATGAGCAGGGCAGATGGTTGAACCGACGTTTTTTCACCTACCATGAGCAAAAAAGACCGTATGTGTTTTTGAAATGGGCTATGACTCATGATGGATATGTAGATCGATTGAGAAAGGATTCTTCCGAATCGCCCCTTCGTATTTCATCGAACGAGTCGCTGATTGAAATGCACAAGTTTCGTGCAGGGGAGTCGGCCATACTTGTTGGAACCAACACGGCATTGATGGATGACCCTTCATTAACTGTTCGTTATGTGCAAGGAAAACAACCTATACGGATTCTTTTGGATAGAGAACTTAAAGTGTCGCAGACTGCAAAACTGTACGATAGATCATGCTTGACGTATGTCATCACGAAACAAAAACCGAACGATTCCTGTCCGAATGTAGAGTATCTGGAGTGTGAATTTTTTGGGGATGGACGAGTGAACCTAAAAGCCATGTTGGATCTTTTGTATGAGAAGGGCGTTGAATCATTGATTGTGGAAGGAGGTAAAATGTTCCTTCAATCTTTTATAGATGAAGATTTATGGGATGAGGTTCGTGTTGAATGTAATCATTCGTTGGTGATTGGTGATGGTGTGAAAGCCCCTGTGTTTGATACGGAAAATCCTAATATACAAAAATATAAGTACCAGATGTTGGGTGAAAATGATATTTCTTTTTATCGGAAATGTAAATGAACTGATAACAGAAGGTAAAAAAAAGGAATAGATGATTATTTGGGAAATAGCATATATTGTTTTATTGGTGGTCTATTTTTATACCATCCTTACGACGATACTTTTCTTGTTGATGGAAAACAGAAATCCAGTTAAGTCAATCGCCTGGATTTTTGTCCTCCTTTTTGTTCCTGTTGTCGGATTTCTTTTTTATCTGCTTGTTGGAAAAAAATTCAGGAAGAAAAGAATTATCTCCAAACGAAGTTTCCACCTTTTGAAGAATTACGAGGTGGTGACGTCTCGTGATCTTTCTAATTTGTCGCTTACCGACAATCAATTAGCAGTTGCAAAGGTGGCGGCATCTAATGCTGATTCCCCGTTGTTTGAGAATAATGCCATTTCGGTTTATACCGATGCAAATGCCTTGTATGAGTCTATTTTTCAAGACATAAAGAATGCGAAACATCATATCAATTTGGAATATTACATTTTTATTCCAGATGACTTGGGTACTCGCATGATGGAGGCTTTGAAAGAGAAGGCGAGAGAGGGCGTGAAGGTGCGTGTGATTATTGATGATGTGGGAAGTTGGCGATTTAAGAAACGTCACATGGAGGAGTTGCGCGCTGAAGGTATTGAGGTGGAGAGCTTCTTGGAGGTGCGTCTGCCATACATTAGTAGTCATGTGAATTACCGAAATCACCGTAAAATCTTGGTGATAGATGGTGTGATTGCTTATACGGGAGGTATTAATATTGCAGATCGTTATTTGGAAGGTTTGTCATGGGGAAAATGGCGCGACACACATGCTCGATTGGAGGGTGGTGTAGTGTTGGGTCTTCAAAAGACCTTCTTTGAGGATTGGTACTTCGTTAAACAATCATTGGTGGAGGATAGTGAATATTATCCTCAGCCGGAGAACAAAGGAGATGTGATGATTCAAACAGTGATAAGTGGTCCGGATATGCAATGGGAATCGATCATGCAGATTTATGTGAAGTCCTTTGCAATGGCAAAGAAGCGGATCTTTATCGAAACACCATATTTCATTCCTCCTGAAAGTTTGATTACAGCTTTGCAGATTGCTTCGTTGTCGGGCGTTGATGTGCGTTTGATATTGCCGAAGAAGTCGGATGCGAAGGTGACTTTGTATAGCTCCTATTCCTTCCTTGAACAGATGTTTAAAGCTGGTATTAAGGTTTATCTTTATCAGCCAGGTTTCATCCATAGTAAGATGACGATTGTGGATGATGACATCTCCTTTATTGGAAGTGCAAATATGGATTTCAGAAGTTTCGAGCAAAATTTCGAATTAAATACCATTGTGTATGATCAAAACACCACTACAAATCTCATATCAGTCTTTGAAGAGGATTTGAGAAATTCAGTGAAGATTGATGAGAAAGAGTGGATGGAGAGACCATCTCGCAGGAAGATAAAAGAGTCATTGGCTCGTTTGTTCAGTCCATTGTTGTAAGAAACGAAATGTACGATTCGTATGTTTCATGTAGGTGTTAATTGTGGTATTGGTAAGAGTTCATTAAAAACGTAAATACGATTGTTATGAATGAGTTTTTAGAATTAGAAGAAAAGATAGTCTCAGTCTTGAAGACCGTATATGATCCAGAAATTCCTGTTGATATATATGAACTTGGATTGGTTTATAACATTGACGTTAAGGAAGATGGAACAGTTACGATTGATATGACGTTGACGGCACCTAACTGTCCTGCTGCTGATTTCATATTGGAAGATGTGAAGCAGAAAGTGGAGGGAATAGAAGGAGTGAAAGAGGCTGTTGTCAATTTGGTTTTTGAACCAGAATGGACGAAAGAGAGAATGTCGGAAGAAGCTTTGTTGGAATTAGGATTGCTATAAGAGATGGATTCGACAGGGAAGATAGTTTATTTTGCGTCTGACGCTCATTTGGGATTGAATGTGTATGAAGATCCTATTGAGAGTGAAAAACGCTTGGTGCGTTGGCTCAACCAGATCAAACCGACGGCAAAGGCTCTCTATTTGGTGGGCGATATGTTTGATTATTGGTTTGAATATAAAAATGTTGTTCCAAAGGGATTTGTCCGTTTCATAGGGAAAATGGCTGAGTTTGTGGATGAAGGTATCCCTGTCTATCTGTTTACTGGTAATCATGACACATGGCTCTTCGACTATTTTCCCAAAGAGATTGGCGCAACGGTCTATACGGATAGTGTTGAAATAGAATTGGATGGTAAACATTTTTATGTGGCTCATGGCGACGGATTGGGAGATCCAAGTCGGTCGTTCCGCTTCATGAGAAAATTCTTTAGAAACAAATTCTGCCAAGCTTTGTACAAGACGATTCATCCTCGTCTGACTGTTCCGTTTGGATATGCATGGTCTCGATATAACAGAAAGAAGAAACAAGGCACTGCAGGAGAACAATATTTGGGTGAAGACAAAGAGTATTTGGTGAAGTTTGCAAAGGAGTATTCTGCAACGCATTCTGAAATTGACTATTTCATTTTCGGACATCGCCATATTATGTTAGATCTCACAATCCCAAATGATAAAAGAGTGTTGATATTAGGCGATTGGATTACCAATTTTAGTTATGCAACATGGGATGGAGAAAAGCTTTCCCTGCTCACCTTCAAAGAATTATGATTCATTAGACGGGTTCCGTAAACTCATTTTGTGAAATTTTGGAATCTATTTCACCTTTATAGTTGTTGTGAGTTAGTATCTCTTTTTGCGAAGATGTTGATGTTTGAAATGTCCTCTGCTTGATAATCTGATGCTACTTTGTTTTTGTATGTCGTGAGGTTTCGCTCTTTTTTTGATGATATGATAAAAACACGAAAATTTTCAAAAAAGTGCTAAATTGAGTTAAAATTTTTTTGGAATTGACAAATCTTTTATTTAGGTTTGCATATATTAGAATGAAATGGTACTTTCGGTATCACCTAATCTGATAACTTAGAAAAACAAATTTAAATACGAATAGATATGAGAAAAGAAATTTTATTCATTGCTTCTTTGCTTTGTGCAGGATTGATGAGCAGTTGTAGTAATGGCGATCAGGGCGGGAATAATAGTAGCAAGAAGGTCTGTTGCCTCGTTCCTCAGTTAACAAGTATGAAGTGTGAGTTTGTTCCAGATGGAGGAAAAGCTATCATTTATGGAAAAAATTTGTCAGGAGCGGTCATCACATTCCCAGACGTAGAAACCCCTGCCGAGATTGTTTCTCAAAACGATACTATGGTTGAAGTCATTGTGCCAGAAGGTACTAAGGACGGACGTATTAGAGTAAGCTCTCCTAATGGTAACTCATTATCAAAATTTTTCTTCAGAGACAACCGTAATACGATTGTTAACTTCGACAAATATTTGCCAACTTGGGGTGGATGGAGCCCTATGGATGAAGAGGGAGAACTTATCACTGGTACACTTGAAATGGGTGATTCAATCACTCCATTCCCTAACGGCGCTAAATTGCCAGAACCATGCAGCAAGGATTATGGATTCCTTTATGCAAAATATTCTAACGCATGGTCTATGAACCAAACAGTTTGGATTCAATATGTGGCTAACCCTCTTGAGGGTGGTCGTGGACCTGTCTCTGTAGCTGGTAACGTGTTCGAAAAATATGAGTTGGAAGAGTTGGCTTTGAAATTTGAAGTTTTCGTTCCAAAAGAGATCCCTTACAAAGGAATCAGAACAGAAATCTTCTTTGGTCCAATCAATTCTCCTGATAAACACGGACGTGATTTCTCTCCAATCTGTTTCTGGAAACCTTACGAGAATACTCCAGATGGTTTCTATACTGACTCTTGGACTACTATCACAATTCCTTTGACAGAGTTCTGTCATAATACATCAAGCGATGAGCCAGTTGCTAACTACAACTATAAAGATAAGTTGAAACAAGCAACAAACTTCAGCTTCCTTCAATTCGGAAATCCTGAAGGCGAACCTCAAATCTTTATGTGTGTCGATAACTTCCGTATCGTTCCTATAGAGAAATAAAAAAAAGCAAATTATAATGCTTAATATATAAAAACCGAAGTAGCATGTCTACTTCGGTTTTTTGTTGATTGACGAATTTATTGTAAGAATGGATCATTTAAAATTATACTTGTTTTTGTACATTTGTTCTGTTAACAAAAAAAGTTCCTATATGAATAAATTAGTATTTGCATTTGTTGTTATTATGCCTATTCTATTCTTATCATGTAATAGTCATTCGGAAAGAGATACATATCGCAACGATAGTATTAATGCTTATATTCCAGATGATGATAATGTGGATGCTAACGTTGAGATTTCGCTGCAGAAATCCGATGATGGTTGGTATAAGGAATATAGGAATAAACTGAATGGACACATCATCCGCCGAAAATACGATCCTTCACATGAAGAAATAGAGGCTTATAATGCTGAGATAGAGAACCAATACCGAAAGAGATTCAGATTGATGGTGGAATCAAGCAAACCACTGTTGTTGCCGTTCACTCTACGAATGGATGTTCGTGCGAGTGAAGAGGATCCCTCTTATTCTGAGGAATATGATCTATCATGGCGAGACTTAAAGTACTATGCCTATGCTGACAAGAATTTGTTGAATACAGATGATTGCTTGATAGGATATTTACCTGATACTTCCCATTTTTTCACTCTAATATGTAAAAGTTTCGATACAGAAGATAACATGGGCTACATAATCACTTTTGATAAGAACTGTGGACTTATCTCATCTCAATGTATGAGCAACCATAGTTCAGTGAGAATAGTGGAAGATGTCCTGATTGACGAGAACTACTTCACTATCGACAATAACTTGAAAATCTATTATTATTTTCATCTGAAAACCCACTATGAGGATGAGGCTGTTCCTGTTGATATCGATGAAGAGGAAGAATATGAAAACAGAGGATATATAGATGAGAAAGGCATAATTGTTTATGATACAAAAAGGGAAGTGAATTTGATGCAAAAATCAGATAGGCCTAATCAGTGATTTGAATTGTTCCATCTTTGTAATCATGAAAAGGAAAAGCTCAACCGACTAATCGATTGAGCTTTATTGCTTAAAAATTTTTGTGACCCCGGCGGGATTCTAACCCGCGATCTTCAGAACCGGAATCTGACATTCTATACAACTGAACTACGGAGCCTTTTTTTTGGTTTTGCAAAGATACGTATTTATTACTAATTTACGAAACTTGTATAGTCTGTTTGCGGAAAATTTAATATGTTTGTGGAGGTGGTTCAAACTCTACTTTAAGAGTTCGTGTTAGAGCCTAAATTAAAGATGTATAGCTTATGAACAATGGAAAAAACAAATGCAATAAACTAAAAGAGATACGCAAGGTCATTGCGGATGCAAATGATATATATTACAATCCAACGCCATGCTCCAACAAAGGGAATTGCAAAGGTACTTGCCCTAAATGTGAGTCGGAAGTACGTTACATAGAGAACCAACTCTATCTTAGACAACAGGCTGGTAAGGCAATAAAGATTGTCGGATTGGCTACTTCAATGTTGTCATTGTCTGCTTGCGAAAATCAGCAAACAGCAAAACCTATTACTGCTGATGAAGATACTACTGTTATTTCATTTGTGAATGAGGATGATTTTATTTATCAAGATGGTGAAATTAGACTTCCTGATTGGTTTTATGAGGGTTGGGATAGTTTGACAAATATGGTTCCTCCTCCTCCAGAATTTGATCCAAAACCTGTTCCTAAAGCCTTTTTAGATCAAATAGAAAGTGACACCTCCATCTTTATGAATGTGGATTATACTGCTTGTTACAGAAATAATGAGAATGGAGAAGTGAGATTTTATAATGAGGTTCTAACATATATTTATAGAAGCGAAGAATACAAGAACCTTACAGAAGAGGAGAAATCGAATCTTAGGTTCGGAGTTCAGTTTGTTGTGGAACGTGATGGCTCAATTACCAATTTAAAAGTGAAAAAAAGTACAAATGCCAAATTGGATGAAGTAGTGTATAGAGCAGTGGAACGAACTAGTGGGAAATGGCTGCCAGCCACTCGTTATGATCGAAAGGTACGTACTAGAGTGATGCGCGTTATAGTTGTAAATGATTTGGATAACATAACACCAGAAACAAAATTTTTAAGGCAGTCCTTAAATAATTTTTGAGAAAAAAAACGCAAGGCTCAGATGTTAATCATCTATATTGCCTTGCGTTTCCCCTTTTTTTACAGATTACTAAATTCTTTCGAATAACGAATCATTTGTTTGACAAAACTTTCTGTGTAATCTATTTTAATGTCGATGATTTCTCCTTTGTCATTGGTAATAGGACGGTAAACAGGATTAACAAATCCTTTGTATGGTGCTAAGTTTAATGCCTCATAGCGCGCTTTTATCTCCTTGTGTAATTCAGGATCCACTTTCACACCATATTGCTCTACCAACTGCTTGGCACCATTAAAGTCTCCTTCTGACTTTACTCTTTGTATCTCTGCCAACAACTCTCCAATGAGTGTTCTCATCTTTTCATAATCATTGATCACTACAAATGTTTTTCCATCTCTTTTCTTCAATTCTACCACTTGCTGGTCTTTACCTTTCTCATAAACCCATCGTGCAATCAACTGGCGATTACGCATGTGCGACTCCTCAATGTTATTTCCTATCTCTATACGAGTTAATTGAGTCATCAACCCATTCATCATATATTTATAATACTCTGCCTTGTATGCATCCATATTAGGTAATAATCCTAGTTCTACCATCTTAGGATCTGCTGCGTAGTACAAACCGAACAAATCTGCTCGCGCCTCCTCGATTGTAGCTCCGTATACCTTCAAGGTGTCTTGACTAACGCCAGGCAACATCTGTCCGGATCCGTGTCCTAAACATTCATGCAAGTCGGTGTGTAGATTGTCTGACTGGAAACCATACTTCTCGATTAAATCAATCTCAGTCTGACTCCATACGAACTCTTCGTTGAATCCATTTCCTATGCTTGCTTTGTCATACGCTTCCGTAATGTTTTCCAATGTGACGGACTTCGATCCATGCATTTGACGAATCCAATTAGCATTCGGTAAGTTGATTCCAATTGGTGTGGCAGGATGACAATCACCACCTAAGATGGCTGCGTTGATGACCTTTGCACTGACTCCTTTGCATTCAGGTTTCTTGAATCGAGGGTCAATTGGTGAATGGACCTCAAACCATTGCGCATTCGCACAAATCTTCTCCGTTCTTTTGGTTGCTTCAATGTTCTTAAAGTTAACCACGGATTCCCAACTTGCTTTTATTCCCAATGGATCTCCGTATGTTTCAATGAAACCATTGACAAAATCAATACGAGAATCAGTGTCTTGCACCCATAGAATACTGTATTCATCAAATGTTAACAAGTCTCCTGTTGTATAGTAGTCGATTAACGAATGAATAACACTTCTTTGCTTGTCATTCTCCGCTACCTCTGCAGCTTTTTCTAACCAACCAACAATCTTTTCTATAGGCTTGGAATACATGCCACCTACTTTCCATACCTTCTCGACCAACTTTCCGTTCTCTTTGACAAGCTTACTGTTCAATCCGTAAGAGATTGGCATTGAGTCGTTCGGATTCCTCATGGCATTGTAGAAATTATCTACTTCCTTCTCCGTTACCCCTTCGTAATAGTTGTTGGCAGAAGTGGCTATGACATCCACACCTTCTGCTTGATTCACACGCTTTGCATATAGACTCTTATCGAAAATGACAGGAGATATAGCGCTTAGTAACTTCTTAACATCACCATTGTATTCCTCTAATGGTAAAACATTAGCAGGAAGTGTTTGAACAACCATCTCGAAATAGGCTCTTGAAAATTCAGGTTCGAATTTGTCTGTGGCATAGTGATGATGGATACCGTTGGAAAACCATACACGCTTTAAATAGGTGATGATGCCTTCGAACTCTTTGTTTTGACGATCTCCAGAATAGTTGAGGAATAGGGCTTCCAACGTCTTTCGAATGGTCAGATTGTATTTGTTGTTCTGATCATACAGAATATCTCTTCCTTCAATAGCAGCTTGTGATAAATAATAGATTAGTTTTTTCTGTTGTAAGCTTAAACTTTCAAAATCAGGAACTTGATAACGAAGAACCTCTACGTCTGCAAATCGGTCTACATGGTAGTTGAACGATTCTTCACTTTCTTGTTTCTCGTTTCCTGTTCCGCAAGATGTCATTAGTATTGTTGCCATAGCTAACATTTTTATTTTATGTTTCATTTTATCATTAATTTATTGATTGTCATTATCTGTTTCTTGCATCAATGTTTTCCGTGAAATACCAATCACCTTTTTTTAATATGAATGCATCATAGGTGAAGTCGGGCCCGTAATAGGAACGAATGCCTGTGTAGATGGGGTCGATGGGAGAAAGATGATCAAACAGAATCTTTCCCTTTTGTGAATCGTAGTCCAATGCCACCTTGCCATCTGAATTATATTCTAAGATGATTCGAAACGGAGTCTTCCTGCCTGTCTCTTTAAACACCATCTTTCCCATGTTTTGCAATTTCCCGTTTTTGGCAAATTGAATGGGCTCTATGATTTTAAAATCAGTTGCGGCGTTGTAGCCAGACCATCCCAAGGCTATGTAGTATATTTCTCTCTTTTTCTTTACTTTGAAAACTTTGTAATACAATGCGCCATACCAATGCTTACTGTCTATTTTCCCGTTCTCTGCGGGTACGATTGGTTCGCCTGCCATTTGGAGTGGGGTAGTGGTCACAACTCCCTTCTGCCTATATTGAATGAATCCTCCGTATTGATAACTTTTGTCTTCCAGTGGAAATGACCATGTATAGATGCGGACGACCTTGTCGTCTGAGTATATTTTCCCCAAATTATATAATTGATCGAAAGGATTGTCAAATGAGGATGGATCTTCCAAAAGTGCGGAAATCTTTTGGGTCAATCGCGCATTCATTTCAATCTTTTGCGAATCACTTCTACACTCTTTGATGGAGTCAAATAGAGCCTGAATCTGTTCGTATCCTTCTGCATTCAGAGAAAATAGGGATGTCCATAAACAGACAACCAATATAAAGACTCTTATATAAATTGGATTCCGCTTCATTTAGTTTTCTTCTTTCGCTTGTTTTTCAAACTCTTGCCACAAAACGTCATCATGCGGCGTTGGCGCTATCACACGAATATCCTGTTTCGAAACAGGATGGATGAATCGGATGGATCTTGCGTGGAGACTTATTCCGCCATCTTTGTTGGATCTTGGATAACCGTACTTTAAATCTCCTTTTATAGGACATCCGATATGTGCCAACTGAGAACGTATCTGATGATGCCTTCCTGTCATCAAATCCACTTCAAGTAGATAGTAATTGTCTGTCTTCCCAATCACTTTATAGGTTAGATTTGATTTCTTGCTGCCTTCAACCCGTTCGTCGTAGACGAAGGTTTTGTTGAGACGCTCGTTTCTAACCAAGTAATTTGTCAGAAAATCTTCATCCTTGGGAGGACGGTTCTTTACAATTGCCCAATAACGTTTCGTTAAATCATGCACTCGAAACATCTCGTTCAACCGACTCAATGCTTTGGACGTTTTGGCAAATACAACCAATCCGCTTACGGGACGATCTAATCTATGTACTACACCGATGAAGACATTGCCGGGTTTTGCATATTTCTCTTTAAGATACTCTTGCACAAGCTCCGATAGGGGCTTGTCTCCCGTCTTGTCTCCTTGCACAATCTCTTTGCAGTTCTTGTTGACAATGATGATATGATTATCTTCGTATAATATTTCCACTTTTGCTCAATGTTTGCTAGGTTATTCTTCTCGTTGTCTGACCGCTTCGTAAATCATTACTCCTGCTGCAACCGACACATTCAAGGAAGATATCTTTCCCTTGATAGGTATTCGTACCATGTCGTCGCATAGACGTAAGACCTCAGGAGACACACCTTTGTCTTCTGCACCCATCACAATTGCTACAGGATCGTGTAGGTTGGATTGCGTATAGTTCAGACTTCCTTTTTCGGAGGCAGCCACAACTCGAATACCACATTGTTTCATGAATTTCAGTGCAGAAACCAGACTGCTTTCTTTGCATACGGGAATCGTATGTAGTGCACCTGCAGAAGTTTTGATGGCATCAGCATTGACAGCAGCACCACCTTTCATAGGAATGACGATAGCGTCAACACCCGCACATTCACACGTACGCGCAATGGCTCCAAAGTTTCGAACATCAGTCACTCCATCCAAAACAACAAATAACGGAGATTTGCCTTCGTCAAATAACAATGGAATGAGATCTGAAATCATTTGATAAGTGGTCTGACTGATAAAGGCTATTGCACCTTGATGATTCTTTCTCGTGTATCGATTGAGTCTTTCGCCAGGAACACGTTGAACTTGCACGTTAGGCATTGCTTTCAACTCTGCAAACAACTCTTTTGCTAATTCGCTCTGCAAATCATTTTTCAAAATGATTTTGTCTATTTGCTTGTCTGACCTGATAGCCTCTATGATGGCACGGATGCCAAATATCATTTCATTTTCTTTCATATCTTGAATCTCTTTTTCTGCTTTTTATTCTTCATCATTCATGGATAACAACCCTTCAGGCAACTGCATCTGAATCGTTTTTTTGTTGTCATCAATCTCTAGAATGTACTCATCACATGCTGGTATGATGAATTCTTTTCCATCTTCGTCTTCAATCAGGAAGAGAACGTTCTCAGTCTCATCATCTACATCCTTGATTACGCCAATTGACTGAAGATTCTCATCATAAACTTTGAATCCGATGTAGTAAACTGCTCCTTCGATCTCATCACCTGAAATCTCATCGGATATGAATTTCTTTTCTATGTATAGGGGAGAGTTGACCAGTAATCGACTCTCTTCCTCTGTGTCAATACCTTCGAATTTTACCAATGCGACCTCATCATTTTTAAATCGATAGCTTTCGATAAAAAATGGGACTAGAATTCCATCCACCTCGCAAATGAAATAGGGAATCTCTATTTCGTCGAAGATGTCAGATGAGAAGGAGAATGTTAATTCCCCTTGTAATCCATGAGGACGTTGGATTTGTCCAATTTGAAGAACTTCTTCTCTTGAAATCATACGATTATATTGTGGTGGGTTCTCAAATTAATTTTTGTTTGTACGGTGAATTTATAGAACTCATCGAATATACTTTGTTTCAATGAAAAATACCTGAGTATTCTTCTGTTTTGCAAAGATAACAATTTATTCTCTATTTCTTTCCTGTTTTTCATCTCTTCTTATTTATTATTTATATAGTTTAACATCAATACCTGTTTCACGTAGAGAAACATTTAGATATGAGCTTTTATAGAATTTATGTAAATACTATTGCGAGGAAGTAATTTTGATGTTTGTTAAGTATTGAGTATTAATAAGTTATTTGTTGAAATGATGTGTAATATAACAGACAATATATGTTAGAATCTATGTTGAGAGGGAGCATATCCATGTAAGTAATGGTAGGATGGTAATGCTCTGACAAATTTTTCTCACTACGAATCAGCGCATTATAAAAAACTTCGAAAAAAAGTG